>NZ_CP015922.1:315555-631110 GCF_001659725.1 Polynucleobacter wuianus | reverse complement strand
ATTGCAACGTCCACCACCGCTAATGCGAATTTTTTCACCCAGAACTGGGGCATGATCTAAGACTAGGACTTTTTTGCCGAGTTGACCAGCAACCCCAGCACAAAATAGACCAGCCGCCCCGCCACCAACAACAATGGCATCCCAAGCCTTGCTCATTGCCTACTCAAAACGGTCAATGATCTCAGAAGAGATATTGAGTTTTTTCATATGCAGCTTGGTGTAGGCTTGACGAAAATTCTTGGTCATTGAAATCATGACGGAGGCAGTCCAAGCAAAAGAGAACATGCCTGAGAAAGCAATAATGACTGCTAACATTTTCCAGCCATCGGGAAGAATGTCATTCATAAAACCCATTGCAGTATAGGTGCTGCCACTAAATAGAATGCTTTGACCCAATCCTGGAATAAGTTTCAATACAAAGAGCGCAATACCCCAAATCAGAATTTCAGCAATGTGTGTGAGAAATAAACAAAATACGCTGGCATAAAAACAGAGCGCTACTGCAGGATATTTCTTCTCAGCTAGATCTAAGTAAGTTTTTACTTCATAGCGCTTTGCAATCTGCAGCAACAAAACGCCATGAAAGATCATGACTATCAATAACATGGCGCCACCTACGAGGTAGCCTGGCAAATCTAGGGCGGTAGCGATATTAGCTTGAGTCGGATTCATGGATAGATAAATAGTCTTTTAGCCATTTTACTTTGACAGGGGCAGATCTAAGCCAATTGATACCACTCTTGGATAACTTTCCAGGCTTCCTGGGCAGTCTCGACAAAATGAATTGATTTCATATCAGCCTCATCGATCACGCCAAATTGCACCATCTGATTAAAGTTGACCATCTCATTCCAAAAAGTCTTGCCAACCAAGATGACTGGTATACACACTACCTTCTTAGTTTGTATTAAGGTCAATACCTCAAACAGCTCATCAAAAGATCCAAAGCCACCGGGGTAAGCGACGATCGCTCTTGCTCGTAACATGAAATGCATCTTGCGCAAGGCAAAGTAATGAAAGCGAAAACTCAAGCCTGGACTAATATAAGGATTGGGGTGTTGCTCCCTTGGCAGGCTAATATTAAAACCAATCGTTTTATCGCCCGACTCAAATGCTCCCCTGTTAGCTGCTTCCATAATTCCAGGGCCACCACCAGTACAGATATGTAATTTATCAGCCGCTTGCTTTTGCGTTGTATTGTACTGAGCCACTAAGGATCCAAACTCTCTAGCTGACTCATAGTACTGACTATGCAGTAATGCCTTCTTAGCAGCTTCCGACTCCCCTGAAGTCTTCGCATCCCTTACTTGAACTTCTGCGCGCTCGCGACTGATGAAGCGAGTAGAACCAAACACGGTAATAGTATGCTCGATACCATGCTCTTTTAGAAGAATTTCAGGCTTTAATAGCTCCAGCTCAAAACGAATCCCGATAGTTTCTCGACGAGAGAGAAATGCTTCATCATCAAATGCAAATTTATAAGAGTCTGCTGAATCATCCTCAGCCATCTGAGTTTTATGAAGATTTAAAAACTCAGTAATTGTCTGTGCATTATTTGTTGGGAGCTTAGGACTCATATTGACACCTTAAAACATCTATGTGTTTTCATCTTATCCTTTATACCTTTAACCTCAGTATTAATACCTAGTTTTATGGAGAGAATGGAGCACTAGGGCTTGCGAGGATTTACTGGGGACTTAAGTAGGGTTAATATTGGCAGAATTTCAACTAAACCGAAGGAAAATCCATGAGCAATCGTTCAATCATCATTATGGTACTAGTATTAATTGGTGCCACTGCCTATTTACTCCTCAAGGGCGACGGCAACGTTGATATGAGCGGCGAAAAACATGGTGCCGAAGCAACTCACGTTGAAGAAGCCAAGAAAGATGCACCTGCAGCTGCTCCAGTTGCACCTGCAGCTGCTCCAGTTGCACCTGCAGCAGCTCCTGCGGCTGATGCAAAGAAGTAATTATTTGACAGCAAGTAAAACCGCGGTTCGCCGCGGTTTTTTTATCCTCGCTTCATGAAGAAGATCCTCTTTCTCCTCGCAATACTGTGTATTTCCCAATCTAGCTATAGCCAGACTTCTCGCCCCATGAAAACTATTGACCCTGCAATGATTTCCTCTTTTGCTCCAACAGGCACTCTTCGTGTTGGCATTAATTTAGGCAACCCCGTCTTAGCAAATGAAGATTCCATCACCCATCAACCTCAGGGTGTAACAATTGATATTGCTAACGAGATCGGCAAACGAATTGGTCTGCCTATCAAACTTATTCCCTTTAAAAGTGCGGGCAATACTGTTGATGCTGTTAAGACAGGTGAAATTGATCTGGTTTTTGTGGCGATCGATCCAGTCAGAGGTGCTGATATCAGCTATACCCCAGCGTATATCCAGATTGAAGGTGCTTATATGGTTAAAGCGAACTCCCCCATTCAAAATAATGAGCAGGTTGATGTGGCTAGTAACGAAATCGTCGTTGGCAAAGGTAGCGCCTATGATCTCTACCTTACACGAGAAATCAAACATGCCACCCTATTGAGAGCGGCAAGTTCTCAAGCGGTAATAGATGATTTCATGTCAGGCAAAGGCAATGTAGCCGCTGGCGTGAAGCAACAGTTAGAGAGTGATGCCAAACGGTATGATGGTTTGCGGATGTTGCCAGGGCGCTTTATGGTAATCAATCAAGCGATTGGCATTCCGAAAGCAAGACCTCAATATGAAAAAACAAATGCCTACTTAAGTGAGGTGATTACCCAATTAAAGCAATCTGGTTTTGTAGCCCAAGCGATGCAACGCCACAAGATTGAGGGTGCCAAAGTCGCTGAGTAATTTAACTAGCAGTCATAAGTATGCATGCGCTCAGGAATGATCACATTGTTCCAGCCGAGATCTTCCCGAATACATTCGGCAAATACAGAAGCTGACTCCGGCTCACCATGAACTACGAAGGCGGTTTTTGGGGGTGACTGAAAGCCGCGCAACCAATCCAATAAACCTGCTTGATCGGCATGGGCCGATAAACCACCAATGGTATGGACCGATGCTTTAACTGGCACATCCTCACCAAACAACCTTACCTTTTGCACCTTATCCACCAAGCGCCTACCTAAACTTCCATAAGCCTGAAAGCCTGTTATGACGATAGCGTTTTGGGATCGCGGTAAATTGTTGGCGAGGTGATGAATGATTCTGCCGGCATCACACATACCACTCGCTGAAATAATGATCGCACCACCCTTAATCTTATTGAGTGCTTTAGATTCTTCAACATCTGCAATAAAGCGGAGATCTACAGCGCTAGGATTATTTTTGTACCAATCAAAGGTGGATTGGGTTTGTACATCTAGTTGGGCGAAGTAACGCTCTGTTAAATGGGTAGCTGCAGTTGCCATCGGAGAGTCAACCCAAATAGCCAAATGCGGAAGACGGCCCTTTCTCACCAAGTCAATGAGCAAGAAAATAATCTCTTGAGTACGCCCTACGGCAAATGCAGGAATGATGACATTACCTTGGGCCTTCATTGTTGAAGTGATTACTTCTACTAACTCATCCTCGGTCTCGCTTAAGCTGCGATGCAAACGATCGCCATAAGTAGACTCCACCACCACTACATCAGCTTGCGAAATTAAATCAGGGTCAGGCATAAGCACCTTACCTTTCATGCCGATATCTCCTGAAAAGACACAGCGTTTTTTCTGTGCGCCATCCTCTTGAATATCCATTACCGCAATTGCCGAGCCCAATATATGTCCAGCATTGCGAAACTCCAAAGTAATGCCAGGTGCAAGTTCAAGCACTTGACCGTATTCAAGGGGCTCAAATTGCGTCAGCGTCATCTCCACCTCTTCTCGAGAGTACAAGGCAATCGGCATCTCTCCATGCCACTTGCCTTGCTTGGCTTTTCGTTCTGCCCGCTCAAGATCGGCAAACTGCAAATGCGCACTGTCTGGCAACAGAATATTGAGTAACTCATAACTGGCTTTGGTGCAATAGATCGGACCCTTAAATCCCTGTGCACACAAACGTGGCAAGAGACCGCTATGATCAATATGAGCATGCGTCAAAACAATAAAATCCAAATCTTTTGGGGCGAATGGTAAAGGCTCTAAGTTTTTATTTGTGGCCTCACGCCCTCCTTGGAACATTCCATAGTCCACCATAAAATGCCGAGTCCTTCCAGCCGAATGAACCACCACCGAATGTCGGGATCCGGTCACTTCACCTGCAGCACCAAGAAATTGAATCTTCATGACTTGAGCATACTCTCTCTTAAAATGATCTCAAGCCCCATCGATTCAGAGCGATACTATTGATATGCCTGCATTACCTACCAAGCTAGATGTACTTCACTCCCCTGACATAGTCGAGCGGCTCAAGCGCGCGCCGTCTGAGCACAAGGGTGATGCTGGTAAAGCTATCTTAATTGGCGG
This sequence comes from Polynucleobacter wuianus, assembly GCF_001659725.1. Lineage (NCBI taxonomy): Bacteria > Pseudomonadati > Pseudomonadota > Betaproteobacteria > Burkholderiales > Burkholderiaceae > Polynucleobacter > Polynucleobacter wuianus. The sequence continues at coordinate 626,673 of NZ_CP015922.1, read as the reverse complement.
CGCCCCTGGGATGGCGGGTGCTCTACTACTTGCTGGCAAAGCTTGTCTTTACCTTGGTGCTGGATGGACCATCATAGACATGCTTGACCCCGCATCAGCTCATGCAGATAGTGAGCAAGCAGAGCTCATGATTCGTCTAGCAAAAGAAGATGCAGTAAAAGCATTAAATCAAAGTCAGCCTGATGTCATTGCGATCGGCCCAGGATTAGGTCATTCTGCATTAGCAATTGAATGGCTAATCGCATCCTTAAACTATCCTAGAGCGCCACTCATCATTGATGCTGATGCTTTAAATCTGATTGCAGACTCAGGCGATTTGCTAAATGCACTACAAAAGCGCAATCAACAGTTTCCCGGTCAAAGTATTCTGACACCCCACCCAGGGGAAGCCGCTAGATTATTAAAATCTACGACTGCGCAGATTCAAGCAGACCGTTCACAGTCACTCCAAAACTTAGTCGCCCTCACACAGTCGATTATTGTTCTCAAAGGCCAGCACACTTTAATTGCAGGGCCGCTACACTCTGCTGTTCAATGTGAAGCAGGCAATCCCGGAATGGGTACAGGCGGCATGGGGGATGTACTAACCGGTAGCATTACAGCTATTGCAGCCCAAGGCGTACGTCATCACCTTGATCTCTGGGATGCTGGCTGCATCGCCGTTCAACTCCATGCCATGGCCGCAGATAGCCTGGTTCAAAAAGGGGTTGGTCCTATTGGGCTCACCCCCTCAGAGACCATCCTTGAAATGAGACGCCTACTTAATAAGCTGTTATAAAACGGTATGCAATCTGTTAGCGCAGCACATCATCACCGACCTTATCTCTATGGCATTTTGATAGCCGGAATAGGCTCTATGCTTTTTTCGGGTAAAGCCGTTTTAGTCAAGCTGGCTTTTGGATATGGCGCCAATGCAGAAACGTTATTAGCTTTGCGCATGTTAATGGCTCTTCCAATGTTCTGGGGCGTCTACTGGTGGGAGTCTCGCAGAAAGCCGATGAACCCCATTACTTGGCTTGATCGTGGAAAGCTCTTTTTCCTTGGCTTCTTGGGTTATTTTTTATCAAGCTATATTGATTTTCTGGGACTCCAATACATCTCGGTTGGATTGGAGCGCATCGTTCTCTATCTCACCCCAACAATTGTTCTACTCATCTCCTACTTTGCTTTAAATAAAAATATTTCGCGGATGCAGTGGTATGCACTGGTGGTCGGATACCTCGGTGTATTTGTCGTATTCATCCAAGATGCGAGCTCGACTGGTATCCATGCTTGGTTGGGGATGCTGCTAGTCTTTGGCAGCGCATGTAGTTACGCCGTCTATATGATTGATTCAGGCGAGATGGTCAAGCGTATTGGTAGCGTCCGTCTCGTGGTCTATGCCAGCTCTGCTTCTGCAGTATTGAGCGTGATTCAGTCCTCCCTTTACAACCCTAGCGCAGTATTGGAACAGTCCACTCAGGTCTACTGGCTCAGCCTTCTCAATGCAAGTTTGTGCACAGTGATTCCGATGCTGCTAATCATGATTGCCATCAATCGCATTGGCTCTCCACTGGTAGCACAAGCAGGCATATTAGGTCCGGTATCCACTATTTTTCTGGGCTACTTTATTTTGTCTGAGCCAATTACTTGGATGCAAATTTCTGGGATGGCTCTCGTCATGGCTGCCATGTGGTTGCTAGTACGTAATGATGCCCCAAGAAAAAAGTCACCAGACTTTAAAAAATCAGATGACTTTGATGAAGTTGAGCCCCTCAACTGAGGGGTCAAGTGAAATCGATTAAAGCTTACTGAGCTGCTGGCTCTGTAGCTTTAGCTTTTTTCTTTGATTTCTTCTTGGCTTTTTTCTCAGCTTTCTTTTCCTTCTTTGCTTGTTTCTTTGCCTTCTTAGCAGCTGCCTTATCGGTAGGTACTGCAGCAGGTGCTGGCGCAGCTACTGGAGCTGGTGCCGGGGCGGCAGCTGGGGCAGGAGCAGGATCAGCAGCCATTACAGAGATTGGTGATAGACCAATCGTTACTGAAATAAGCATTACTAGGCTGAGGCGAGCGATACGAGAAATCATGCAATTCTCCATGAAGGTTTGTGGATAATTTAATAATACTCAAAAATCTGACATAAATGCTTCATTTTTATAAGGTAAGCCATGAGTGATTTTCCAAGTGATATCTTCACCGAGCCCCAGGGCTACTCGGTGGATACCCTCAACAATCTTGGCCCCCTCACAGGTATGGCGGGGATTTGGGAAGGCGTCCGTGGTTTAGACGTCAAACCAAAAGCAGATGGCCCCCGTAAACAAGCCTATGTAGAGCGCATGGAACTTCAGCCAATTGACCCGCAGACTAATGGGCCTCAACTCTTTTATGGCTTGAGGTACCACACTCATATCACCAAGCCTGACCAAGTCAAAACCTATCATGACCAAGTTGGCTATTGGCTATGGGAGCCCGCCACTGGTAGCATTATTCATACCCTCTCTATTCCACGCGGAATGATTACGATGGCTTCGGGTAAAGCAATCCCAAACGCACGGCAGTTTGAATTGATTGCCAAAGAAGACGATCGATGTTCAGGCATCTCATCGAATCCATTTTTAGATTACGCTTTTAGAACGGTAGAGTTTCGCATTCAGGTAAATATTCATGATGATGGCACCTGGTCTTATGAACAAGATACCGTGATGAAGATTAAAGATCAGGCGGAGCTATTTCATCACGTAGATAACAACAGGCTACATAAGATAAGTGAAGCGACTCCAAATCCACTGGCCCGATAAGGCATTCACTAGGCAATGACATTCTCCGGGCAATAAAAAAGGCCATCATTCGATGGCCTTTAGTTTTTCTAATACCGCATTACGCAGGCTGTGCTTCTGCCTCAGTAATTTTCTCTAGTGCAGCAGCCAGATGACCAACGGTGCGATCTACATGGCCCAATTTCTCTAAACCAAACAAACCAATGCGGAATGTACGGAAGTCTGGTCTCTCATCGCACTGCAAAGGTACTCCAGCAGCAGTTTGCAATCCAAGAGCAATAAACTTTTTGCCAGACTGGATATCTGGATCTTTGGTGTAGCTCACAACCACGCCAGGAGCCTGGAAGCCCTTTGCAGAAACTGAGTGATAGCCTTTAGAAACAAGTAGCTCACGCACTTTAGTGCCAAGCTCAACCTGTTTAGCTTTGAGAGCAGCAAAACCAAGAGACTGAGTTTCTTTCATGACGTTGCGCAAAATCTTGAGCGCATCAGTAGGCATAGTGGTGTGATACACATGCCCACCTTTTTCGTAGGCTTCCATGATTTGCAACCACTTCTTCAAGTCCATCGAGAAGCTACTGCTTTGAGTTGCATCAATGCGCTCACGAGCCCTGTCACCCAAGGCGATCAAAGCGCAGCATGGAGAACTGCTCCAGCCTTTTTGCGGGGCAGTGATTAGCACATCTACGTTGCATGCTTTCATATCAACCCACATTGCGCCTGAAGCAATGCAATCAAGAACAAATAAACCATTGACAGAGCGAACTGCTTCACCAACTGCTTTGAGGTAATCATCAGGCAAGATGATGCCAGCCGATGTTTCTACGTGAGGAGCAAATACAACTGCTGGCTTTTCTTTCTTAATAAAAGCCACGACTTCTTCAATCGGCGCAGGGGCAAAAACACCTTGCGCAGAATTTTCTAGCTGACGACCTTTGATGACGGTGACATCCTCAGAGATATGGTCTAAATCAAAAATTTGGGTCCAACGGTAACTGAACCAGCCATTACGCAGTACCAAGCACTTTTGCTTGCTAGCAAACTGACGGGCAACCGCTTCCATACCGAAAGTGCCACTACCAGGAACGATGACGGCGGAGCTCGCGTTATACGCATCTTTGAGAACGCTAGAGATATCCACCATCACACGTTTGAACTCTTCAGACATGTGATTTAAAGATCGGTCGGTGTAAACAACCGAGAACTCTAACAATCCATCTGGATCAACATTGGGAAGTAAGCCTGGCATAGTGATTTCCTGGGAATTTCAGTGATTAGCCCTAAATGATACCGATTTAAGCATTTATTGCACCGCAACCTTTTTGTCCTTGACCAATTTGGCCCATTTTGACTGATCTAGACGCAAAAAAGCAGCAAATTCCTCAGCACTACCGCTAGCAGGGTCACTCCCCCGCTCCAACATTGCCTTGCGAATTCTTTCTTGGCCCAATACAAACATGACGGTCTGATTAATCTTTTGCACTACTGGTTTTGGGGTATTGGCGGGTGCAAATAATCCAAACCAACCTACTGCGTTATAACCCGGCAACCCAGCCTCAGAAACAGTTGAAATATTAGGCAATGCTTCTGAACGCTTAGCCCCTGTTTGCGCTAGAGCCAATAATTTTCCAGATTCAATTTGAGGCATCACGGTTTGCGCTGGCGCAAACATTAAATCAATGTGTCCTGCCAACAAATCCGTTAAGGCCTGCCCCGTTCCTTTATATGGAACATGCAGCAATGTCACCCCCGCCATCGATGCAAATAATTCTCCAGCAAGATGCGATGCTGAACCCGGGCCAGAGGAGCCGTAGCGTAACTTTCCAGGATTTGCATTTGCATAAGCAATCAAGGATTTGACGGAGCTGATATTCAACGCTGAATTCACAGTGACTACATATGGCGAGGCTGAGACTAAAGCCACTGGTGAAAACTGTGTCACATTTTTTTCCGTGACAGCTGCTGTAGAACCCATCAACAAGGTATATCCATCAGCCGGGGACTGCGCAACTAAGTCAGCGCCAATTAAGCCACTTGCACCTGGTCGATTTTCAATAACAATTGACTGCTTCCACAACTCGCCAACCGTTGGTGCAATCAAACGAATTAAGGTGTCTGCCCCACCGCCTGGTGGAAACGGCACAATCACTTTAATCGGCTTAGATGGATAAATATCAGCTGCGTTAGCTATGCAGGGCACAAGAATCGCGCAATACAGCAAGATTAATACCCATCGCCAAATCCGCTTCATCATTTTTTACTCAACGATGGTGGTACGCAAAGTAGAAATTCCATCGATTGCGCACTCAACAACATCGCCTGGCTTTAGATATAAGTCTTCAGCATTTTCTTTGCCGACAGCAACGCCTCCAGGCGCGCCCGTAGAAAACATATCCCCTGCTTCGATTGGGATAAAGCGAGAGAAATGCTCCAAGATATCGGAGATCTTCCAAATCTGATCAACTGTGTTGACACGCATGCGCTCTTGTCCGTTAACAGAACAGGTCATCCACAAGTTATAGACATCTGGAATCTCATCAATGGTGACAATCTCAGGGCCTAAAGGGCCAAAGCCTGGAATATTTTTGCCGGTCCAAAAACGAGAACCTGATGCCACTTCGCGCAGTTGCAAATCACGGCAAGTCAAATCATTCAGAATAGTGACGCCAGCAACATAATCCATGGCCTCAGCCTTTTTTGCCCCCAAGGCTCTTTTGCCAATCACAAAAACCAATTCAGGCTCGTAATCCAAACGCGTAATTCCTTTGGGGCGCACTACTTTTGCTTCATGACCAGACAAGCAAGAGTTCAACTTGATAAATGAGGTGGGTTCTTGAGGAATCTCTTTAATCAAGTTTGTACGCTTAAGCTCTTCTAAGTGTGTACGATAGTTTTTTCCAACACAGAGAAATTTCTCGGCATCAGTAATTGGCGGCAAATAGCTAATCGCTTTGGGGCTGATCAATAAAGATGTGTAATCACCTGAACTAGCCACCCATGACTTGGCCTGTTCCATCGCCCCACTTCCGGCGCGCAGAAAAGATTTCATATCGCCTGGGAAATCAGCAATCCCCAACTGCTTCGCAACATCTACAAAGGGCAGGATTTGATCACCAGATGGATTGGGTAAACGAGCACCGATTTCAGGGTGATTTGAACCAGCACGGGTAAAGGTAATTAGTCTCATTTTCTTTTCTTCTGTTTTATTTTATTTTTACTGCTAATACTTTATGGCTAGTGAAATATTAATCCGCTCCAAATTGCAAATGGTTTTTCTGGCGCTTTTCAATTGAGTTCTTCAATAAAGCGGCAAGCCTATAAAAGCCATGCGCAAATTTACCGTATGGCATGGTCAAAAATAAGCCCATTACAAAACCAAGATGGACAACTAGCCAGATCGACATTGAAACAGTATCTCGATATGCCAATAGTCCAAGACCAGAAATGCTAATCAACAGGAGCAGCACAATGAATGCTCTATCCATAGGCTTCTGGGAACGATCCCCATGAGCTGGATCTCTTTGGATATTTAAATAGAGCAAACCAACTGGCCCGATTACTAGCCCCACTCCACCAAGCGTGCCCAAAATAACAGGCAAGCTATTGAGTGCATACGGTGCATGCAGGCCTAAGAAGTAGTGATAAATCGTTGCGACGCTTGTTGCTGCAAAACACAGCATGAAGCCATAGAAAGTGAAATGATGAAAACGCTTGCGCCATAAAGAAAATGCATCATCTTCATTATTGCAACCATCTCCATGGCCACCGCCAAGATACTTCAGAGTCAGCGCATCATGAGTAGCTTCAGCAACTGCCCCACCCGAAGCCCTACCTGGCGACATCTCCTGCCAAAAACGAGTGAGCCCAATTGCCAGCGCCAAAATGGCAAACCCAAATACGATGCCAAAGATCATAACTAAGGTGTTGTGTGGAAAAACAGCATAGAAGTTTCCATCTAGGACGCCACCAAAAAATTTTCCGTTTAGTGCAAGCGCGAGTAACAGAAAAACCATCACTGAAACTGAGGCACTCAGCGCTACTGCCACACCATTGATTTTGTATAGCTCACCCATCATGCGTGGCCAGGCATAACTCATATAAGTTTCTTTGCGCAACTGCGCCATCACCATCGGAATATTTACCGCAAACTCATGAGGAGGCGCATATTGGCAGGCATGAAGACAGGCGCCACAGTTATGGCACAGGTTGGCTAAATAGTAAACCACGCTCGGCGTGAACTCAATGCGACGGGTCATTGCAGGGAACACTGCACAAAATCCTTCGCAATACCGACAAGCATTACAAATTTGAAGCATACGATCCGCCTCTGACTCTGGTGTTCCCATTGCCAAATCACTTGCTTCCCGAATAAGCGAATTAAGTTGCTGCATATTCAGCCTTCAGAGATTGATTTTTTACTGCCTTAGCAGCCTGCGTTCCTGCAATGCGACCAAAGACGGTGCCAATTGCCATGCCAATACCGGCGGCATATCCTTTGCCTAAGACATTCCCCGCCATCATCTCTCCAGCAACAAATAAATTTGAACTGGGTACGCCCTTAAAGCGCACAGCAGCAGTGTCATCAGTCTTTAAACCCAAATAGGTAAAGGTCACCCCAGGGCGAACTGCGTAACCATAAAAAGGTCCTGTGTCTATTGGCAAAGCCCAGTGAGTCTTTGCTGGCTCCAAACCTTCGGTATGACAATCATCTAAGATGGTGTGATCGAAAGTACCAACTCGACAAGCAGCGTTATAAGTCTTCACCGTTTCTTGAAGTGCTTTAGGATCCAAGCCCAATTTGCCTGCCAATTCCTCTAAGGTATCCGCCTTCTCACCTGGAAATACCGGCGGCATGAAGCGGCCTAATACTTTGGAGTCAATAATGGAGTATCCGATCTGCCCCGGTTGCTGCGCAACCAATCTGCCCCAAAATGCATAGCGCTTGGGCCAGAAATCTTCACCCTCATCTGAAAAGCGTTGCGCGTTTTTATTCACAACAATGCCAAAAGAAACTGCATCAATACGAGTGCAGATGCCGCCGTCGTATAAAGGTGCACGAGCGTCTACGGCAACCATATGAGCTTGGGTGGGGTCGCTTACCGAGTCAGCCCCCAGAGAAATAAGTTGCTTCAGTAGCACGCCATTGTTATATCGAGTACCGCGAATTAAAAAATTATCTGCAGGAGACTCGCCATACTGATTGATGCCCCAAGCCTCTTTGAGCCATTCGCGATTGGACTCAAAACCCCCAGCAGCTAAAACACATGTTTTAGCTTCAATGCGCTCAGCACCGACATAAGCAGCTATAAATTTTCCATCACGAATCTCAATTGATGAAACTGGAGATTCATAACGAATTTGTACGCCCAACTTTTCTGCGCTGCGATAGTAGGCGTTGACTAAAGCTTTACCGCCACCCATAAAGAATGCATTGGTACGAGAGAGGTTAAGAGTGCCAGACAGTGGCGGCTGAAATCGAACGCCATGGTGACGCATCCAATCTCGACATTGAGAGGAGGCGCGTATCACTAATCTTGCCAAAAATTCATCTGTGATACCGCCAGTTACCTTTAAGACGTCTTGCCAATACTCTTCTTCCTTATAGGACTCAAGCATCACATCTTGCGGCTCATCATGCATTGCGCGGATATTGCGCGTATGAGAAGAATTTCCACCGCGCCATACTTTGGGGGCCGCCTCAAGCAGCATGACGTTGGCGCCCGACTCCCTCGACATGAGGGCAGCACACAGAGCGGCATTACCGCCGCCAATCACCAATACATCAACCATGGCCAAGACTTTGATAGAAAAGAAATTACTTTACTGTTTTTTTGGCTTTTTTACCTAGACGCAGGTCAAGCGCTAGTAGATCGACTCTGGCTTGATGAAATCCAGATCCCAGCAACAATCAAGGCAAACGCCATGCCGTGGAATAACTGAGGCGGTTCACCCAACATCGCTGCAGACAAGATGGCAGTAAACAGAGGTATAAAGTTGGCAAAGAAAGCTGCCACTGTAGGGCCTGCTCCACTTACACCCATACCCCAACAACGGTAGGCAATTAGCGATGGGCCAACTGCAACAAATAAAATCAGTGAGGCAGTCCAGAGATTTAATTCAAGATAGGCATGACCGGTAGCAATTTCAAACCCATCGAAAAATCCTGTCCACAACAGACCCACCAATACTTGTGCCATTAAGAAATCTGCCCACGGCCATTGACGCTCGGTACTAGCTCCTGGTCGACTAAGCATCCAACTATAGAAGGCCCACAATATAGTCGCCAACATGATCAGTAAATCACCAATCACCATTTGCATAGATAGAAGTGTGGCGAGCTCACCTCTCGTGAGCACAATTGCAACCCCGAGAAGCGAAACCAGCGCTCCAATCAACTGAAGCATATTTGGTTTGACTTGATAAAAGACAGCGCCAATGAATAGCATCCAAATTGGCATGCTAGCGCCAATCAAAGTTACGTTGATAGCTGTTGAGGTTTGCAGGGCAAGATACAACAGAACGTTATAACTACCAACCCCAAAAAGTCCCAACAATAAGAAACGTTTCTTGTTTTGCCATAGGGCGCTTTCTGGTTTAAATACACGCCAACCTAAGGGCAATAAAAGTAAGGCTGCCAAACCCCAACGAACTGCGCTCAAGGTTATTGGCGACACACTTCCTACCAACAAACGCCCTGCAATCGCATTTCCAGCCCATAAGGCTGTTGCGATCAATAGATAAGCGGCAGTAGCAAAAGTCAGTTTCGGCATGCAATCGTTAGTAGAGGGCGCCCAGTGAAGGCGCTATTAATAGGGATACCCTAGCATTGTAGAAACAAATTCTTGGTATTGCTAAGATAGAGCCTATTAAATAAGGATTTACTGTGCCTATCATCACCAATATCGAAGACCTGCGGGTTCTCCACCAAAAACGTACCCCCAAGATGTTCTACGACTATGCCGACTCTGGCTCTTGGACAGAATCTACTTACCGCGCGAATGAGTCTGATTTTCAGAAAATCAAATTACGTCAACGGGTAGCGGTCAATATGATCAATCGCACCACCAAAACAACGATGGTGGGCGAAGAGGTTGCAATGCCTGTAGCGCTAGCGCCAACTGGTCTCACTGGTATGCAACATGCCGATGGAGAAATTCTGGCAGCTAAAGCTGCCGAGAAGTTTGGCGTGCCCTTCTGTTTATCCACCATGAGTATTTGTTCGATTGAAGATGTGGCAGAGCGCACTACCAAACCATTTTGGTTTCAACTTTATGTCATGAAAGATCGCGGCTTTATTGAACGCCTCATTGAGCGCGCAAAAGCGGCTAAATGCTCTGCATTAGTCTTGACACTCGATTTGCAAATTTTGGGGCAACGCCATAAAGATTTAAAGAATGGCTTATCAGCCCCTCCAAAACTGACTATCGCCAATATGATCAATATGGCTACTAAGCCACGCTGGTGCTTAGGTATGGCCATGACGCCCCGCAGAACCTTCCGTAATATCGTCGGTCACGCTACAGGCGTGGGTAATATGTCTTCTCTCTCCTCTTGGACCGCAGAGCAATTTGATCCAGGCCTGAACTGGGGTGATGTGGAGTGGATTAAAAAACTCTGGGGCGGCAAGCTCATCATTAAAGGTATCTTGGATGAAGAGGACGCGCGTCTAGCAGCAAACTCTGGCGCAGACGCGCTCATTGTTTCTAACCATGGTGGTCGTCAACTCGATGGGGCAATTTCTAGTATCAAGGCTTTACCAGGAATTGTGGATGCTGTTGGTAAAGATATTGAAGTGTGGATGGATGGCGGAATTCGTTCGGGACAAGATGTTCTAAAGGCTTGGGCATTAGGCGCTCGCGGTACGATGATTGGTCGCCCATTTTTATATGGCTTAGGCGCCATGGGTGAAGCAGGTGTTACCAAGTGCTTAGAGCTTATTCACAACGAGTTAGATATCACTATGGCCTTTACAGGTCATCGCGATATTCAGAATGTGACCAAAGATATCTTATATCCAGGAACTTTCTAAATTTCTTATCTCCTTAACCACCCCGTTTTAGTCTTTGGAATTTCTTTCCTTTGCTTTTCTTTGTCTGTTTGGTTTGGAAATGCAGTACTAAGCCGTTATCGCACTAAAGATACGGAAACCTCTGAAGATCTAGGTGTTATTCAAACGGCAACACTGACTTTATTGGCGCTCATCATTGGCTTTACCTTTTCAATGGCTATTGATCGCCATGACAATCGTGAAACCCTCGAAGAAGGCGAAGCGAATGCAATTGGCACCGAATACCTCAGAGTGGACCTTCTTCCTGAAAATGCCTCAGCAAGAACAAAAGACTTGCTAAATCAATACCTAGATCAGCGTATTCTTTTTTACTCAAGGCAGAGTAGAGGGAAGATTGCGGAAATCCACCAAAAAACAGATGAACTTCAAAACGCACTCTGGAACGAAGTTCTCCCTATAGCCCGCACTCACCCATCACCCACAATGGCTCTCGTCTTATCCGGTATGAACGATGTTTTGAATTCTCAAGGTTATGTACAAGCAGCTTGGTGGAATCGCATCCCCTACCCCGCATGGGCGCTGATGGCAGCAATTGCTTTATGCGCAAATATGTTAGTTGGCTTTGGTGCTCGCAACTTTAAGAAAAATATTGGCCTGTTCATGATCTTCCCCTTTGTCACCGCAGTTTCATTCTTCTTAATTGCTGACATCGATAGTCCAAGAGGCGGGGTGATCCGAATTGAGCCACGCAATCTTATTACCCTTAAGCAAAACTTAAACCCCAAGACGAGTCCGACAAATTCATCTTCAACAAGTAATCAAGATTTATCAAATAGGCGGTAACCATGAAACGTGTAGTTGATGTATTTAAGAACCGTGGACGTGAATTGGTTTGGACTTATGTTATCCATCTCCAAAACGATGAAGAATTTCATCCTGGCCAGCTTGATTTTGAGGCTGAGGCCTTGCGACTATCTCAGCTTGATAAAAGAGGTCCAGCCAGCGAGCTGAGCGCCAAAGTAAGGCTCAATTAGGCACTGAAAAGCCCCATTGCGGGGAATTAACCCTAGGGTTGTTATTGTTAATGAGATTCATTATCATTTATGATGAATCTACCCACATTAGAGCCCTAGTATGTCTAAAACTCGCTATCACCCTTTTTCCATCTTCCTGCATTGGTTTGTATTCCTGCTGGTCATTGCAGCCTTTATTGCCATTGAACTCAAAGGGCAATTCCCCAAAGGCAGCGAACCACGCGAACTTTGTAAATCTATCCATGGCGTCTTTGGACAACTCATTTTCGTTGCCATGGCTCTTCGCCTAGTGGTTCGCTTTAAATATGGTGTGCCAAGCCCTACAAATCCAAAACCTGTATTGACTTCCTTAGCCAAAGCAATGCATTGGCTAATGTACGCCCTACTATTGATAGCACCCATCTTCGGCATCCTGTATTTTCAATATGCTGGCAAGGCAATTCATTTCTTTGGATTGGTATGGCCACAACTATTCACCCCTAATCCAGAGATGAAAAAAATCGTCGAGGATATACATGAGTTTTTAGGAAACTCTTTGTATTTCTTAATTGGTCTTCATGCGCTAGCTGGCTTGTGGCAACATTACGTCGTGAAAGACGATACACTTCGTCGCATGTTAAATAAAATTAAAGCGCACGCTTAAGGAATGCCTGGGATGAAACCACTATCTAAAAAAGCCAAGATGGCGATTGGCTGGACAGTGTTAATGACTGTTGTTGGTACTGCCATGCTGCATCAATGGGAATTCTTTGCGATGGGCTGCGCCTCTTTAGCCTTTTTGCTGGTAGCCAATCATTACGGTCTCCTCAAAGATCCTGAAGACAAAAAATAAACCCCGCCTACTTTGACGGGGTTTATACAAGCATCTTATGTGCTGCAGTTTTTAAAGGGTCGGGTAGTCGGTATAGCCTACTTCTTGCCCACCATAAAAGGTTGCACGGTTATAAGGATTTAGAGAAGCATTCCGCTGGAATCGCTCTGCTAAGTCTGGATTAGAAATATACAAGCGACCATACGCCACTGCATCAGCTAGGCCATCCTCTAATACTTTCTCACCCATAGCTTGATCGTATCCACCCGCAGTAATAAATTTACCCTGATAGGATTTGCGGAACATTTCTGAGGTAATTGGTGCATCTTCAAAAACCTGATCGCCACCACCGGCACTGGTCGAGCGAGGCTCTATCATATGAACATACGCCAAGTTATATGCATTTAACTTATGGATCGCCGCAGTAAACAAAGCTACTGGATCACTGTCAGCCATATCATTAAAGGTGCCATAAGGAGAAAGGCGCACGCCGACCTTATCACTTGGAAATACCTTGCTTACCGCATCAATGACTTCGCCCAATAAACGCAATCGATTTTCAATCGAACCGCCGTATTGATCGCTACGTTGATTAGTTTTATCTTGCAAGAATTGGTCTAACAAATATCCATTAGCTGAGTGAATTTCAATGCCATCAAAGCCAGCTGCCTTTGCATTCTTGGCGGCTGCCTCAAATTCTTTCAACAGACGCGCAATATCATCAAGCGTCATCGCTTTCGGTGTCTCATAGTTATGCAACTTCCAATCCGCTCCATAAGTTTGTCCTGAAGCAGCAATTGCTGATGGGGCCTCTGGCACCCCTTGTTCAGGATGTAATGAGGAATGGGAAATACGCCCTACGTGCCATAACTGCGCGACGATGGAGCCGCCTTTGGCGTGCACGGCATCCACGATCTCTTTCCAGGCGGCTGTTTGCTCTGGTGAATAAATGCCTGGCGTTGCTGGGTAGCCCATTCCTAATGGTGAAATTTGGGTAGCCTCCGTAATGATGAGGCCCGTACTGGCACGCTGTGCGTAGTAGATTTTTGCCAAAGGATTAGGAACATCGCCAGCAATTGCACGCATCCTTGTTAGCGGAGCCATGACAAGACGATTCTTCAATTGAATTGAGCCCAACTTAACTGGGGTGAACATGATCTCTTTACCGGACATGAATTACTTTCTTTATGGATATTTAGACAACAAGAATGACTCTAATCATTTTTGAATAACTTTGCTGCAATTACTTCGATTTATTGAGATTCGCTCCAAGTCGTTCTCGAATGCAATCTGCTAGAGCCGCAAATTCTGCAGTATGTGCAGTAGAGGATCTCGCAGCTAGTGCAATTACCCGATTAGGGGCCGGCGGCGCCATCGCTTTAGCAACGAGGTCGCTATTATTGAGCAAGCTACTTTTCACAGCCATTTCGGGAAGCAAGGCAATACCAAAGCCAGACTCCACCATTTGCAATAAGGTCAACAAGCTAGTAGCCTCCATGCCTTCATCTTTCCGAATGTCCGCCTTCTTGCATGCCTGCAAACTGTGCTCTCGCAGGCAGTGCCCTTCCTCTAAAAGCAATAAGCGCTCAGCCATTTTGGCAGGTAAGGTAACTTCTTTACCCTTGAGTGCTGGATCACCTTCGCGTGCTACCAACCAAAAAGGGTCGTCAAATAATTTTTCTACGAGAAGGCCGCTGACATCATAAGGCAATGCAATTAATGCGAAATCCAACTTATGATCAGCCAGCCTAGATAATAAATTTGCCGTGAGATCTTCTCTTAAGGTAATTTTGAGTTCTGGAAAGCGTTTGCGAACTTCCGGCAAAACGGTTGGTAATAAAAAAGGTGCAATTGTTGGAATCACCCCCAAACGAATCGTCGCTGTCATAGGCTTACCTGAGGCACCCGCATACTCAACCAAATCTTCCGATGCAGTCAAAATTGTTTTAGCGCGCTCAAGCACTTCTAAACCAGCAGGCGTAATCGATACATTTTGACGATCCCGCTCAACCAGTTTGATGCCCAAGCCGTCCTCTAGCTCTTTCAAACCAGCGCTCAATGTGGATTGCCCTACAAAGCAGGCCTCTGCTGCTCGGGTGAAATTGAGTTCTTTGGCTAAAGCAACCAAATAACTAAGCTGCCTTAATGACGGTAAATAGGCCATAATGCCTCCTTATCGAATAATTTGATAAATAGTAGCATAATTATTCATTGGACTGATTATGAACTCAAGCCCACAATCTATTCCATGGTTGAGTAAGCAATTAAAGCGGTAACGCAAACCCAACAAACTTTTTAAACATTAAGTAAAGGAATCGAAATGGCACGTCCAGAAATTAAAACCATCCAAAATTTGGAATCCGCATTTGCCGGTGAGTCTATGGCTCACGTCAAATATCGTTACTTCGCGAAGTTAGCACGCGCGGCTGGCGATGAAGAAACTGCCAAGATCTTTGAAGCTACTGCAGACCAAGAAGTCATGCATGCATTCGGTCACTTAGATTTACTCTACCCTGCTAACACGATCACTCCAGCCCGCGCCTTAGAGATCGCGATTGAAGGTGAAACTTACGAGTACACCGAGATGTACCCCTCTTTTCGAAAAACTGCTGTTGAGGAAGGAAATGCTGCGGCTATTCAAGAAATTGATGAGCAAATTGCAGAATCCAAAGAGCATGCCGAGCAGTTTCAGGCGGTATTAGCAAAAGCAGCAAAACGCTTTGCAGCCTTGGCAAATGTGGAAGAGCGTCATGCTAACCACTATAAGCAGGCCTTAGAGAAAGCAAAAGTGTTTGCTGTCAAATAAGCGCTGGCAAGAAATAAAACTCAACTGAATTTAAACTGATATCTATTACTAAAGGAATTAACATGAACTCATGGCAATGTATCGTATGTGGCTTTATCTATGACGAAGCTAAAGGCTTACCAGAAGACGGAATTGCCCCAGGCACTGCTTGGGCTGATGTCCCAGAAGACTGGGAATGCCCTGACTGCGGCGTAGCAAAATCAGACTTTGAGATGGTTCAGATTTAAACCAGCGGTCATTACTCAAGCAATTGAATCACCTCATTTAACGCATTACTAGGGAGCCTAGTCTTGGATCAAAATACGTCACAATCCTCATCCGCGATCGTCATCATTGGCAGCGGATTGGCTGGGTATACCGTTATACGAGAGATTCGTAAACTCAATAAAGAAATTCCGATTACGCTCGTAACAAAAGAGCCAGGATATTTTTATTCCAAACCGATGCTATCAACGGCCCTCGCCAGTAAAAAAGATGCTACTCAATTGATTTCGACACCAGCCGATGGAATGGCTACTCAATTAGAGCTCAACATCTTGTCTGAAACTGATGTCACTACGATCGATAGCGCTAAACAAGTCATCAGCACTAGCAAAGGTGAAATTACCTACTGCAAGCTTGTCTTGGCACTAGGCGCCGATCAAATCCGTTTGCCACTGCAAGGCAATGCGGCCAATGAAGTATTGACCGTCAATGATCTTGAGGATTATGCAAAGTTTCGTAATGCTATTAACGGCAAGAAGAAGATTGCCATTCTGGGTGCAGGCCTGATTGGCTGTGAGTTTGCTAATGATCTAGTTTTAGGTGGATACGAAGTCGATGTGATTGACCTGGCACCACAAGCTCTTGGGCGTTTAATTCCGAAGACTGCGGCTACTGATCTACAAGACAAATTGAGTGCTGCGGGTGTACGCTGGCACTTCAACACGACAGTTCAGACGATAGATCGCACCAATGATCAACTCAATATCACCTTAGCCAATGACACTCTTATTTCAAGTGATGTGGTTCTATCGGCTGTAGGATTAAGGCCTAGGCTAGATCTTGCTAAAGCATCTGGTATTGCTACAGACCTTGGTATTCAAGTCAATCGCGAATTAGAAACCAATATGCCGCATGTGTATGCGCTTGGTGATTGCGCAGAAGTAGAAGGTCTAGTGCTTCCATATGTGATGCCCATCATACAAGCAGCTAGAGCGTTGGCAGTCACACTGACAGGTCAGCGTACCGCCCTCACCTATCCCGCAATGCCAGTGATGGTGAAAACACCTGCATTAGCAACAATTGTTTCACCACCAGCCAAAGGTGCTACTGGTCAGTGGAAAACCAATCCCGTTGAAGGCGGCCTTGAGGCACGTTTTGAGTCTAATGATGGCAAGCTCTTGGGATTTGTTTTAATGGGTACCGCCACCGCACAGCGCGGCGCCCTTACTAAGGAATTACCAGCTATTCTGGCTTAAACCTAGTTCGTCAGCAAACAAAAAGGCCCGCATCGCGGGCCTTTTCTTTAGTACTTTGGGTGCGATTAAGAAACGATCACAAACCAAGTAGTGTTGTGAGACTGAGCAACCATCAAGAACAACATTGGGATAGAAAGCAATGTATTCAAGCGAGATGTCAACATCGCTACGCGTGCAGACTTAGCTTTTACATCCGCTTCAACAGTCACGATGCCAAGAGCACGTTTCTGATTAGGCCAAATGATGAACCACACGTTAAATGCCATTACCAAAGCAATCCACATACCCAAGCCAATCGCGCGGAATGGAGCTTGCAATGTGAAGGCTTGATGAGCGTAACCGTTTAATGTTGCAACGATCAAACCTGTGAGCACTGTGAAGAGTGCTGCGTAACGGAACCAAAACAATGCTGCTGGAGCAATAACTTTACCAATCGCTGGCTTTTGCTCATCAGGGATTTTTGGCATGGAAGGGATCTGCACAAAGTTGAAGTACCAGAGCAAACCAATCCACATCACACCAAACATCACATGCAACCAACGGAATACGAAAGGCAATTCAGCAGAGCTAAAGTTACCGCCCAAAGCGAGAATGATTAAAACGAGGAGCACAAAACCTGCAAACACTGTGCGTCCCAATGAGGTCAAAATTGAAGCCATGAATGGATCTCCTATATATAAGAATGCGATGTAACTATAAACGATTCTGGGAGCTTTGTTCAGGTAGCCAAAAATTCTGAATTCTTCCTGAAAATTGCGATTTCGGTAGTGACTTAGCCCAGTTTGGGGTGCAAAATAAGCAAAAAACAATCATTCAAACGAGACAAAATATGCCTTCCCTATCTTTTTCAAAAGTAGTTACTTGTCTGACCTTATTGGTACTAGGATGCTTTTCCATCAGTTACGCCCAAGAATTCCCGCCCAAAAAAACCATCACGATTGTGGTCGGTTTTGCGGCAGGCGGATCTGCCGATAGCGCTGCTCGTGTCATCGCTAAAAAACTGAGTGAAGATCTTGGACAAAATGTCATTGTGGATAACAAACCCGGTGCAGGCGGCAACATTGCCCATGCCTACACCGCTACTGCTCCAGCAGATGGATCGGTAATTTTGTTTGGCTCAATTGGACCGCTGTCAATTGCACCGCATCTGATGAAATTACCTTATGATCCGCAAAAAGATTTAGCGCCGTTGACTATGGGTGTCACTTTTCCGAACGTCTTAGTGGTTATTCCGGAACTGGGTGTGAAAAACTTTAAAGAGTACATCGCACTAGCCAAAAAGAATCCAGGCAAGATCACATTTGCCTCTACTGGCAGCGGATCAGCATCCCACCTTCAGGGCGAGCTCTTAAACGTTCGTGCGGATATTGATACCGTGCACGTACCCTATAAGGGCGGCAGCCCAGCCATGGTGGATCTCCTTGGTGGTCGAGTGTCCTCTTATTACTCAGCCCTAGCTACTGCTGATCCTTACATTAAAAATGGCAAGCTTATTCCAATTGCAACCACTGGGTTAAAAAGAGCACCTACGCTACCCAATGTGCCCACGATTGCAGAATCGGGTTATCCAGGCTTTGATGCCAGCAATTGGTACGCTTTTGTTGCGCCCGCTAAAACTCCGGATGTGATTTTGGATAAATGGAATAAAGCACTAGTAGCAGTCCTTAAAGATAAAGCGACAAATGCACAATTAGCAGAGCACGGCTTAACCCCCAATCCCGGAAGCCGTGAAGACTTACAAAAATATATTGCGAGCCAGTCTGCGATGTGGGGCAAGATTATTGCGGATAGAAAAATAACCGCTGAGTAAGCTATGCGTTACCTAGCGGTTATTCTTTAAAGCTCGGTACTCTGAGATATCTACTTACTGAGCAGTCCAGCCGCCATCCATATTCCAAGCTACCCCACGCACTTCAGAGGTGTCAGGACCACAGAGAAATACTGCGAGCGCAGCCAACTGTTCAGGTGACACAAACTCGCCCGAAGGCTGCTTTTCAGATACGAGAGCAGTTTTAGCAGCTTCATTAGAAATCCCCTCACGCTCAGCACGTGCATCCACCTGCTTTTGAACCAAGGGCGTTAATACCCAACCTGGGCAAATCGCATTACAAGTGATACCAGTACGTGCATTTTCAAGTGCGGTTACCTTAGTCAAGCCTACGATGCCATGCTTAGCGGCAACATAAGCAGCCTTTTGAGTTGAAGCGACTAAGCCATGTACAGAGGCAACATTGATTATGCGACCCCAATTGCGTTTCTTCATGCCTGGCAGCGCATGATGTGTTGTGTGAAACGCGGAGCTTAAGTTAATCGCAATAATGGCATCCCACTTATCGGTTGGAAAGTCTTCGATATTCGCTGTGTACTGAATGCCTGCGTTATTGATCAAAATATCTACTGAACCAAATCGCTTTTCTGTTTGCTTAATGAGATCTTCGATCTCTGCAGGCTTACTCATATCAGCACCGTGGTAATCCACTTCTACGCCACATGCCTTGATCTTGGCAATCGCTTCGTCTTTTTCACCAAAGCCATTAACCATAATATTGGCGCCCTGTTTGGCTAGCGCAATTGCCATACCTAAACCAATGCCGCTAGTTGAGCCTGTAACTAGAGCTGTTTTACCTTTTAATGAAGACATATTATTTACCGTATCAAGTTAACTAGTGGGCACCCTAAGCCAGGGCATCCTTAAAACTTGATGTTACAGGATGTGCAAAGCCCAATAACGGGCTTATGCACAAAGAAGGACAGTAAACCCAGAAAACTAGATTTTCTTGAGGGCCCGCAGGATCTTTTCGCAGGTAATAGGCTGATCAAATACCGTAGCGTTAAAGGGTGCCAAAGCATCATTAATAGCATTTTGTACTGCGCCTGGAGCCCCAGCCGTACCCGCCTCTCCTGCACCCTTTGCGCCCAACTTGGATGATTGGGTTGGGGTTTCGACGTGCGCGACTTCAATGTCTGGCATCTCATTAGCCATCGGCACAAGGTAATCAGCCATGCTGCCATTACGGAGCAAACCACTTTCATCGTAGAGACACTCTTCAAAGAGAACACCGCCAATACCTTGAACAATCGCACCGCGAACCTGCTCATCAACTAACATCGGATTAATGACTCGACCGCAATCTTCCACTGCCCAATGCTTCAGCAGTTTGACAAAGCCAGTGTCAGGATCTACTTCAACATAGGAAGCTTGTACACCGTTGGTGAAGATGAATGGGTAATCTTTTTGGGTGTAGTGACGGGTCACCATTAAGTCTGCAGAAAAACCTGCAGGCAAAGTATCGGTACGGAAATATCCAATACGTCCGATTTCGCTAAAAGGCAATAACTGTTCGCCAGACGCTTTATCAAGAACATGGCTGCGATGCACGCTTAAATCTGCAACAGGTCGATTCAAAATCGCGCCCGCCAGCTTCAAGATATTTTCTTGCAAGGCTTGGCAAGCTAGCAATACTGCTTCGCCGCCAACACCAGCGCCACGCGAGGCCCAAGTACCGCCGCCGTATGGGGTTACATCAGTATCCCCTGTAACAATGCGCACCTGGTTGATGGATACACCGACTGCATCAGCGGCGATCTGCGCATAGATGCCTTCAGTACCCTGACCTTGTTCGCCAACACCAACCAATACCGAAACTACGCCACTTGGATCCAGTCGAACTGAGGCGCCATCTTGCGAAGCAATCCGTGCACCACCAACGCCGTAGAACGCAGGACTTGGATTAGTCAGCTCAATAAGAGTAGCAAAACCAATGCCGCGATAGATGCCCTTCTTACGCAACTCGGCCTGCTCTTTGCGTAATGCTGGGTAATCCATCATTTTTTCAATCGTACGCAAGCATTGCTCATGAGACAGAACTTCTAATTTGATACCAGAGATTCCGGAGCATGGATACGCATCATCGGGAATCACGTTCCGTTTACGAAACTCCAATGGATCCATTTGTAATTTTTGTGCGGCTAAATCCACCAAACCTTCAGTGACCGCACAGGCAATCGGATGTCCTACGCCACGATATTGGCAAGTAGGTGTTTTATTTTGAAAGACAACATCCAAGTGTGCGCGATAATTTTGATGTTTATACGGGCCACCCACCAAGTTCACCACCTGATTGCCTTCAATCGCACTGGTTCTAGGGAACATGGAGTAAGGGCCGATACCAGTCAAATCATGAATTTCAAAAGCGAGGATATCGCCCGCTTTATTAGCAGCAATTCGACCCTTGATACGATGCTCACGCGCATGAATATCACTTGTAAAAGATTCCAAGCGATCGGCCACAAACTTGACTGGGCGCTCAAGCATCATTGCCAAACCAACCGTTGCAAAATCGTCTGGATAGGCATGCACTTTAATGCCAAAAGATCCGCCAACGTCTTTACACATCACATGCACATCTGATTCTGATAGACCAAACTGACGGCAGTACAAGTCTTGCATCATGTGGGGTGCTTGTTGCGAGTGATATACCGTCAAGCGACGCTCGCCTGGGTTGTAATCCGCAATTTGGCAACGGGGCTCCAACGTGACACCCGTGTGACGACCAAAACCAAATGTGGCTTCAGCCACTACATCAGCGTTCGCGAAAGCTTCATCAACATTACCCACATCCAAGCTACGAGTGAAACACAAGTTATCGCCAAGCTCAGGATGAATTAATGGTGTTTTAGGATCTAATGCAGACTCCATCGAGATGACAGCAGGTAACTCTTCCCACTCTACGTCAACCAGCTGCAAAGCATCTTCTGCTTGGGCCCTGGTCTCAGCAACTACAGCCACCACAGGTTCACCCTGCCAGCAAGCTCTATCAATTGCTAAAGCATGTTGAGGTGCGGATTTCATACCAGCTAAGTGGCCTAGGGTTGCAACCCAAGGCTTACAAATTTTGGCCATCTGCACACCATCAACCACTGCCAGTACTCCTGGCATCTTGCTGGCTTGCTCCGTGTGGATCTTGCCAATCTTCATATGCGCTACTGGTGATCGCCAAAAGACAACATGGCCCATGCGTGGCAATTGAATATCATCAATATAAGTGCCCTGACCTTCCAATAATCGGCGAGCGCTATGCCTTGGTTCACTACTACCAATATAGCGCTGATCATTTGTGACGGGGTCGAGAACGAGTCCTTTTAAATCGCTTGGCTTATTCATAATGCGTTTCCAAATCCCTTAAGCGTGAGCAACGACAGGTTTAATTTTCTGACCCTTTGCACGGGCATCAAGCACGTCAACGATGGCATCGACAATTGCGTGATAGCCAGTGCAACGGCAATAATTTCCAGAGATCCATTCACGGACTTCTTCACGACTCGCCTTGGGCTGCATTTCAATCAACTCTGCAGCTGCCAACAACATACCTGAAGAGCAGAATCCACACTGCATCGCGTTGTGGCGCATAAATGATTCTTGCAGATCAGCCAGCACACCATTTTTGGTGAGGCCTTCAACGGTTTCCACCACACATCCATCAGCCTGAACAGCTAGAAACAAACAGCCACGAATGATTTGATCATCCACCTTGACAGTACAAGCCCCACAAGCGCCCTGCTCGCAACCTAGGTGAGGGCCCTTCAGATGTAAATCCTCACGCAAGAAATCGACTAAATGACGGCGTGGCTCAATCTCTGCATTTACAGTAACGCCATTAACCGTCATTGATACTTTTTTCTTCAAACTCATTTCAAATCTCCGAACAATCTGAGTAATTAGGCTACTAAGTGCTTAAGACCACGCTCAAGCAATACACCAATTAAATGGGTCTTCGCTTCTGCGCTGTTGGTGATATCGGCTATCGCATCAATCTCTTGACGCGCAGCTTCCACTGCCTTTGCGATCACTTGATCATTGAGAGCTTGTCCATTAACAAGATCTTGAGCGGCCGTTGCCATCACTGGCGTGGAGCTGACTGAAAAGAACGTAAATGCGCAGTTGCTCAAAACATTTCCTTGTTTTTCAGCTACAGCTGCTAATCCAGCTACCGCATAGTCCCCATGGCGTCTTGCGAGTTCATGGAAATAAAAAACTTGATTACTTTTGGCAAGTGGAATTTCAGTCGCCACCAAAATCTCATCCGGCTCTAGGGAGGTGGTGTACAAATCAATAAAAAAATCTTTTGCAGAAATTTTGCGTTCGCCACTAGGGCCATGAATCACCATGGTGGCTTGCAAAGTTAAGCTACAAGCAGGCCACTCAGCGGCAGGGTCGCCATAGGCAAGCGAACCACCCCAGGTTCCTAAGTTACGAATCGCACGGTGCGCAATATGAGGCGCTGCTGCTTTCAGGAGCGGCGCATGCTTGGCAACTAAATCAGAATCTTCGATTTCAGTATGGGTGACTAAAGCGCCAATGCGTAATGCGTCCCCCACCACAGAAATACCCTTGAGCTCTGCAACATCGGTAATGTCGATCAAGATGCTTGGCTCCGACAGTCGCATATTGAGTGTCGCCAAGAGGGTTTGTCCACCAGCAATTAATCTTGCGTCATCGCCACCCTGCTCCAGCAAAGACAAGGCCTCGTTTAAAGCTTTCGGCTTTACATAGTCAAATGCTGCTGCTTTCATTACGTCTCCTCCACCGCCAATTGAAGTAAGCCTTTTCGGCTATTTTTATATTGACTACTCTTACTTTTAATTTCTTTTGTACTACAACTGCTGTTTTTATTTTTGAACTACTTTTTTACTCACTACCAGCGCTAGACTCCAGCGCTGCTGTCTCCCCGCCTAATTCTTGTGCGAACTTTTGAAAAAAGTCATCCGCAATTTTTTTTGCAGAAGCGCTTATCAAGCGCCCGCCAATTTGACCTAGCTTTCCGCCAATGGAAGCTTCAGTCGTATATGAAATTAAAGTGCCGCCTTCGGCTTGTTTGAGTTCCACGCGAGATTTACCTTTAGCAAATCCTGCAGCACCCCCTGACCCTTCAAAAGCCATAGAGCAAGATTGGTCTGGGATGATGTCGCTCAGTAAGAGCTTGCCGGAAAATCGGGCTCTCACTGGGCCAATCTTGAACATCACCTTGGCGTGCACCTCTTCTGGCGAGACTCGACTGATCTCTTCGCACCCTGGGATGGACTTGGCGAGCACATCAATATCGTTCAACCCCCTCCACACATCAGGGATTGGGGCGGCTATTAATTGTTCGCCATTCAGTTCCATTTAGCTTCCTTGGGGTTTGTACGGATAGAGTCTTATCTACCAATTGTTCAACAATGTACCATTATTTAACTTTTGGTCAATAAGTCCAAATTCGGATAAACCCTGAGAACCCATGCGTTTTAGCGAAGACAGCGTTTCTAGCCCAAATCAGACCGAAAATCCGGCCCAATCCTTAACGCCAGCACGTCGGCGCATGAACACTGCCGATCGCAAACGTCAAATATTAGATCGGGCCATCCAATTTTTCGCTAAATACGGTATTGATGGCCAGCTGCGCAATCTCACGAAAGAACTGGGTGTTACGCATACCCTGCTTTATCACTACTTCCCAACTAAAGAGGCATTAATTCAAGAAGTCTATAAGGAAGTTTTTGAATCTCGCTGGAAAACAGAGTGGGAAGAATTATTGGATGACCCCAAACTTACGCCGGAGGAAAAGTTCAACGCTTTCTATTTGGACTACACCAATACCGTACTCACATATGACTTCGTACGTATTCTGATGTTCTCTGGTCTGAGTGACCATTCAATCAGTGACCGTTTCTTTGAAATGCTCCGCTCGCGTTTATTACCAAGACTCATTCGTGAGACTCGTAAGTATTGCAAACGGCCCGTAGAGCCAAAGCCAACCGAGCGCGAGCTGGAATTTTTGATGGGCTTACATGGTGGCATCTTTTATATCGGCATGCGCCGCTGGATCTATGGCCAAGCCATCTATGCCCCAGATATTCCCAACTCCGAACAAGAAATCATTCGCGATCGCGTTCAGTCTTACCTACATTCCGCCAAAACCCTATTTGCTTAATTGAAAAGGTCAACATGTCCAATCTAAGCCTTAATCACTTCTCCATTCGTAGCCTAGAGATTGAAAAAACTTCAGAATTTTTTAGTAAGGTCTTGGGCTTAACAGTGGGCCCTAGACCAGACTTTCCTTTTCCAGGTGTTTGGCTCTACAACGGCGCTCATGATAGCTATGCAAATGCAGTTCTACACCTGATTGCAATAGATAAGAATGACCCAAATGGTTTGAAAAAATATCTTGGTGATCGCGATCCAAGTTCATTGCATGGTTCTGGCGCTGTAGATCACATTGCTTTTTTTGCAAATGGACTTGAAGAAAAGATTGCATTGTTAAAACAACTCAATATTCCTTATCGGGAGCGCACAGTTCCTGTACTGAAACTGCATCAAATTTTTCTAGATGATCCTAATGGTGTTGTGATTGAGCTCAATTACCCAGCCGAAGAAAAAGCAGCGCTAGACGCAAAGGCCGCATAAGGAAATACCGATGGCAAAAATACTAGTTGTGGGCGGCTCCTTGGGAGGTTTATTCGTAGCAAATATCTTGCTACGCCAAGGCCATGACGTCACACTTCTAGAAAAAGCTACTGGTTCCCTTGATGGTCGTGGCGCAGGCATCGTGACACACGATGCACTTGCTCAGGCATTGCGTGCCGCGGGCGTGATAGTCGATCACACACTTGGTGTACCAGTGACTCAGCGAGTAACTTTGGGCTCTGACGGCCAAAGCCTAGGCGAAATAGAATTGCCACAAATCCTCACCTCTTGGAGTCGCCTCTATCACATGCTCAAAGAGGCATTCCCAGTTGGGCGCTATCTACAAGGCAAAGCAGTAAAAGCGGTATCGCAAGATACCCTATCAGTTCAGGTACGTTGCGAAGATGGCAGCGAATACTCTGGGGATCTATTAATTGCCTCCGATGGCATTCGCTCTGGAGTGAGAGCGCAAGTCGCTCCCCAAATTCAGCCTGAATACGCCGGCTACATTGCCTGGCGCGGCGTCTGCGATGAAGCCTGTCTCTCTCAGTACACACTGGACACCCTCTTTGATTACTTTGGGTTTTGCCTTCCAAATGGAGAGCAGATGCTAGGCTATCCCGTCGCAGGCTCTGGTAATGACACTCGACCTGGTAAACGTCGTTACAACTTTGTTTGGTATCGACCTGCTTCCGAGAATGAAGAGCTTGTTAGTTTATTGACTGATGATGATGGCCATTACTATCCTATTGGCATTCCACCATTAAAAGTTTCTTGGAAGCATATTGCGCATATGCGGACAGTAGCGCGTGAAATTTTGGCACCTCAATACGCAGAGATATTAGAGAAGACTGCCGCTCCTTTTTTGCAAGCAATTTATGACGTGCGCTCTGAGCAAATCGTCTTTGGCCGAATAGCTCTCATGGGCGATGCCGCGTTTGTCGGTAGACCACATGTAGGCATGGGTGTAACAAAAGCCGGTGATGAGGCAATGGTCATTGCTAAGCATATTAATAACTTGGGTGCCACTCCAGATGCTTTGCAAGCCTATAGCGATGAGCGCCTCAAGTTAGGTCAACAAGTGGTTGCTCGCGCTCAGTATTTAGGGCGCTATATGCAGGCACAGGGAAGCAAGGGGTCAAGGGATGCCGAGAATCTCAAACGCAATGCTGGCACTGTGATGGCAGAAACCGCTATCGACATTAGTGATTTATTAGCCCAAGGGAGAGCAGTGCCTGAATCCGCCCATTAAAAGGTGCATTCAGTTAAGATTTGATAAACAAAAAAGTATTCTTATTTAATCAAAGTTTTATATGGAGGAGACAACCATGAAACAAAAAGTAACGAATCAAACCAGAAGAAAGATGTTAATTGGTGGCGCTGCCGCAGCAAGCACACCACTTTGGCTCAATGTTGCCAATGCACAGGCTGACACGATCAAAATTGGTTTCCCAACTCCATTAACCGGCCCCTTCTCCGCTGAAGCGCAAGACCAAGTTAAAGCGGCTGAACTGGCGATCAAAGAATTTAATGATGCTGGTGGATTTAATGGTCGCAAAGCTGAATTATTGGTACGCGATGACAAACTCAATCCAGGCGAAGCGGCTACTCGTACGCTCGAGTTGATTGAAAAAGATAAGGTGAACTTTGTTGTTGGCTCACTTTCTGCTGCTACTCAACTTTCTATTAATGCAGTGTGCAAAGAACGCAAAGTGCTCTTTAACTCGATTAGCCAATCGGATGCAATTAATGAAGCAAAAGACTGGAGTGTCTATACATTCCATGAGGCATTGAACCCCACTATGACTGCAGGTGCAGTAGCACGCTACTCTATCCCTCGTTTTGGTAAAAAGATTGTGTTCCTAACAGCTGACTATGCTTATGGTCACGAGATGGTTCGTGCGTTCGAGCGTGCCGGTAAGGAAATGGGCGCAACTACTTTGGCTGATATTCGCCATCCATTGGGTGCATCTGACTACTCCGCATTCTTGCCACGTATTAAAGCGCTGAATCCAGATATCTTGGTGCTCTGTAACTTTGGCCGTGACTTGGTCAATGCCGCAAAACAATGCACCGACTTTGGTCTTAAATCCAGCATGAAGATTGTGACTCCAGTCTTGTTGTACACCTCACGTCTTGCAGGTGGTCCTGAAGCCTTTGAAGGCATCATTGGCGGCACTTCATATTACTGGGGCTTGGAAGATCGCATTCCAACAGCCAAAACATTTAACGACGCGTTCCGTAAAATGTATAACGGCTCGGTTCCCTCTGACTATGGTGCATTAGGTTACGCTGGCGTGAAGAGTGTTTTAGCGTCTATCAAGATTGCCAAATCTACCGACACCATGAAAGTGGTTTCTGCGATGGAGAACTTGAAGTATGACTGGTACAAAGGTCCTGAGTACTATCGCAAGTGTGATCACCAAGCCGTTCAAACCGTGATCATCGTAGAGTCCAAATCAAAGAACATGAAAGATAAGTATGACGTCTTTAATATTCTGACTATTGAACCTACTACTGAGAAGAACATGCGCTCTTGCGCAGAGCTAGGCCACAAAGCCTGATACCAAAAACAGGGAGGATCACTTGATCTTCCCTGGATCACTCCCCTTGCACCCTTGGGTCTTGGGGAGTTTTTCTGAGTACATTTATGACTGGTCTGACATTTGAACTTTTATGCATGCAACTGCTGACGGGCATTGCCCTTGGCAGTATTTATGCTCTTTTGGCCTTGGGCCTGTGCCTTATTTTTGGCATGCTCAATGTCGTGAATTTTGCACATGGTGCCTTCTTTATGGTGGGCGCATTCTTGGGCGTCTATTTTTTAGGCGTTACTGGTAATTTTTGGTTTAGTTTGGTGCTAACACCATTGTTAACTGGTTGCCTTGGTTTAGTCACTGAGCGCTTCTTAGTGAGGCCGCTCTACGGAAGGGGTCTTGACTACCCATTACTCCTCACTTTTGGCCTGTCGTATGTATTAATTGAAGTCATGCGCGTGACCTTTGGTATTGAAGGCCTGCCATCGATTACTCCCGATGGACTGAGTGGCACCGTTAATGTGGGCATTGGTTTCTTCCCCAAATATAGACTCTTTTTAATTGCCGCAACTGCAGTCATTATTTTTGGTGTGTGGTTCTTTATTCAGAAGACGCGCTACGGCCTCATCATCAAAGCCGGTGCTGCTGATCAAGAGATCGTCAAGGTACTTGGTGTTGATATTGCTAAGGTTTGGCTCTTGGTTTTCGGTTTAGGCTGCGCAATCGCCGGCCTATCTGGAATCTTGGCATCCCCTACTCGTTCAGTAAATCCAGAAATGGGTATTCCCATTCTGGCTGAATCATTTGTGGTGACCGTTGTTGGTGGCATGGGCTCACCAGTTGGCGCTGTCGTTGCTGGCTTACTGGTTGGCGTGGTTTACAGCATGACTTCTTTATTCCTCCCGGACCTTGCTGAACTGTCCATTTTTGTATTGATGGCTGTGGTCTTGTTGATTCGGCCACAAGGTCTATTTGGTAAAGCGGGGACGATGGGCTAAGGCTCCGTATATTTATGAATGCATTTTTTCAACTTATTGCTCGTCATCGTGTCTTAGCGAGCACCCTGTTCTTAGCAATCTTTCCCTTCATCATGCCGTATGAGGCATTGGCTATTAATATCCTCATCTTTGGTTTATTTGCCATGGGCTTTAACCTGCTGTTTGGATACATGGGCCTGCTCTCCTTTGGTCACGCAGCCTTCTTGGGCATCGGTAGCTACCTCACTGGTATCGGCATTGTTCACTATGGCCTAGGTTGGGGTACCGCTATTTTGGTTGGAGTGATTGGCGCTGCTATTGGCGGCTTAATCATGGGTTTCCTAGCTATTCGTACCCGAGGAATTTATTTCTCCATGGTGACCTTAGCGCTTGGTCAAATCGTTTATTACATCTTCTACAAAGCAGAGAGTTTGACCGGCGGAGAAAATGGTCTGCGCGGTGTACGTGTTGACTCATTCAATATCTTCGGCATCCCAGTAGATTTTCTGAATCCTTTGGTGAAGTACTACATCATTCTCGTTTTTGTGGTGGCGGCTATTTGGCTCATTTCTCGCATCCTCAATTCACCTCTTGGTGCTGTGATGGAAGCAATACGTGAAAACGAAAAGCGCGCTTCTGCCTGCGGCTTTGACGTAGCTAAAACTAAGTTATTGGTATTTATTTTGTCGGCTGCCATTTGCGGTTTAGCGGGCTCATTACGTGCCCTACATCTTTCAATCGTACCAATTGACTCATTGCACTATCTACAGTCTGGCCAAGCTGTGATGATGAGTATTCTTGGTGGCATGGGCACCTTCTTTGGCCCCTTCGTTGGCGCAGCCGTCATGCTCTACCTCGAGGATGTAGTGACCACCTTTACAAAGCACTGGATGGCAGTCATTGGCTTAGTGTTTATGTTCTTTGTGCTGTTCTTCCCCAGGGGTATTTGGGGAACCATTCTGAGCAAGCTACAAATTCATCAGGATTCTAAATAATGAATAGCACAACAAATACTCCTATTCTTGAAGCGCGCAACGTCAGTAAAAGTTTTGGGAAATTCAAAGCACTTCAGAATGTTTCAACAAGCTTTATGCCAGGCACCTTAACAGCCATTATTGGCCCTAACGGTGCAGGCAAGAGTACTTTCTTTAATGTCTTGAGTGGCGCCTTCCCTCCAACAAGCGGACAAATACTCTTCAATGGCAAAGACATTACTGGCATGCAGCAACATGAATTTGCTCGTATTGGTATTTCCAAGAGCTTCCAGATTACGAATGTCTTTAAACAACTCACTGTTCATGAAAACGTTCGTGTAGCTGCGCAGATGGAAACTGCTCGTTACAACTTTCTCCGCAATGCCCAAAGCTATCCAGGCCCGATTGAAGTTGCTGATCAATTATTGCGCCGTGTGAACTTAGAGCATCTTCGCAACAAGAAAACTGGGGATTTAGCACATGGGCAACAGCGTGCGCTTGAAATAGCGATGGCATTGGCTTGCAACCCTAGCCTTTTGCTTCTCGATGAACCTACGGCAGGCATGTCTCCTGAGGAAACTTTAGTCATGATGGAGCTCATTCGTACCCTAGCAAGCGAGCGCACTGTCATCTTAGTTGAGCACAAGATGAAACTCATTATGGGCTTATGCAAACGCATCATTGTTTTGCATCATGGTGAGTTCTTGGCCGAAGGTACCCCAGAAGAAATTCAAAATAATGCTGAGGTACGTCGCGTGTACCTAGGTCAAGGTTAATTGAGAGTCAGCTATGTTGCATATTGAAAACTTAAACGCTTGGTATGACCGCAGTCACGTCTTGCAAGGCATCTCCCTAGAGGTAAACAAAGGAGAAATTGTGACTTTGATGGGTCGCAATGGTGCTGGTAAGACCACTACTCTGCGCTCACTCATGGGTCTACTCTCAAAACGCCAAGGAAAAGCAACGATCGATGGCACATCCTTTTTGGATCTACCTGCACACGAGCGCTTCCACTTGGGCCTAGCTTACGTTCCAGAAGATCGTCGCATTGTTCCTGGTCTTACCGTTAAAGAGAATCTAGAACTTGGGGTCATCGCCCAAAAGAACCGTGGCGATATGAGTGCACTGGTAGATGAAATTGCTGAAACCTTTCCGCGACTCAAAGAACGCCTCCACCAAGATGGAACGTCAATGTCAGGCGGCGAACAACAAATGTTAGCCATTGCCCGCGCGATGATTGCCAAACCAAAAGTAATCCTATTAGACGAACCCTCTGAGGGGATCATGCCGGTATTGGTGGAAGAAATGTTCGAGCTCTTCGCCAAACTTAAGCAGCAAGGCTTAACGATTCTCTTGGTGGAGCAAAATGTGCAACAAGCTTTAAAGATCTCTGACCGTGCTTACATCCTAGATCAAGGCGAGATTGTGTTTCATGACACCGCACAGAATCTACTTAATAACGATGAGATTCAACAGAAGTATTGCGCCGTTTAAAGTCTTGATCTGGTTACATTAAATCAGGTGTAACCAATGTCCCAGCTGGTGCCAGAAACTATCTGGCACCAAAGTCAGAAGCCAAGTTAAAGTGAGATAACGAAACAACTTGCCGATGAACATGTAAATCAAGCACGGCTGCCAAGCAAGCTTTAACCATCCAGCAGCAAGGCATAAGGGATCACCGAAGCCAGGCAGCCAAGAAAGTAACAGAATTTTTGGGCCCCATGCCTCTAGCCAGTCCTTGAGACGTTCATTTTTTGGCTCTCCAACCGATTTCATACTCCTACGGGCAATGAGGCCAAGCCACCAATCCAGCATACCGCCCATGGTATTGCCAACGGTTGCTACAAAAATAGCAACCCAATATAGATGAGGATTGAGAGAGATGTAGCCAAAAAGAATGGGCTCTGAACCAACCGGAAGTAATGTTGCCGAAACAAAAGCACTGATAAATACCGCAGGCAAGCCAACTGAGGGCATCCCAAACCAACCAAAAAAATGCGCAAGTGCGTGCTCCATAAAACGCATACCCCTTATGTATTGCTTTCGAAGGATTCATTAACCCTAATTGGTCTATTTTGCCTTGTTTTATCAATTCTCCAAGAATTTCAAATCTTGCTTAAACTAATGCTAGCAGTATTTGCCACATCAATCCTATAAAACGAGACATTCATGAATCACCCCATTCCTAAACCTGATCAATATCAAGAGATGCGCGAAGCATTGCGTGATCTTTGCGGTAGTTTTGATTCGGCCTACTGGCAAAAGATTGACCACGAACGCGACTATCCCGAGGCTTTTGTCAAAGCCATGACTGAGGCTGGCTGGCTGGCTGCTTTGATTCCAGAGGAATATGGTGGATCAGGATTAGGTCTTGCGGATGCTTCCGTAATCATGGAAGAAATCAATTTTTCTGGTGGCAACTCTGGTTCATGTCATGGGCAGATGTACAACATGGGCACGCTCCTTCGTCATGGATCCGAAGCGCAAAAGAAAATGTATCTCCCCAAAATCGCTACTGGTGAGTTGCGCTTACAAAGTATGGCTGTAACCGAACCGACCACTGGCACCGACACTACTAAACTGAAAACTACTGCAGTTAAAAAAGGTGACAAGTATGTTGTGAATGGTCAGAAGGTTTGGATCTCTCGCATTCAGCATTCTGATTTAATGATTCTATTGGCCCGCACTACTCCTATTAGTGAAGTGCAACGTAAATCAGAAGGCATGTCGATCTTTATCGTCAATCTTAAAGATGCCATTGGTAAAGGCATGGAAGTTCGTCCTATTGCCAATATGGTGAACCATGAAACTAATGAAGTCTTTTTTGATAACTTAGAAATTCCTGCTGAAAACCTGATTGGCACTGAAGGTCAAGGCTTTAAATACATTTTGGATGGACTCAATGCTGAACGCGTGCTGATTGCAGCCGAATGTATTGGTGATGCCTACTGGTTTATCGACCGCGCCCGTCGCTATGCCAATGATCGCGTGGTCTTTGATCGTCCAATCGGCAAAAACCAAGGAATTCAATTTCCGATTGCAGATAGCTATATCGAAACGGAAGCGGCAAACTTAATGCGCTTTAAGGCTTGTGATCTTTTCGATAATCACCAGCCCTGCGGTCCTGAAGCGAATATGGCCAAATTCTTAGCTGCTAAAGCATCTTGGGAAGCGGCAAACGTGTGCCTTCAAACCCATGGCGGCTTTGGCTTTGCAAATGAATATGACGTAGAACGTAAATTTAGAGAAACTCGCCTCTATCAAGTGGCACCAATTTCAACGAATTTGATTTACTCCTATGTTGCCGAGCATATTCTTGGTTTACCAAGATCGTTCTAATCCATATTTAGAATATCAAATATGAACATTCGCCCCTTAGATGGAATTACTGTTGTTGCACTAGAACATGTAATTGCAGCGCCATTTTGTACTCGACAGCTAGCTGACCTTGGTGCACGCATTATTAAGATTGAGCGCCCAGGTGATGGCGACTTTGCACGAGGATACGATCAGCAAGTAGAAGGACTTTCCTCGCACTTTGTATGGGTTAATCGCTCGAAAGAAAGCTTAACGCTCGACCTCAAACAGGAATCAGCATTAGCAGTACTAAAGAATCTTCTAAAGACAGCGGATGTTTTTATCCAAAATTTGGCCCCGGGTGCTGCAGCCCGCATGGGACTTACTCCCGAAGCACTCCATATAGATAACCCTGGCTTAATCCTTTGCGCCATCTCTGGTTACGGCAATGATGGTCCCTATCGCGATAAAAAAGCATACGACCTTTTAATTCAGAGTGAGGCAGGCTTTCTGTCGATTACTGGCACCCCTGAGACGCCTAGTAAAGCTGGAAACTCAATTGCAGATATTGCAGCCGGCATGTATGCCTATACCAACATTCTGGCAGCGCTACTGCAAAGAGGTAAAACTGGTAAAGGCACTGTGATTGATATCTCTATGCTCGAAGCACTGAGTGAGTGGATGAGCTTTCCACTGTATTACGCCTACAAAGGGGCAAACCCACCCTCTCGAAACGGTGCATCGCATGCAACCATTTACCCATACGGCCCTTTTAAGGCAGGTGACGGTAAAACTGTAATGTTAGGTCTTCAGAATGAGCGTGAGTGGGTACAGTTCTGCGAAATCGTTCTCGAAAATCCTTCGCTTGCGAAAGATGAGCGCTTTGATAAAAACTTTAAACGCAATGAAAAGCGGATTGAGTTGCTCGAGATTATTAATGCCTGTTTTAGCAAACTTACTTCCGAACAACTGATTGCTAGATTGGAGAAGGCTCAAATTGCCAATGCGCATCTGAATGACATGGAAGGTTTGTGGAAACACGAGCAATTAAAGGCCCGCAAGCGCTGGACCGAAGTGGGAACTCCAAATGGTGATATTCCTGCTCTGCTCCCCCCAGGATTGAACGATAGCTACGAATATCGGATGGATCCTGTTCCATCCGTGGGACAGCATACCAACGCCATCCTCAAAGAGCTTGGCTTAGCAGAAACTGAAATCGCCAGCATGCGCGCCAGCGGAGCGATCTAAAGCAATGGTGATGTAAGGTGGGCTGCGTTCTCGAGGTAATGATGCCACCGTGGTCGTTTAGCCCAAATTTTTGAATCCACAAAATCAGATTGCGCCAAGTAAGAATTAATCAATTTTTCAAGCTTAGAGCAGAAATCATTGTTATAAACAATAAGACTGATCTCAAAATTTAGGCGCAGACTGCGTTGATCAAAGTTCACAGAGCCGAAAATCGCGATTCTCTTATCTATTAACAGGCTCTTGGTATGCAGTAAGCCTCCATGAAACTCCGCAATCCTCACCCCCGCGTTGAGTAAGTCATCATAGAAGCTCCTGCTGCTCCAAGCAACCAATTTGGAGTCATTGAGTTTAGGGACGATTAAGGTAACTTCTACTCCGCGTGCAGCAGCCGCCATCAAAGCCTGAAGTAAGCCATCGTCAGGGCCAAAGTAAGGCGTAGTAATAGTTAACTCTTCGCGCGCATCCATGATGGCCGATAACAGCACCTGATAAAGAATATCGTCTCGGTACACTGGACCAGATGAAAACTCTTGTGCTAATGCGCCGCCTTCATGTGGAGAGACTGGCGGCTCACGATCATCAAAGTGGGTAATTTTTGGATTATCAACACTCCAGTCAAAAGAGAATGTGAGCTCAAACTGTGATGCGACAGGCCCTTCAATACGCACCATGGCATCGACCCACTCACCCACTCCAGAATCTTGCTTAAAAGTTCGAGGGTCAACCAAGTTCATACTTCCAGTCCAAACAACAGCACCGTCAATCACAAATATCTTTCGATGCAAACGCAAATCAGCGCGTCTGAACTGAAAGCGACCCACCTGAATTGGCAAGGCTTCAGTTACTTGGATGCCCGCCTTCCTAAAACGCCCAGGCCAAGAAGACTTAAACCAATCCTTACTTCCTAGTGAATCCAATAAAACGCGGCAGGCGACCCCGCGCTGAGCTGCAGCGATCAAGGCCTCACAAACACGATCCGCATCACCACCTAGAGCCCAAATATAGAACTCTAAGTGCAGACTTTTTTTGGCTTGGTTAATTTCATCAACAAAGTTTTGTAGGATCTTTAATGAATTTGAGTGCAATTCGATCTTATTTCCGGCAACCACAGGGGAACCATTCTTCGATTCCGCCAAGAGGCTAAGAGCTCTACCCTCAAGAGGTAATTTCTCCCGATCGCCAATAAATTGTTGTCTCATGAGTTTTGTGATGTTCTCGTATTCGCGATTCATGCGAATAATCTTCCGAGTTAAAGCCCTGCCAACTGGGCGCTCACCGATCAAAATATATAAACCGATTCCCAGCAAAGGAAATGTCATCACAATAAATATCCACGCAAAGGCGACGCCAACCGGCCTTCTTACAGAAATAATGATGAAAATAAAATATGTGACTAATAAGAAATGGGCTAGAAAAATTAATCTCAAATTGAGAACTGAATGTGTATTGATAAAAAATCCTAATAAGTCATTCATAGCAATTCCAGTTCGGCAGTAATTCCAAGGTGATCAGATAACTTCATCCATTCATGCAAAATTTCTGCCGAATGGATTTTCAGACCGCGGACATAGATACGATCCATCGGTAACAATGGTTTCATACTAGGGAAAGTTCTTGCGGGAGCCCCAGTCAAAGTTTCGAAGACCTCATTAAAGCCAGCCTCACGCATTGGCTCACCCACGCGGTTGCGCCAATCATTAAAGTCTCCAGCCACAATTGTCGGAGCGTCATTGGTTAACTCATTAATATAGCGAATAATCTCTGCTAGCTGGCGCTCTCTACCTCGTTCAAATAAGGCAAGATGGACACAGAAACAATGAATCGGCGAATCTGCCTCATTGAATTGAATAACGCTGTGCAAGAGCCCCCGTTTTTCAAACCGATATGCAGAAATATCGTAGTTATTTCCTTTGTGCAATCGGTGTTTAGAAAGAATAGCGTTGCCGTGATGGCCGTCTGGATACTCAACGTTCTTACCATAGTGCCAGTCACCCCAAAAATCCTCAGATAGAAAATGGGTCAACTCAGTCAAAGGCCACTGTCCAAAGCGCCGAACTCTTCCACGGTGCTCTTGCTGCAATTCCTGCAAAAATAATAAATCAGGATGATGACTGCGCATTTTTTGACGCAGTTGATAAATGGTGGAGTGGCGATGTAGGGGCGACAGGCCCTTGTGGACATTCATGCTCATCACCGTAAAACGCTGAGCTTTTATTTGTGTCATTAAAACTGCCCTGCTGCACGCTGCCGTCGCACACGCGCCAAATATATCTCGCCCTCAACTAATTCTTGGCATTGCATGCATTTATTACAAATAGACGCCTGCTCCCTCAACTCATCAATCGAGTTAATGGAATGCGCATCGAGATATTCACGCAAATCAACATCAAAGACGTTGTTGCATAAACAAACTACATCAGCCATAAGTCAAAAAATTGGGGTATTGGTCTCATTAAACGCATTTTGCCATTGCCTTGATAGAATCGAACGCATGTGGACTGCTTTTTCTAATGCCTTTGCACTGCTTGCCCATCTCGATGGGGGGTTGCTGGGTATTGTCATGGTTTCTCTTCAGGTTAGCTTTACAGCCCTCTTCCTTGGTACCCTCATAGGGCTTCCCATAGGCGCCCTGCTTGCCACAGAAGAATTTAGCGGTAAGAAGGTTGTTATTGTTACCCTAAACACCCTCATGGGAGTGCCCACCGTCATTGTTGGGGTCATTGTTTACCTGCTTTTGTCACGATCTGGGCCTCTAGGAGCCTGGGGGTGGTTATTTACACCCAAGGGCATGATAGTTGCCCAAACTCTGCTTACAACCCCCTTAATTGCAGCCTTAAGCCGCCAAATCTTAGAGGACTCCTGGAAGATTCAGCGAGACTCGTTTTTAAGCTTACGACTACCCCCGCTCTCACGCTACAAATGGCTCATTTGGGATTGCCGCTTCTCGCTAACTATTGCAGTTTTAGCCGGGCTTGCTAGAGCCATTTCAGAAGTTGGCGCAGTCATGATCGTTGGTGGCAATATCCAAAACTCCACCAGAACGATGACTACTGCGATTGCTTTGGAGACTAGCAAGGGTGACTTACCGCTAGCGCTTGCATTGGGGATCGTCTTGTTAGGAATTGTTTTGATCGCCAATCTATTTACTTTTGTTGTTCGTCAAATTGTGGAGCGTCGCTATGGTTAATATGACAAACCTATTTGAGAAGTTCATTGAGCTTAAAGGCATCACCGTTAACAGTAATGGCCGCACCATTCTCAACATACCCCATGCCATCATCCCGGCAGATCGAATCACTGCCTGCATAGGCCCCAATGGAGCCGGTAAAACTACCCTCTTAAAGTTATTGGATGGATTAATTCAACCTGACACTGGAACGGTGAGTTATTCATTCGCCAGTAAGACGTCTTTGGTCTTACATCACACACCCATGATTAAGGCATCCACCAAAACCAATATCAGCCTAGTCAAAGATGTGGATCCCACTATTGATGCGAGAGCTATCGATCAAGTAATTGAACGGGTTGGATTAAAGGGTTTGGCCAATAGTCCTGCACACAAGCTATCGGCTGGTGAAAGACAAAAGCTATGCCTAGGGAGAGCTATCTTACAAAAGCCTAATTTAGTTTTATTAGATGAGCCAACAGCCAACCTAGACCCCAATGCTACCGAGCAAGTTGAAAAAATTATTCAAGAATTGACTCAACAGGGATCTGATGTCATTTTTTCATCACATCAATTAGCGCAAGTCCAAAGACTGGCTGAGTACATTCTCTTTATTGATCAAGGTGAGATAAAAGAAAAAGGGCCTGTAGGCCCCTTCTTCACCAATCCCGAAACCTCTGCAGCTAAACGCTACCTGCAGCAAGAATTAATTACTGATTAAGCATTAACAATTACTTTGCTGCCGGTGCAGCGGCTGGGGCTGCAGCAGCAACTGGCGCTACAAATGGAGGCGGCGCTACACAAGCTGCAGGCGCAGGAGTTCCAGCTACCTTAAAGCGATCTGCCACCCTATTTTGAGCTTGGCAAAGTTGATAAGCACCAACCTTGTCACCATAAGCAGCCTTAGCTTTAGCCAAAGCTGCAGCATCTGCCTGTTCAGGAGTCAAAGGGGGTAATGCTGCGAATACCGAAGATCCAGCAAATGCACAGAATGCGAAAGCAATGATTTTTTTCATGGCTTAACCTTTTTTATTGAGTTCGTCATACCAGAGCTCATGGTGCTCTTTAGCCCAAGTAGCATCAACATAACCAGTCTTCATGCCATCGATTGAGCCCTGCATACCAATCGTGCCGATATAGATGTGCCCCATTGCCATGGTAGACATCAAAATCGCTGCGCTGCTATGAATGATATTGGCAATTTGCATCGTGCCACGGGTGTACTCAATCGTCATGAATGGCACGATCATATCGAGCACAAAGCCTGATGCTGAAATTACCAGACCCAAGAAGGTCATGCCAAACCAGAACCAGATCTTTTCTCCGCCGTTAAAGAATCCCGCTGGTACATGTTTGCCGCTGAACATGCCACCAAAAGTTAAATACCATTGCAGATCACCTTTTCCAGGCAAATTCTTATGCGCAAAGAGCAGGAAGAAGATCACGATGCAAATCGTGAACAATGGGCCGGTGAAGTTATGGATGTTCTTACAGACCATTAAGAATGAGCCGTAAGCTGTGCCACCCATCAATGGCATGGCGAAGTATTTGCCGTACAAAATCAATAAGCCAGTGAAGGCCAATGCAAGGAAACTAAACGCCATCAACCAGTGAACTAAACGATCAAGTGCACTAAAGCGTTTTATTTTTACACCGGACATTGGCTCGTGTAATTTGATAGAACCCTTGATGGTGTACATCGCAATAATGCCGAAGAAGGCAATTGCAAGTAACCAACCGCCGTACACAGTAATAACGCCATTGCGAATCACGCGCCACTCTTGACCAGAACGCTGAATCAATACACTCGCCTCTTTATCTGGAATGCTGACGTAGTTGTACGGATCGCTATTAGCGGTAGTGAATATCGATGGATTTGCTGGCTGCGCCTGTGCTTGTGTTCCATTAGCCAAGGCATTAGGATTCGCTGGCACTGACAATGGCGGAACATCAACACCGCTCGGTGATGGCAAAGGCGGCATCGGTGCACGCTCAGCAAAGCTCATGCCGCTTGCTAGTGTGAGTGACAAACCTGCAGTCACCACCAAAGTGCGTAGAACTTTAGAAAATGATCGTTTCATACACATGTCCTTAAACGTTTTCGTTTTATTTATTGTTATTTAGATGATCACTTGACGCGACTATATTCGTTTTGACCTTGAGTGCGCTTGTCAACCGACTCAGTCCAACTCGCTTGATTACCTGGGGTCCAGTTTTTCGTCACGAAGCCATTATTAGCACCCATGTAAGGCGCAACATCAGGACGCTTTGCAACCTTGGCTGCAATTTCTGGAGGCTCAGAGCAAGCAGCTAACAAAGTTGCTGTTGCAAAACATAGCCCGAGAGTTTTGAAATTGACTTTCATTATTTAGCTCCTGGAATTTTGTCTGCAGGCGTAGGTGCTGGCGCTGGAGTACCTGGACCGCCATAAGCCGTGGACCAACCAAATGCTTGGCTGCCAGGATATTTGCCATTCTTCTCGCGATTCGCAACACGTGTATTAAAGATGCCAGAAATGATGTCGCTATCACCACCAATCAAAGCCTTGGTTGAACACATCTCCGCACAGAGTGGCAACTTGCCTTCTGCCAAACGATTGCGGCCATACTTCTCGAATTCTGCAACGCTACCGTTCTCTTCTGGGCCACCACTACAGAATGTGCACTTGTCCATTTTGCTGCGTGAACCAAAGGCGCCTTTGCTCAAAAACTGAGGAGCGCCGAATGGGCAAGCAAATGAACAGTATCCGCAACCGATGCAAATATCTTTGTCATGCAAGACAACGCCTTCATCAGTGCGGTAGAAGCAATCTACTGGACATACTGCCATACAAGGAGCATCAGTACAGTGCATACAAGCAACTGAAACTGATTTTTCTTGACCGATGATGCCATCGTTAACAGTAACTACACGGCGACGATTTACGCCCCAAGGTACTTCGTTATCGTTCTTACAAGCAGTGACACAACCGTTGCACTCAATGCATCGTTCTGTGTCGCAAATAAATTTCATTCTTGCCATTGTGTTCTCCTGACTTTATTTTTTGACTTAGGCAAATTTCTCGATTTGACACATGGTGGTTTTGGTCTCTTGCATCATCGTCACCTGGTCGTAACCATATGTCGTTGCAGTATTGACCGCCTCACCCTGAACTACCTGAGCAGCACCCTCTGGGTAGTACTTACGAATGTTTTCGCCCTGCCACCAACCAGCAAAGTGGAATGGCACAAATGCGGTTCCTTGATCAACACGCTCTGTTACCAATGCGCGTACCTTGATCTTGGCGCCAGTAGGCGATTTAACCCAAACATAATCCCAGTTCTTGATACCGCGATCAGCTGCAGCCTTTGGATTAATCTCCACAAAGTTTTCTTGCTGGAGTTCTGCCAACCATGGATTAGAACGAGTCTCATCACCACCACCTTCGTACTCAACCAAGCGACCAGAGGTCAGAATGATTGGGAACTTCTCGTATAGCTTCTGATTCAAGTTCTGATCTTGAACAGTCTTATAGAGAGTTGGCAAGCGCCAGAAATTCTTCTTATCGGCGGAGGTTGGATACTTGCGCATCATCGGAGCGTTAGTACTGTAGAGCGCCTCACGGTGAATCGGAACTGGATCTGGGAAGTTCCAAACTACAGCACGCGCTTTAGCGTTACCAAATGGATGGCAACCATTCTTCATGACCACGCGCTGAATACCACCAGACAAGTCGGTCTTCCAGTTTTTACCTTCGGCAAGCTTTTTCTCGTCATCGGTCAACTGATCCCACCAACCTAACTTCTTCATCAATACGTGATCAAACTCTGGGTAACCTGTCGTGATAGCAGCACCCTTAGAGTGAGAACCGTCAGCAGCAAGTAAGCTGACACCATCACGCTCCACACCAAAGTTCGCGCGGAAGTTACCGCCACCTTCCATCACACTCTTACTAGTGTCATAGAGGTTTGGTGAACCGGGATGCTTGATAGCAGCTGTGCCGTAGCAAGGCCAAGGCAAGCCATAGTAATCACCAGTAGTGTCGTAGCCTGTTACTGGGTCAACGCCACCACGAGACTTGAGGGTCTTCGGATCAAAGGTTGCAACCATTCTCATATGCGCTTTGAGACGCTCAGGAGTTTGACCGGTGTAGCCAATAGTCCAGCATGAGCGATTGATCTCGCGCAAGATGTCTTCAATCTGCGGTTCTTTCCATTGCTTACCAGCAAATTTGGAATTGAGAATCTTGTAATTCTTGGATAACTCTTCACCAAAACCAAGGCGATCAGCAAATGCTTGCATGATCACATGGTCAGGTACTGATTCAAACAATGGATCGATGACTTTCTCGCGCCACTGCAATGAACGGTTTGATGCCGTAGCGGAGCCACAGGTTTCAAATTGAGTTGCAGCAGGCAACAAGTAAACATTGCGATTCTTATTGACTGTCTGACCTTCTGCAGGAGGCATTGCTGCCATTGCAGCAGTAGCACTTGGATATGGATCCACAACTACCAAGAGATCTAACTTATCCATCGCGCGCTTCATATCGAGGCCACGAGTTTGTGAGTTGGGCGCATGACCCCAGAAGAACAAGCCCTTAACGTTGGTCTGTTGATCGATCATGTCGTTCTTTTCGAGAACAGCATCAACCCAACGAGATACGGTCGTACCAGACTTCTCCATCATATCTGGCGCATAGCGACCTTTAATCCACTCATAGTCAACACCCCAAACAGTTGCGAAGTGTTTCCATGAACCCGCTGCCAAGCCATAGTAGCCAGGCAATGAGTCTGGGTTAGGACCAACGTCAGTAGCACCCTGAACGTTATCGTGGCCGCGGAAAATATTTGTACCGCCGCCGGATTTACCAACGTTACCCAATGCCAACTGCAAAATGCAAGATGCACGAACGATTGCGTTACCAATCGTGTGCTGGGTTTGGCCCATACACCAAACAACCGTACTTGGACGATTCATGGCCATCGTTTTAGCGGCTTGATAAACCTGTGCTTCTGGAACGCCGCAAGCCTCTTCAACAGCAGCTGGAGTCCACTTCTCCATCACTTCTTTGCGGATCTCATCCATACCGTAGACGCGATCATTGATGTACTTCTTATCTTCCCAGCCATTTTTGAAGATGTGGTACAGCATGCCAAAGAGGAATGGAATGTCGGTACCCGAACGAATACGAATATATTGATCTGACTTGGCAGCAGTACGGGTATAACGTGGATCAACCACGATTACCTTGCAACCATTTTCCTTGGCGTGCAACAACATCAACATCGAAACTGGGTGAGCTTCAGCGGCATTGGAACCAATGTACAAAGCTGCCTTCGCATTCATCATGTCGTTATAACTATTGGTCATCGCACCATAGCCCCAGGTGTTTGCAACACCGGCAACTGTGGTTGAGTGACAAATACGAGCTTGATGGTCTGTATTATTTGTGCCAAAGAAAGAGACCCACTTACGGAGTAAGTAGGCCTGTTCATTGTTGTGCTTTGATGATCCAATAAAGAACATCGCATCCGGAGAGTATTTCTCTCGAATACTCTTCATCTGAGCAGTAATTTCTGTCAGCGCTTGGTCCCAAGAAATCCGCTGATACTTGCCATCAACCAGCTTCATTGGATAACGCAAACGATAGTCACCGTGACCATGTTCACGCAAGGCTGCGCCCTTAGCACAGTGGGCGCCCATATTAATCGGAGAATCAAACACTGGGTCTTGACGTACCCAAACACCATTCTCAACGGTAGCATCTACCGCGCAGCCTACAGAGCAGTGGGTACAGATAGATCTCTTAACCTCAATCTTTCCCTTGCCATCGAGCATTGCCTTGCTTGGCTCAGCTACCGCTTTCTGCACCAAGCTCAATTGGCTTGCAGCGATACCAGCACCAACGCCAACACCTGAACGTTTTAGGA
Organism: Polynucleobacter wuianus; assembly: GCF_001659725.1. Taxonomy (NCBI): domain Bacteria; kingdom Pseudomonadati; phylum Pseudomonadota; class Betaproteobacteria; order Burkholderiales; family Burkholderiaceae; genus Polynucleobacter; species Polynucleobacter wuianus. The sequence continues at coordinate 583,247 of NZ_CP015922.1, read as the reverse complement.
ATGTTCGGCGATCCATCGTAGGCACTGCCGCTTTTAAGCCGCGCGATAGGCTGCCGATCAGACGTGATGTAGTGCGGCTGCTTTGTGGGGTATTAGATTTACGAGTCAGACTCATATGTTGTCCCTGAGAAAGTTTTTTTATTTATTAGTGATAAAACAATATCGATGCAATGAACTAGTTAAAGCATGGTGCTTTCGTAATACTTGCGCATGTGGGCAGTAATCGTTTGGCCTTCACGCTTGTCTTTAACGGTGCTGCCAATTTCTTGAATGACTGCTTTGCCAACCGAAGTTTGAGAAGCCACAGCAACAGCGCCGACAGCGACTCCTGCACCAATAAAGAACTTACGGCGCGACGGCTTGTTTTCTCCACTTAAAGCAACTTTAGATTTAGTGCTCATATGCATGCTCCTATTAATTTATTCTTGATCTCGATCAAGTGTAATAGGAAATCGCACTTTTGACATATTGGCTTCACAAGGAGTTGCTAGGACATTCCCTTTGATGCGGTGCAACATTAAAGCATGTCAAAACCTTGGCCTTCAATAGCCAGAAATTCTCTTGTAAGAGCGGCTACTGGACGATAAAGGTGCATTTCAGGAATGGCCTCAATGGCATCGCACATCTCCTCATACCAGGGGCGAATATGCTCATTGAAAAAAACCCTTTGGTTTGTAAGGTTTGATACCTCAACATCATCCCCCGCGATGAGATAACGCATCACCTCACATAGCGCAGAAATATGGTCTTCAGTTTCCGTAACTTCTTCTGCTGATTCCAGACCAAATTCCGCCAAAGCATTACGAATATTGACCAATGGCCTTTCATTCAAGTGACCGGCCATGTAGAAAGAGCCATTGAGCACCACATTGGGCTTACCTACGCTAATGAAATTTAGATCAAACTCATCATGCCAGGCCTTGGCCGGATTATTTTTAGCTACTTCAACTACATCCATCCACACCTTAGCTAAAGGCGCCTCATCAGCCGCATCCTGTTGATCGGCAGTTGCAGCTATTTGATTTAGTAACTCTTGATCTGGTGGCAAATGAAAAAATCTCGCAATCAAACCATAAAGGTCGGCTCTCGCTAAATCTTCTGGCAAACCCACTTCACCTACTTCGGTTGATGCATTCTCTTTTGTGCTCATATTTCTTTTTTCACCATATCTACCACTCGACAATCGCCGCACATCTTTAGACGATCCATTGCTGCTCCAGCAAAAGCACCGTGCGCCCCCAACTTGGTCAACATGAGATCAACCATCTTCGCAGTACCAAAGGGTTTTCCGCAACTAATGCAATGGAACGCTTGAGTCTGATTGAGTGCCACTTTTTGCTTACGCTGCTCAACCGTTTGCAAACGGGGCTCTAAGGTCAATGCATGCTCAGGGCAAGTTTGCGCGCAGATGCCACATTGCACGCACTGCTTTTCAATGAAGGACAGAATGGGCTCATCAGGATTATCGAGGAGCGCGCCCTCTGGACAGCTACTGACACAAGACATACATAAAGTACAGGCATCTTTATTTATCGCTAAGCCGCCTAATAATGCATTTTTAGGTAGAGCAACGCCCGCTTCTGGCAATGGAGTCTTTGCTTGCTTTTGCAAATACTCTAGAGCAGCTTCTAAAGTTTCGCGCTTTTGATTTGACAAGCCGTAACTGGCAGGCGTACAAATTGAATTTAGTGCACCTCGCTGACGCAAAGCGCCCATCGCCTGAGAGATTACTTGCAAGTCTTCTACCGAATTGGCCATGACCAATTGGATACGCTCGTTAAAGCCATAAGCTTTTAGGATGGCGTTTGCTAATTGAGACTGTTCTTCGAGAGCAGCACGGTATGCAGGATCTTCATCCCCACTCAATAACAAGATTACTTCAGCAAAGCCGTAAGTCAGAGCGCCCAACCAAAGGTCCAAACCAGTGGAAGCGATATGTTCAATACCATACGGGATCACAAAAGATGGTAATGCCTCATATTGCTTTGGCATCACATGGGCAGAGCGGCCTAGGCCATCAATCATTTGAGTGCCAGCCTTCAGGGTATGCAGAAGCAAGCTTGGGGCTGCTGATTGATCGAGTTTCTTCGCCTCCGCCTGAAACACGGTGGCGAGAGTTTTTAATTCTTTACCTTGATGCGGAACGCTCGGATAGTTGTAGCGCATTGCGCCAGACGGGCAGACTGTGGAACAAGCGCCGCAACCCATACAAAGATTTGGATTGACCTCAACAGTGCCCTGCCCACTCTTAAATATAGAACTGATAGCACCAGTTGAGCAGACATCAATACAGGCACTGCACCCCACCTTGCCGTTGCGGCCATGCGCACAGACTTTTTCGTTGTAGACAAAATACTTTGGCTTCTCGAACTCACCAACCATCTCTAGCAATTGGTTGACTACCAAAGCTTGATCAAGTGGATCCTTGCCTGGAGCAAAGTAACCTTGCGGAGTTTGGCTCATGCGCATTTTAGGATCGGCACGTAAATCCAAAATCAAATCAAACTCAGCATTACGTTTACGATCAGATCGATCAAAAGCTATAGCGCCAATACTGGCACACGCTGTCACGCAAGCTCGGTGCGATTTGCATTTCTCCAAATCAATTTGAAATGAAAGATCAATCGCATTTTCAGGACAAGCTTCAAGGCAAGCCCCGCAACGCGTACACATCTCTGGATCAATTGGGTTTTGTAGATCCCAATCCACCGAGAAATTGCCAAGATACCCATCCAACTTTGTAATGAGTCCGCTATAAATTGGATAGTTACGTGTCAGCGGTAAATCGCCTGGCTCAGTACAGAGAACAGAAACATCTAAAGAAATAGAAATCTTTTCTGCCCAAGGAATTGCTTGTGATCCAGGACCAACAATCAATAACCTTCCTTGGCTTTCGTAATTCACTACGGGCACGGGTTCTGCTTCTGGCATATCGGCCAAGGCCAATAAAGCCGCAATCTTTGGTCCCGATAATTTTGCTTCTTGCGTCCAGCCAGCTACTTCACGAATATTGACAAAGCGCAGTGGCGCCACCAAGGGCTTTTCAGATTGCTCTGCTATCTCAGTAAACAGGGCGCCTTCTTGTGTACAAGCAATAACTAACTCTTCAGAGCCATCAAGAGCCTTAATAAAAGATCCAAGCTCTTGCCTACATAGAGATTGATGAACAGTAACTCCCAAAGCCTTCGCATCTAGTGGCATCGTGCCATTGCAGTTACAGACTAATTTTTGACTCATTGACAACCTTCTTAGGTTTTTTTCTTATCTGACTCTATCGGCATTTCATCCAAGTTGGTGGATTTTTCCAGTTCTTGGGATTGAGTGGATGTTAAATCACTTTCAGAAGAAGCTTCTAAAGCTGGTTTATCAGGGCCTGCCGCTCCAACAGCCTGATCGCTCGCCTTGGTGCCTCCCTCATCAGTCTTTTGAAACAAATTGAGCATACCGCTTTGCGCCATTCTTTCGAGCATTCCAGGCGGCAATGGATCTGGCTTGGAGTAGTCGTCAATGTAAATATCAAGGCCATCCATCACGTTGAAGTGCGGATCCGTAAACATTTTCTTGAGAGCAGCCTGCTGCACGGCGGGATCAACATCGGATTTCATGAATGCAGAAAAATCAGGGTCGAACCGATCAATCTTTTCCACATCATCTAAGGTTACCGGTGGTTTATCGCCATTGGGCTCCTTAACTTCAGAAGGGATCGACGCAGATGTCTGAGCAACTTCTTTTGCCTGCTCAGGAAGCTCATCTTGTTTGCCAGCCTTGCGGCGCGACCAGCGACTTAGAAAACCATCAGTCATTATTTCTCCGCAGGACGCTCAGCACCTTTAAATGATGCAGGCTTATGACGTTTTTTAGGCTCAGGTCGATATTTTTCGTTTACATACTCCTGCAGCCAAGAGGTGTGTTCATCATTCATCGGAACGGTATCGACAGACTCACCACCATCCAGCAAACGGGCGGCCTCGTTATAACTTACACAGATACGATGAGGAACGGCGATATTTGCATCTGCTTTTGCAATTTCAAGAGACTGGGCATCAACATAACGATCGATATCTTCTTCTAAGCGCCACATCACAAACCAACATGGTGTTGTAGCAGTCACATTGAGATAGTAGCCCTCAGCCTCATCAGGAAAAAGATTCAATTCAAAGCCAGTAAACAACCAAGATTCGCCTTCGTTATCGCGCCCTAAAAACTGGCCCGTAATCGAATTGCTCGAATTGCTGTTGAACTCTCCGAAATCAGGCATTACCTCGTGAGGGGCCCATCGGTATGAAACCCATGGGTTATCCATATTTTGTTTACGCATCAATACTGCAAAGCGCATAAGTCCTCAGAGCCTTAAGTGTTTTGAACCACTATGTTTGGGAATTTACTACTCATATCTTTGGCAAGGGTGGCGACTCGAATCGCAACCTGCCGGGCAATATTTTTATAGATTGCACTAATAGCCCCTTCAGGATCAGCAATGACAGTTGGACGTCCTGCATCAGCTTGCTCACGTATCGAGAGATTCAAAGGCAATGCACCCAAAAATTCGACGCCGTACTCTTTGCACATCTTTTCGCCGCCACCACTACCAAAGACATGCTCTTCATGGCCACAGCCAGGACAAATATAAGTACTCATGTTTTCAATAATGCCGATGATTGGGACACCAACCTTCTCAAACATCTTGAGACCCTTACGAGCATCTAGCAAAGCAATATCTTGCGGTGTCGTCACAATGACAGAACCAGTCACGGGAACTTTTTGCGACAAAGTTAACTGAATGTCACCGGTGCCCGGAGGCATATCAACAATCAAATAATCTAGATCACGCCAGCGAGTTTGGCGCAGCAATTGCTCCAAAGCAGAAGTCACCATTGGGCCACGCCATACCATGGGTGCATCTTCCTCAATCAAAAAGCCAATAGAGCTTGCTTGAAGTCCATGACCTTCCATCGGCTCAATCGTATTCTCTTCAATCGATTCTGGCCTACCAGTAATGCCCAACATCATTGGCTGACTTGGACCATAAATATCTGCATCCAACATACCAACTTGCGCACCCTCTGCTGCAAGCGCTAATGCTAAATTAACTGCAGTAGTGGATTTACCAACACCGCCTTTGCCACTTGCCACCGCAATAATATTTTTTACACCAGGAAGTAACTTCACACCACGCTGTACTGCGTGAGCAACAATTTGACTAGAGACATTGACACTAACATTCTTGACGCCAGGCAATTCACGAATACTATTAATGATCGCTTTGCGGATTGTGTCAAATTGACTTTTTGCAGGATAGCCCAGCACGACATCCATCGAGACATCGCCAGAGTCTACTTTTAGGTTCTTTACATTTTTTGCCGTTACAAAATCGATCTTGGTATTTGGATCAATTAAGCTTTTTAAAGCTCCCTGAACAGCTTCTACAGTCACTGACACTACCTTCTCCTAGAATGTGCAAATCTAGAGATATCAACCCAGACTTGCTAAATGGAATTTTTTATTGAATAGCAGGTAGATTAACCGCACCAGCCAAAAATTGCTTGAAATGAGATAGAGAGATCTTTAGAGGCTAAATTAAAAGATCATTAAGCTGAGGTAATAAACCAGCATCGACATCAATGCAGTTGCTGGAATGGTGAAAATCCATGCCCACACGATATTTCCGGCTACACCCCAACGTACTGCGCTTGCCCTCTGAGTGGAACCCACGCCAACAATAGCCCCAGTAATGGTGTGGGTAGTTGAGACAGGTACACCCAAGGCTGTTGCAGCAAACAATGTAATTGCGCCACCAGTCTCAGCACAGAAGCCCCCTACGGGCTTAAGCTTGGTTAATTTCTGTCCCATCGTTTTCACAATCCGCCAACCACCAAACATCGTCCCCATCGCAATAGCGATATAACAACAAATAATGGTCCAGGTTGGAGGCATCTTTGCACCAGCTTCAGCGTAGCCTGTAATGATCAAGAGCAGCCAAATAATACCGATCGTTTTTTGTGCATCGTTACCACCATGACCCAAGCTGTAAGCACTAGCTGAAACCAACTGTAAGCGACGGAACCAACGATCTGTCTTGGCAAGGTTTGCGTTCTTGCACACCCAGGCCACCAACAACATCATGAGTGAACCTAGCAAGAAACCTACCAGTGGCGAAATGAAAATAAAAGATACGGTTTTGATGATTCCAGACCACACCAAGCCGTCAACTCCTGCTTTTGGTAGTGCAGCACCAACTAGACCGCCAATCAAAGCATGGGATGAACTCGATGGAATGCCGTAATACCAAGTCACTATATTCCAAACGATTGCGCCAACCAAAGCGCCGAAGATGACATGCAAATCTACTGCTGCAGGATGAACAATTCCCTTGCCAACTGTCGCCGCAACACTTAAATGAAAGATAAAGATTGCAAGGAAATTGAAGAAGGCGGCAAAGACTACCGCTTGTTGTGGCTTAAGAACGCCTGTTGAAACAACTGTAGCAATGGAGTTAGCCGCATCATGAAATCCATTCATGAAGTCGAATCCAAGCGCTAGGATTACTAGTAGCGCTACTACCCAGAAAGCTACATCTGTCGCTGGCAACTTATTTCGCCTTAAGAGTTTTCAAGAACGATGCCTTCAACCAAATTGGCAACGTCTTCACATTTATCAGTTACTTCCTCAAGCAATTCGTAGATACGTTGGCACTTAATGAGCTCCCGCACTTCAATGTCTTCACGGAAAAGTCTCGTGATAGCGGTTGATAGCAGGCGGTCAGCGCCAGATTCCAAGTGATCAATCTCATCACAAGTCTTCAGGGCCGCTTTAGCTACTTCGGGATCAGAAATATCTTTTAATGTCGCAACGGCATTTCTCATGCTGATACAACATTGATTACATAACTCAGCCATCTGCAACATTTCTGGGGTCATTTGTTTTACATCGTACAAATGCATTGCTTCCGTACCGTTTTGCAAAAGATCCGCTACGTCATCCATCGTATTGATAAGCGAGAAGATTTGATCACGATCGATTGGAGTGATAAATGTTTTGTGAAGGCGGCGATGCACCTCTTTCACCACATCATCGCAAGCATGCTCTGCCTTGTCTACTTCTTGAGTGTATTTTGCGCGCAAGGCTTCATCGTTGTAGTGCTCAACAAACTTCAGAAAAGATTCTGAAGCGGCAACTATATTTCCAGCATGCTCATTGAACAATTCGAAGAAATTACCATCGTGAGGCATTAACTTACTGAAGAACATAAATCACGATCCTTTAGGAACAAAATACTGTTTTTGTTAGGTTTGCCGACATTCTAAACAAACACCTATTGAACAACTGGAAAACCAGCATCTGTTATAAGCTGGCTTGCCTCAGCAGAGGACAAGGTGGTTTCTAAGGTGACAGTCTGGGTTGCTAGATCCGCTAGGACTTTCGCGCTTGGATCCTGAGACTGAACTGCTCTAGTCACGGCATTAATACAGCCGGCACAGGTCATTCCTGATACTTTGAGATTCAACATACAACCCCCCGTTTGCATTGAATTTGTACTCTATCTAGTGGATTATCTTCTATATGAGCAGTCAAAACGACCCAAATTCATCCATTCTTACCCTCGATATCACTGGTATGACCTGTGCATCCTGTGTGGGACGGGTTGAAAAAGCGTTAGACAGAATTCCCGGGGTAGAGGCTGCCAGCGTCAATTTAGCTACCGAGCAGGCAAAAGTTCGCCTAAAAGCCAACTCAGAAACAATGCTTGCCGGGGTCATTGCTGCCGTCCAAAAAACAGGTTACGAGGCCAAGTTAAGCACCCCCCACGGAAATACCCAAACAAAACAATCGCACTCTTTTTGGGGTTCGGATGGCTTGGCTCGGGTTCTGCTTAGCTTTACCCTCTCAGCCCCACTCTTCTTACCAATGTTCCTGATGCCCTTTGGAATTCATTGGGCCCTCTCACCAAAGTGGCAAATTCTTTTAGCAACTCCCGTGCAATTCATTTTGGGTTGGCGCTTTTATAAGGCTGGATTTAAATCACTGCTTGCAGGCGCGGGCAATATGGATTTACTCGTTGCGCTAGGCACTAGTGCGGCCTATGGCTTAAGCGTGTATCAAATGATTGCATCACCTCACGCAAGTCATGAACTCTACTTTGAAGGTTCAACTGTCATTATTTGCATGGTCTTGCTAGGCAAGTGGCTTGAAGCGAGAGCAAAGCAACAAACTAGTGAAGCTATTCGCGCTTTACAAAAACTCTGGCCAGAAAACGCCAAGGTTCTCAATCCAAATGTTGCAATTGGCGAAGGCACTTTCTTAGAGCAATACCATGAGCTTCCTTTAGATCAAGTGTTTCCGAAGGACCGCATTCTAGTTCTACCTGGCGAACGTATTCCGGTTGATGGCGTGATTGTGTTTGGCAATAGTCATATCGATGAGTCCTTGCTTACTGGCGAGAGCGAGCCTGTCAAGAAATTACTTGGCACAAAAGTAATTGGCGGCTCACTCAATGGCGAAGGCGTATTGGTGATTGATGCGCACGCAGTAGGCGTAGAAAGTGTTTTATCTCAGATCATTACTTTGGTCGAGGATGCACAAACACAGAAGGCGCCAATTCAGAAATTAGTAGATCGCGTCAGCGAGATTTTTGTTCCCAGCGTTATTGCTATTGCAATTATTACTGGAATAGCCAATTGGTTTTATTTGGACTCCGCTTCGATTGCGATATTGCGCGCAGTATCAGTACTCGTTATTGCCTGCCCTTGCGCTCTAGGTTTAGCAACCCCAGCTGCGATCATGGCGGGCACGGGTGTGGCAGCACGGTTCGGTATCTTAATCAAAGATCCCCAGGTATTGGAACTTGCTCATCGTTTAAATATTGTGGCGTTTGATAAGACGGGCACTCTCACTATCGGTAAACCAAGGGTATTGGCTTTTATACCCGTTACCGATGTATCAGAAGAAAATATTCTGCTTGCTACTGCAGCGGGATTGCAAATGGGTAGCGAACACCCTCTCGCTAAAGCATTGTTAGATGCTGCTAAAGATGCTGGTGTTAAACCGATACCGCCTTCAGATAGTCAAGCTATCGCAGGAATTGGCATTACCGGCAAGCCGAACTCTGGACCCTGGGCGGGTCAAAACATTGCCCTGCAGAGCGTTGCCTCATTGACTGGCACCGGAAGCTGGGCAGAAATATCAAGTAAAGTCCAACCCCTTTTAGATGCAGGGCAAACCGTATCGATATTGATGAATCAAGAGTTGCCACCCTCACCGCTAGCGATCATTGCATTTGGCGATGAGCTCAAACCCAATGCAAAAGATGCGATTCATTCTTTACATCAATTGCATATCCGCACAGTGATGCTCTCAGGCGATAACTCTGCCGCTGCTAATCGCGTCGGGCAATCGATTGGTATTGATAAAGTCTTTGGACAAATCATGCCAAGCAATAAAGCGGAGATCATTCTCAAACTGCAAACTTCAAGCAAAGAGCATCCGCGTCAATATGTTGCCATGGTTGGCGATGGCATCAATGACGCCCCGGCGTTAGCTACGGCCGATGTTGGCATGGCAATGTCTACAGGCACGGACGTCGCCATGCAGGCTGCCGGCATTACTTTGATGCGGGGAGACCCAAGCTTGGTTGCTGACGCAATTGATATCTCTAAAAGAACTTGGAAGAAGATTCAACAGAATTTATTTTGGGCTTTTGCCTTTAATTCCACTGGCATTCCATTGGCAGCCCTTGGTTATCTGTCACCTATGCTTGCTGGTAGTGCAATGGCGCTGTCTAGCTTTTGTGTTTTGAGCAACGCCCTCTTATTAAAACGCTGGCGCCCGTCCCACCGCTAATCTGATTATTTTGAATTCTTACGCACTAGCTCAATGTCCCCATACAGAGCTCGCGTCTCAGACTTGGTGTTATCAGTATCAGTAAGTAAAGCAATCCCAATCAATTCACCTGGGGCCTCTCCATAAGCACGCTTATAGTCTGCAGCCAAATCGCGTTGATGTTTGTGCCATTGGCCTAAATTATCCCAACCAGAGTCGACAACGATCATTTTGATGCGCGAGGTATGTGCATTAGTGATGATGGTATCGACTGGAGATTTTCCAGACCAGATATACATCAAGGTTGCGTATGGCATTTCTTGACCACTAATGAGATTGGCCATCTCGAAAGTCATTTTTTCTTTGAGGGGGAGTTTGGACTTATTCCCATCAAATGCAACCAAGATACGCAAAGGAGCATCATCGCGCACGCCTTCAGCGTTATCTGCTTCTGGCAACGCATCCAAGGCCTTCCATTCCCACTGAAGCCATAAATTGCTTACTTGGCGTGGGCGCAACTTCACAGCCAAACCAGAGGCAGAGGTTTTAGAGTTAGCACTTAGAACGGTTTTACCTTGATAGTTTTCTAAACGATAAACCGTATTCTTTTTATAAGGTGCGATACGATAGAAATTCCAACCATTCGGCATACCATCACGCGCAGTCTCTGCCGAAAACTTGGGAAGCTCCTCTTGAGCTGGCATTTGATCCACATTGAATGTTTGTCCTGATTCGTTTTGAACCGAGCCGCCGCCAAGACCTGCGCAGCCTGTAAGAGCAAACACTATCGAGATAAACAGAGAGAAAAAGACAGACTTCAGCATGCGCTCATTGTCCCAAATTAATGCTATAGCTGATACATAAAGTGAGTCTAAAATCAGATCATGCGCCAACAATCCCCTTCAAGCTGGGCCGCAATCTGTGTCTGCATTGCAGCGCTAGTCCATTTTGCCCTAGGCTTTGCGATTGAATTCTCGGTCGATGAGGCTCACTACGTTCTGTATGCACAGCATCTTGCCTGGAGCTATTTTGATCACCCTCCTCTAGTAGGTTGGATTCAGTGGCCACTAGTTACACTTACCTCTTGCGAGGGGATCATCCGATTGCTTCCGGAATTACTCTGGATCCTCTCTTGTTACTTAGTCTATCAAGTGACTTTGGAAGTGCATCACTTCATTCAAGGTCGGAATACTGGCTACCTTACCAGCGCATTACCTTCAGCCAATACTTGCGGTCTTATGGCAGTACTTGCCATCATTGCCGCACCAATGCCTCATGTATTGGCGATTGGATTATTACCAGATACATTACTTGCGCCATTAAGTCTTGGTCTGATGCTCGTGGCCTTACGCTGGTTAATCAAAGATCATTTCAGCATTGCAGACTGGCTGGTTACTGGAGTATTGTTGGGATTGGCAGGCTTAAGTAAATACACCGCCGCATTTACCGCTATTGCCCTCCTGCTCATTTTTCTAAGCAATCCTAGAAAGCCATGGATTAATAAGCTTGGTTTTTGGATTGCTGTGGTTGTTGCTCTTATCTTAATCAGTCCCGTGCTCTATTGGAATTGGATAAATGATTGGATTTCCTTTAAATATCAAATGGCCCATGGGGCTGGCAGCGTGTGGCTTTGGCGTCGACTAGGCGCTTATTTAGGTATTCAGGTTTTGGTCTTTGGACCTTTGATGATTTTGGGTGCTTATCTCTTTGTTAAGCACTTCATTCACGGCACCAAACTTTCTTTATTGGCACTGCTCGGATTCTTTGTGATCCCTTTTGTAGTATTCATAAGTCTCTCTGGTGGTGGTGGCTTGCCACATTGGACATCACCCGCATGGTTTTGCTTGGCACCATTTGCTGGAATTGGTTTAGCAAAAGCGTGGTCAACACAACATCATCACCTCATTCGAATTTTATTCATTACACAGATAGCAATATGTTGTATGGGTTTTACTTATGTTCTTTCTGGTGGCATCAGTTCGGCAGCATTTAAATCTAATCCAATTGCAGATCTCTATGGCTGGAAACTCGCAGGTCAAAGAGCGGCTGAGTTAACGCAAGCAAGCAAAGCAAATGGGATTGCTGTTCAAAACTGGACTTTAGGCAGTCGCGCGGCTTGGTATGCCCAACCCATCCCTGTATTTGTTTTGGATGCTCGAAAAGATCAATTCGATCTGTGGTTTGGTCAACTACCACGCGGAGCGAACATTCTCCTCATTAACTGGTCTGGGATGTCTTTTGCGCCCCCAGTAGGGAGTGGGCCTGCTTTTGAACGCTGTGAGCCCCTGGAGACTCTAGAGATCGAGCGATTCGGACAAATTCTGTCTAAATTTGACTTTAGCCTTTGCCGCAACTGGCAAGGCCCTGAATTGACGGAGTAATTCACCCAAATTCAAGACCTTAGGCGCCCAAAGCATTATCCTTACGCCTATGAGTTCAATACCCGAATCCACCCCTGAAACCCCATGCGGGTGGAAATCAATTCTCAAGCGGGCATGGCCCACTATTCGAATTTTGCTGTCAATTGCCCTACTCTGGAAAGCAACCAGCGGAATTGATTGGCACACCCTATTAGATTCCGAAATCAAGATGCAGCCAATGTGGCTCATCGCAGCCGCGGTAGCAATTTGTTGTGCCTTTATTTGTGGTGGTTTACGCTGGGGATTTTTAATGCGCAGTGTGGGCTTTCAAGGCAGCCTTAAAACATATGTCGCACTTTACTTTGCGGGTGGCTTAATAAATCAAGGTTTACCAAGTACGCTCGGTGGAGATAGCTACCGCGCCATCACCGCAACCCACCTGACCAGCGCCGGAAATCTGAGCGAGACAAAAGAGCTTAATGAAGAACTTCATCACTCCGTTGATTTAGAGCATGCGACCCCCAAACTTCGTCTGAGCTTTGCAATGGTATTGGTGGATCGCCTATTGGGTTTGGCTGGCAATAACTTACTTGGTGGATTAGGCTTGATTCTCGGTGGCGCAACACTCGCAGTTTGGGGGCAAGACTTAGGTTACGCAGTGGTAGCTATCATGGTTTTAGCGGGCCTTGTTATTGCTTTCGTTTTAGCATGGACGCCTACTCGCCAGCTCTTGCAAAAATTACTGGATCGCTTGCGCATGAATAATGCAATGCCTGGCATTCACCTGGCTTTTTCATGGCCGATGAATATTCCCCAAGCGCTGTTTGCAATCGGCATACATGGTTTCATTATTTTGGCCTTTGGTTTTTGTCTTCGCGCATATGGTGCTGAAGCGCCTGTCTCTAGCCTGATGATTGGCCTGCCTGCATTAAGTCTTTTGCTGATGCTACCAATTAGTATTTCCGGCTGGGGCTTGCGTGAAGCTACTTTATCTTCCGTGCTAGCTTTATGGGGCGTCAATCCCTCCTTAACAGTATTGGCCTCCATGAGTTACGGCGCCATTACAGTTATCTCAGTGCTACCTGGTGCGTACTTTTTACTAAAACGAAAATAATTCTTTCAGAAAAAAACTATGACTATTAGCGTCAATACCATGCGTGCCATTGATCATTGGGTTGGAGTACCGCTTTGCGCTATTGCCAGTCCATTGGTAGCTTTGATCGATGGCATCAAAAATATTTTCAGCCGTAGACCTCAGGCACCTAAAAAATTACTCTTTATTGAGCTCTCAGAAATGGGAAGTGCAATCTTAGTTGACCCAGCAATGCGTAATGCCCAGGCTCGTGGTGCTGAATTGTTCTTCTTAATCTTTAAGAGCAATCGCGCCAGTCTCACACTCTTAAATACTGTTAAACCAGAAAATATTTTCACCATTGACTCTTCAAGTCTAGGTGGATTAATTAAAGATACTTTGCGCTTTTTAATTGTGGCACGCGCTCACCGCATTGACACCGTGATTGATCTTGAGCTCTTCTCCCGCTTTACCGCCCTACTCACCGGCCTTTGCGGTGCACGTCGTCGCGTTGGTTATCACATCTTCCATGGCGAAGGCTTATGGCGTGGCTTCATGCTCACTCGCAAAGTTCATTACAACCCACATATTCATATTACTAAAAACTTTCTGTCCCTGATTCATGCAGCTTTTGCCAAAGAGATCGAAGTGCCTTTTAGCAAAATTCATATTGCAGATTCAGAAGTGAAGCTAGAGCAAGCGGTCATCAATCCAGATGTCATGAAAAAAGTACTCTCACGAATTGAGCAGAAAGCCTCTGAAGCAGGAATTACATATTCCCATGGCAAAAATCGCTTGATTCTGATCAACCCAAACGCTAGTGATCTTTTGCCACAGCGTCGCTGGGCACAACAGCGTTTTTCTGAATTGATTCAAGCTGTAAATCAACGCTATCCAAATGATTTGATTCTGGTTACTGGGTCGCCTGCAGAATTTGTTTATGTCGACAAAGTACGCTCTGTTGCGAATGTGAAAAATGCCTTGAATTTTGCAGGTCAAGTTACTTTCTCTGAATTGCCGCCTCTGTACACATTATCCGATGTGATGGTAACCAATGATTCTGGGCCAGGACACTTCTCTGCAGTGACGCCACTGAGAACGGTCGTACTATTTGGCCCAGAAACTCCGGCCCTGTATGGCTCAGTAGGCAACTCCATTGCCATTACTGCCAATCTTGCTTGCTCTCCCTGTGTAAGTGCTGCAAACCACCGCAAGACACCCTGTCAAGAAAATATTTGTATGCAGGCTATTACTGTTGCACAAGTATTAGATAAAGTCACATTCCAGTTAGAAGAAGTTGATAAGGCAAAAGGTCGCCAAGCCGGATGAGTAATAGAGCAATCCCCAAGCTAGCTTGGTTTGTACCGCTTATTCCTTTAGCTCTAGCAGCAGCAATTTACTTTGGCGAATTACAGAGCGGTAGTTTTTTATTCATCAATCGCTTTACTAGATCACTGCCAGACATCATTTGGGCATGGCTAACTTTCTTGGGTAATGGCTGGGGTGCTTTTGCTCTCGCCTTTCCATTAATACTTTTAGCACCACGACTGTTAACCGCTGGAATATTTGGGGGAGCAATTTCTGCAATTGTCAGTATTATGCTCAAGAATCTATTTGATCTACCAAGACCAGCAGGCCTACTAGAGGATGGGAGCTTCTATCGCATTGGCGATCCATTGCTTCATAACGCATTTCCATCCGGTCATACTTTGACTGCATTTTCCATTGCAAGCGCTTTTTATTTCGTTTCTGCCCAAGGTAAGCGTAGCCATCTAAGCATTGTCTTTTTTGTAGCTGCATTAGTGGGTTTATCTCGTAATGCTGTTGGTGCACACTGGCTGACAGATGTACTTGGTGGAGCCGGCTTTGGCATTTGGTGCGGCATGATTGGTGCACTTCTGGCTGGACATGTTTCAGAATTCCAACTTAAGCCTAAAAGTATTTGGTCTCACTTGATTGCGCTAGGTGGGGTTGCAGCAATCTATGCACACTATACGCAGATCATGGATCTAGAGTTGAATCTACCGTTGCAGTATGCATCTATTGCTATCGTGGCAATCACATTGGTATTTTATGTAAAAGCACAATTCAACCATTTGCCTGGTACTAACAAATAACTCCTTATGTTTAGCTATCGACATGCGTTTCATGCCGGCAGTCATGCTGACATTCTGAAGCATCTCACCCTAGTTCATCTAGTAGAGTATTTGCAGGAGAAACCCGTTGCGTTAACAATAGTTGATACTCATGCTGGCGCTGGCATTTATAGCCTTCAAGATGGTTTTGCAACCGTGAGCAAAGAAGCTGAAGGCGGAATATTTCGCTTGATGAAGTTCAAAGAAGCGGGCAACCCCATTCCAGAGAGTATTCAAAAATATTTGGACTATATTGAAGCGGAAAATACTGCTGAAGAGCTCAATACCTACCCTGGATCCCCATTCATCTTGGCTCGACTTCTGAGACCACAAGATCGCCTAAAGTTATTTGAGCTACACCCTAAAGAGATTGATATTCTTCGCCACAATATTGACGAATTAGAATGCGCAAAGCAAATCGATGTTTACGCAGTAGATAGCTTTAGCAGACTTAAAGGTTTACTACCGCCACCAAGTAGGCGCGGTCTTGTGCTGATTGACCCTTCATATGAAGACAAACAAGACTATCGTTATCTTGAAGAGGCTATTGAAGAAGCATTACAGCGCTTCGCTACTGGCTGTTATGCAATCTGGTATCCGATTCTTTCTAGAAGAGAATCAGCCGCTCTGCCCGATCGCATGAAAAAGATTTGTGCTCTGCATATACGTTCCTGGCTTCACGCCGAACTTCGAGTTGAGAATGCGCCTAGAGAGCGACGTCTACAAGCTAGTGGCATGTTCATCCTTAATCCACCATGGACTCTTGAAAAGCATCTGGCTGAAGCACTTCCAGTAATTACTAAAGCCTTGGGTATTGATGGTGGAGCGCAGTTCCTACTGAAGAGTTTTGAAGCCTAAAATGAACTGTGACGCTCACTAGTCACGCACATCAATCATGACCTCATTACGCCGCATGAATGGCAAGGTCCAAGGCGGGTTATAGCGAGCAAATTTAGGTGCCCCAGTAGCTTGCAGATTTTTGGTCTTCATCCACTCCTCTAGCTCAAGCGTCTTCTCAGCCACCTTTTGGCTGTTATAAAAACCAGAGAAGGTAATAACAGCCCTCTTTACTGCAGGAATTTGCCTGAGCTGTACTTTTGAATTTAATGGCTTGGGTAAAGTTTCCATGGTGTATTCAGAGGGCATCACAAAGGAAACTGTCCATTGACCAGCATTGCTCTCAATGTTGACTGGCGCAGTCATGGCTATCTTGGCGCTTTTTACGGCTTGCTCTTCTACCGCAACTGGCGCAGTCATGGCAATTTTTTCACTTACCTGATTCTGCCCAAAGATATAAGCAGCAATTAGTCTAAAGCCCTGGCTTGAGGCCTCATCTAGATCGCCTTCAAGCTGAACCTCAGCCAAAATCATAGGCGCATAAGAGCGAAGCTCAAATGGGGGCGTCTTTTCGAGAACGGTGTATTTTGGTTCTTCGATCGCCATTGCAGTCCCAGTAAAAATCAATCCTATAAAAAGAATGCTGTGAGAGATAAATCTTCTCAGAAACATGTTTACCAACTTGCTTTAAGAGTAAATCCTGTAGCGCTGTAATCGAGGCTTGCGTTTGCGCCAACAGGCAAGGTCAACTTATTAGCCTGATGACCAAACGGTAAGTCAGTCAATACTGGAATGTCTTTTGGCAAGCGCTCTCGAATCATCTCAATTGCACGTTCAAGCGTATAACCCTTATCGTTCTCATACAAACGATATGCCGAGAAGCCGCCTAACAATATTGCCGATTGATTGCCAAGTACTCCGGCATCCAATAATTGCATCAGAGTTCTCTCAAGGCGATAGGGATGCTCATTTACATCCTCCAAGAACAAAATACCGCCTTTTGTTTGGCTTAATGAGGGCAAATATGGGGTGCCGATGAGACTCGCAAGCACCGTCAGATTACCGCCCCAAAGCATTCCAGCCTTAACACCTGAGCTTGCTTGACCTAAGAAGACTTGCTTTGAATGAATAACGCAATCTAATTTTCGATCCTGCACTGCGGACAAGAAATGCTTCCACATAAACTCGTCCGGGGCAATCGCTTTGCCAGCCTCATCAATTTTTCCAAAATCGTAATTGAGCATAGGGCCAGATAAAGTGATGGCACCAGTTTTAGCCAAGAGACCAAGCTCAAAAGTTGTGAAATCGCTATGTCCACAAATCTGTAGACCATTCTTTATTGCCTGAGCAATCGCGTTCCATTCAATATTAGGTAGTAGGCGATGAATGCCATAGCCTCCACGCATTGCCATAGCAGTTTGCTGCGGATCTAATGTAGCTAATTGATTCAGCTCATTTAATCGCTGGACATCACTTCCTGCAAAACGCTCGTGAACACGATGCACGCAATCAGGATTATGAATCGCAATCCCCTGATCTTTAAGCCAAGCAATACCAGCCAAGGGACTTTTCTCGTCTAAGCAAGCACCAGACGGTGCAATGAGATGGATAGATTTCAACGGCGCTCCTTAAAGAAGCTACGAAGCAACTGACCGCACTCTTCACTCATAACGCCACCCTCAACACTGGTTTGATGATTAATTTGTTTTGAAGAGAATACATCCAAAACACTTCCAGCGGCACCTGTTTTAGGATCAGGGGCACCAAATACAACTCGGTCTACCCTGGCGTGGAGAATTGCACCCGAGCACATGGCACATGGCTCTAGGGTTACATAAAGAGTGCTACCTGGAAGGCGATAATTTTCTTCTGTATTGGCTGCCTCTCTGAGAGCCAGCATCTCCGCATGAGCGCTGGGATCGTGATTACCAATGGGTTTATTAAATGCTTTTGCAATCACCTGACCATCGCGCACTAAAACTGCTCCAACAGGAACCTCACCTGCAATAGCTGCTAATTGAGCTTGCTCAATCGCTTGCTGCATAAATTGATGATCAAGTTCAGCTTGATTCATTTAGGCAGGATGTACGTCAGCCCAGCAATTTGGAGTTTCATAAAGACGGATCGCTGAGAGTTGAAGGCGACCACCAAACGCTTTAGCAAATACTGGCTGCATGATTGCAAAGGCAACGTTAGCCAAATTCTCCACAGTAGGAACATGCTCCATGATGACTGTTTTGTGATTTGGCAAAGTAGCTAAGAAATTTACAAGACCCTTATCCTCTTTAGCCACTAAAAATGCGTGATCCCATTGCTCGACTATGTATTGGTTAGTCAATTTTTTGATATCACCAAAATCTAAGACCATTCCATCATCAGCTTTACCAGGATGGTCAGCCACTTCACCAGTCAAGGTCACTTCAATAGCATAGCGATGGCCATGCAAGTGCTTGCATTGACCGTCATGATTTGGAATGCGATGGCCTGAGTCGAACTCTAGGCGGCGGGTAATGGAGATGGTGGGTTGTGTACTAGTCATTTGGTGCTTAATAGAATTGGGCTGTGCCCTTTTATCGAATTCCGATCAGTTTATGCGATTGAACACTCAATCTCCATAAAGGGCGTTTTTGGCATAAGCCTACTGCTAGCTCTGTATTGTTTTTGAGCATAGGCCCATCCATTGGTTGCAAGAAGCGATTGCGATAGTCCATCTTCTCGAAACGAGCCATTAATTTTTCTAACGAATCATGTCCAGCTTGCGGCACAACTAATTTCAATTCATTCGCTTGTAGTACGATCAAATCTGAACCAGCCTTTGGGCTTACACAAACCCAGTCCACTCCTTTAGGAACTTTGATGGTGCCATTGGTTTCAATCGCAACCTCAAAGCCTTTTTGGTGGAGCGCAGAAATTAGCTCTTCGTCTAGTTGCAAGAGAGGCTCACCGCCAGTGAACACGACATAACGTTGCTGTGGTCCTGCAGAAGTACTTTTCCATGCAGCCTCAATCGCATCCGCTAAATCCTTTGGAGTCTCAAACTTTCCGCCCCCTAGACCATCGCTACCTACAAAGTCTGTGTCGCAAAATTGGCACACTGCTGAAGCTCGGTCTTCTTCGCGACCACTCCAGAGATTGCAGCCCGCAAAGCGACAAAATACAGCGGCGCGTCCAGCATGAGCGCCTTCACCTTGCAGGGTTGGGAAAAGTTCTTTAACGGTATACATAGCAATTCGCCTATTTTAAGCGCTTTGCTTACTTCCAGGAGACTAACTCCCATTGGTAAAAATCTTCCCAGTAGGGGTTAAACCAAGAAACTCCAAGCGTTATGTACTGGCCACTGCTTCTACGAATTACCCAGCGGCCTATTTCTGGAGAAAACCAAACATCTTCATCGCGGATATTTTGCACCCTGAAGAGGTCATCACTTTGGAAATAAGGGGCTTCATTGTGATAACGCAGGGCTAGAAATTTACCCGCTGGAACTTGAATTTGCTCCCAAGCGATTGCAGTCATATCTAGGCCCCAGTAGTAGTTTTTATCTGGATATCCCGGCACCTGATAACTTGTTTTGTAAAACTTGTCAAAGCCAAGCTGCAGTGTTACTGGCCAAGCCGGAATGGCTGGCTGAAATTTTTGCGGAGTACTCCAGTGCGGGTCTTGCACTAGATAACCCCAAGGTGATTGAATTTCATCTGGCAATGGGCCAGCCTTAACTCCTGACCTTGAAATCCGAATCTCAGCGCCTACCGAGACCACTCTCTCGGTTACCGTGTCTACAACTTCTTGATTAAATACATTGCGAACTTGATAGACCCATTCTTGTCCTGCCTTGGGTGCGCGGACTACCGGCTGAGGTATGGGCTGACCAACATTGATTCCCTGAGGAAACGGCTGCGAAGAAATACACCCCACCAAAAAAACTGGCAAGGTTAATAAAAATAATCTTAGCAAGTGTCTTACTTGTATGAAGTCAGTTGCCATTGCAGGCTGTCTTCTAAGTTAGGCGCACCTAATTGACCTTGGATCATGTATGAGCCGGAAGATTCACGAGCAACCCAACGGCCAATACTTGGGGCAAACCAAACCGTTTCTTTGCGAATGCAATTGACCTTATTGTCGTCTTCACTCTCATAGTTAATTAAACTCTGATAGCGCAAGGTTAAGAAGGTACCGGCAGGAACTGAGATCTGCTCCCATCCATAGACACCCATGTACTCTTGCCAACCAAGTTTGCCATCTGGATAGCCGCCAATACTGTATTTAGTATTGAATTGCTTATTCCAAGTAGCGGTCAACTCTTGTGGCCATAAAGGAATGGCTGGGTTAAAGCTGACCAGCTTAGGCCATTGTGGATCAGTCTGCACCATACCCCAAGGCCCCTGAATTTCACTGGGCAGTTGATTGCCATCAATCGATCTTTGGATCACTATGGTAGATCCAACAGTTGCCACACGTTCAGTGACTAGTCCTATAGTTTTTCCATCAAATACATTGCGCTTGACGTATGTCCATTCCTGACCCACTTGTGGAGGGCGAACCTTAGGAATTGGATTTGGCTGAGCAACTGGTGTCCCGCGCTCATATCCAAGGGGTACACCACAGGCAACCGGTGCCAATGCAGCCGATACAATGAATGTTCGTCTAGATAGATTCATGTGCCTTCCTAATCATTATTAAAGAAACTATACCCCAAGCAGACTGAGCTCATCTTCACTAAACCCAGCCCGTCTTCGCGCTTCCATATTGAAGGGGCCTCTTAATTTTGGCGCACAGTATTTCTTTGCTAAATCCCTATAAGCTGAGATAGGCGACAAACTCTCTTTTACACATAAGAAATTAAACCAATGATTGCCAATTGCTACGTGCCCCACTTCGTCTCGAAGAATGATTTCCAGAATTTCTACTGCGCGCGCCTCTTTAATTTGTTTAAAGCGATCTCGAATCATTGGCACCGCATCGAGACCTCTAGCCTCCATCGTTCTGGGAACCAAGGCCATCCTGGCAATGACTGCATCTTTAGTTCTCTCGACCATCTCCCACAAACTATTGTGCGCAGGAAAATCGCCGTAGGTAAAACCAAACAACTGGATGTATTCATTCATTATGGTGAAGTGATATGACTCCTCTTTGGCCACCTTGAGCCAATCTTCGTAGTACTGCTGAGGCATGTCCGAAAAACGCCAAATTGCATCCAAAGCTAGATTGATCGCATTAAATTCAATATGTACTAGTGAATGTAATAAAGAAACTCTACCCTCTACCGTATCCATTCTTCTTTTGGGGACCTGCAAGGGAGGAATTAACTCTGGTTTAATTGGTCGGCCAGGCAGATCGAGATTTCGCTCACTCAATACTTCAAGGGAATTAAGGGTGATCCGCTGCGCTTGATACTCGTCGAATAATTGAGAGACTCGACCTACCTTGATTTGCGCATCTGTAATCGCCAGAATTTCAAGGGCGGCTTGGCGTAACTCAATCATTTACAAGTGGAGTAAGATTTATTCCCACTCAATAACAACGTAAGTATTTTTATGTTTATAATCAAGCACTTACGTTCTCCAATATCCCAGTGTGTAACTTTTGTGTAAGAGCATTTATGTAAACGTATCTTACGCAACTGTCGTAAAACACAATGATAACAACAACTTAAGCAAATTGCGGTTACACGACTTGCGACAAAAAAAGAGGGTTAATAGTCTCATTAACAGGTATTACTTAAGTATGACTCTCTCGCTTGTTAAGTAATCCAACTCAGCGTCAATCATTGCTTTAAGTCTAGTCATTACCTTCAACCTAACAGCGTCATCCGTGTTTATGTAGTTCATATCAAGCTTAAACACCAGCTTATCTTCGCTATCGTCAAAGCCTACAGTTAGCATTTCTTGTGTCATAACTGTATTTTAAAGTCTTTATGCACCAAATACGATCGCTTACTTGCTTATGTAAAGTGCCGTTACAACAGCAAAACCAATAAAAAACAGCAATGCAAGTAGCTTCCAAGTTAATTCTTTATCTTGTTGCTCGCTAACGCTATCGCTTGGGGTGTGTAAATCCTGTATTTGCTCTATTTGTTGTGCTTGTTCTGTATTGATTAAGTTATCTAAGCGTTGCCTATAACTTAAGCCTGTGCCTGGCAAACCTACGCTACCAGTAACTTTATCGCCACGTATATTAAGTCTTGCTCCACGTGTACCAATGCTTACGCTTGCACCAGTCTTGCTTAAGTTAAGCGTTAAGCCTTTAAATAATGTAATGCGTTTTTGTAAGCGTAAGCCCATATACCTATTTCTTCTTCTTAGCTAATGTAAATAACCCTGCTTCAGCCATAACAAATAAGCCTAAATTACGTATGCTATCAGTAATACGCTTTGTATCATTTCCATCAAATAGTCCAGTAGCGTATTCATATGCCAACCAAATAACAACTGTGATTGCAATAGACAAGAACAGCTTATTGGATTGCTTTATGACTTGATTTGCATTTTCCTCAAGCACTTCAGCAGGTATTACATCGGGAATAGTGGCATTACGGCTTAACAATATACTTTTTGCAATTACTACAGCTTCATCATTAAGTTTGCTGTATTTAATAGCATCCTGTAGCTCTAACGTAGACAACGTATTTAGGTGTTCTTGCAATTCCATAGTTAACCTCAACTTGCGTCATATGTTTGCACTACGATTACATCATCTAAAGCACATTCATTTAAAGCGTTGCTATCCATAACAAAGTCACTAATCCAGCCGTCCTTTATTACGCCATTCTTAGCATTAGCTTCAATTAAAGCAATTTCGGGTATTAAATCTTTTGCTTTAATTAAGTAATAGGAAGAAGCAACTTGATAGATTTTCTCAGCCTTGCCAGCATCAACCAATCTATCAATCCACTTAGTTGCACCAAGTCTGCCTAACCAGTCGCCATACTCAACTTTAGTATTGTTGTTAATTATGTGTATTTCCCAGCCAAGCATAGCAATCCTTAAATTAGTAAACCACCATCATCTTGCTTCTTAGCACGCTTCTTCTTAACTACAGTAGCTGGTAACAAGCTGGTTAACTCTTCGTAACGCTTAAACAAGAATGCAACTCTACTTGCATCATCATCGCCACCTTTGTAGCCATATGCTTCATCAACAGCTTTATCTAAGTCTTTGTGTGCCTTAACAAGCTCAGTAGGCATTGCTATCACCTTGTAAGCATCACCTACAGTTGTGTCCTTTAAATTAGCCCTAATGTCCAACACTTGCTGTGAACATTTCTCTATATTTGCTCGTAATACCTCATCTAAATTACTAACCCAAACGAAATTGTTATAAACAATACCACCAGAATATCTATAGTCACTCTTCAATCTACCGCAAACAGTCCTCATCCAAGCATTGTGCAAGGAACTACTTAATATACCGAAATGATAGAGAGAAGCATTCGGTAAAGCATATGCACTATCAGCACAAATTACTTCCTTACTAACGTAAGCAATTGGAATAAATTTTCTGTTTTCGGATGAATGCCGCGGAATAAGCAAATAATCCGCACTAGGTTGCCGAATATCGCCAAATAAAGCAGGAATGTCCTTTTTAGAATGCACAGAACTTGTCTTACTCTTTTCACGAAAATCCCTTACAGCTTCAACTCTATTTTTTATTACTTTATTGCTAACAATTTCTGTTGGTGTTGCATCCTTAAGCCAAAAGCAATATCGCCATTCATTGCTTAACATTTCCTTAGCTCCACCATATTTCTTAATGTATTTTTCTAAGCTACTATCAGCACTTAATATTGCGTTCTTTTCATCTTCAGATAACAATAAGTTCCCATCATCGTAAGGGATGCTACCTCTAATTAAGTCCGGCAGGTTTGGACAAAGGACATTAGATCTATTTTCAATCAATACATTAGCGGCATCAACAAGATATGGGTTAATTTGATTTGCTATTACAAGAACAGGATCTGCCTTTAAATTTTCATATGTAAATAATTTCTTAGCTCCACCACTATGTTTACTAAAGCCGATAATTACGCAATGAACAGCTGCAACTCCTCTACCTTCGTTACTCCACCTAAATGTTCTATGTGCAAAATTAATTGAAATGCCGTGTTTAAATAATACTTTCCACAAAATAGCAGGTTGCTCGCCTTGTGCAATGCTATTTGTAGATACAAATGCACACTTAATATCACTGTTTATATCAGTGTAATAAGTAGCCTTAACATACCAAGCACAAACATAATCTAATTTACCAGCACCATCAATATTATAAAAAACACTATCCATCTCACTTTGTTGTTCTGTATTTTTTAATGCTGCACCGATAAACGGGGGATTGCCAAACACGTAATTGCAATCTTCTGCTTTAACTATGCTGTTCCAATCCGTGCGTAATGCATTACCGCAATGTATATGCGGCGTAGCAACTAAAGGAACAGTTGCACGAGTTTCACCAAACCTATTACCGCTTTCTAAGTTAAGTTGATGATCTGTTATGTACATTGCTACACGTGCAATATGTACAGCCGCTTCATCAATCTCAATTCCATAAAACTGTTCAATGCTTACTTTGCAATACTCTTTAACGTCTAATAAGCCACCTTGTTCACCTTTAAAGTACAGCTTAGCAATAACGTCATTCTCAATACGTCTTAATTCTCTGTATGCAATAACTAAGAAGTTGCCACAACCACAAGCTGGATCAAAGAACTTAAGTGTATGCAACTTATCGTAAAGTGCCTGTAATTTAGGCTTAGTAATTGCTTGCTCGAATTCCTTATGCAACTCATCTAAAAATAATGGCTGTATTACTTTAAGTATGTTGCGTTCGCTTGTATAGTGTGCGCCTAACTCTCGTCTACTCTCTTTGCGATGTGCTGTGTCAGTAGCACCAGCCTCTAATACACTTTGAAACATTGCTCCAAAAATAGCTGGCGAAATTCCACTCCAATCTAATTCTGAACACTTAACTAATATTGTTCTTAAGTCAAAGTCAAAGCTAGGGATAGATATTTGCTCTGCAAACAGTCCACCATTAACGTACTCAAAAGCCTTAAGTGCTTCATCTAAGTTTGTTTGCCGTTTGTCGTGTGCTGTATTAAGCACTTGAAACAGCATAGCAATAGCCATTCCTAAGTCGCTACCATCTTCCTTAGTCTTAGCTACCAGCTTCTTAAACTGTCCATCCTCACCAAATATCCCTGTATCGTCTGCAAACAAGCAAAATAGCAATCTAGTTAAGAAGCTCTCTAAATCCCTACCTGTGTAGTTAGCTTTAAGTAAAGCATCGTGTAACTTGGCAATCTGCTCTACAGCTTTACGGTTAATTGGTAATTCCTCGCTGTAAGCAATAACTCGCTTATCAACCAAAAACATAAACCAATCAGCTCGTTTGCTAATCTCACTTAAGCTACATATAAGTGGCTCTTTATCTAAGCTGTGTAGGTTATATAGGTGAAATGTTTGAAAATCGCTAATTAATATGTACTGCGGCTTTTCAAACTCATTAGTAATTGCCATTGCATAGTCAGTTGCCTGCTCATATGCTTTATACAAATCCTCGCCAGTTGTCTTTTGCTCAACCAATAACACGCCAGGTATAAAGCTATCTATATAACCCCGTGCATTGCCAAACTTAATAACCTTCTTTTCGAACATTGACGCAGAACTCTTGCTTAATCCAAAGCAAGCGTAGAAATCACGCATAAATTGCTGTGCGTATTGTTTCTCTTCCCTGTCGTTCTCGTGTTCTTTCGCAAATAGCTGTAAGCGTCTGCGTACTTCATTAATTGTTATATCTGCCATAAATTACATATTAACCGTATTGGACTAAGGATAAACACTAATGACTTTATGCAGAATATAGGGATATAAAGCTAATGACAATAGGTTTTATTACTATTCTGTTAAACATAACCACTTGGAGAATTGAATATGGCTACAGGGACACGTACACGCAAGGTAATGACGGCAGATGACTATAAGGCGAAGTTAGAAAAGGCAAAAGAGGCATACAAGGCATTAGAGCAAAAGGCTTATGCAACAGAGTTAGAGGCACTTATTAAAGGACAGAATATTGTTTCTGCTATTAATGCGATTAAAGCAGGGACTAAAGATATTAGCGATATTGCAATATTGACGGCTATTGGTAAAGCGGCAGGGATTAAGAATTTTGCAATTACACAGACTGAGGTTAAAAAACGCAAACCAAAAGTAAAGTAACCTATGCCACGTAAGCCAAGCAAGACAATTGAAGAGCAAAAGTATGAATTACAGATGAAAATTGCTGAACTTAAAGAGCAATATGAAACGCAACTTTACTTTGAAACAATGCCTAAAGTTGATCCAATGTACAGCTACAGTTATCAGCACTCAAATATGTCAATTGCAGGTGAGCATCAGAATGTTGACGCTTGGCTACGTGCTGTAATTAAGCATATGGGCTTAAGATTGCCAGGACACGGCGGACAAAAGACAAATGCTCTAGTAGTTTCTATGTTTAAGGATTTAAGACAAACAAGCGAAGATATGTGGATTGAATACGTATCACGTAAGTTACGTAAACGCTCAAGAAGCAGAGTTAAGAAAGTAAAATAATGGAATATGAAAAGTATGCTGAACTTAAGAGGGATGTAGAAGTTTATTTTGCAGAAATTATTAAGCAACGTTTTTGTGAATATGTTGATGAAAATACCTCGTTACATTTTTCACCTGATGCTCAATCGCATAACTTAATTAGTGACTTATTACGTAATGAAGGTTTTGATGTATTTGGTATGAATATCAATATGGATGGCTTTCAGTTGTTACTTGACTTTAGGCACGATTATTTAATGATTGAAAATTTCCCATTTACACGCTTATTAGTTGACTTTAGCAATGACGGTAATTATTCCGTATATTTAGATGAAAATAGTTTTGATGATGATTGGACAACATACTTAGCAGATGATTGGAAGCGTTATTACACAATGAAAGAGAACGATTTAGTTAAAGTATTAAGTGATATGAAAAATACACACTTAACGCTTCGACTAAAGAGCTAACTTACGCTAAATTAACTGCCTTGCGTAACATATCGTCATTAGCATCCACGTAAATTGAAGTAGTTTGTATGTTCTTATGCCCCAATAACTTCTGCAATACACGTATGCTTACGCCTTTGTTAGCAATCTCTGTAGCAAATGTACGTCTGCCTGAGTGACTTGAGCAATTTTGTAATCCAGCACCTTTGTAAATATTGAAATACAACTGGCAGAGAGTATTTGGCGTGAAACCATCACTATCTTCTTTTTGTGAATAGATGAACTTAACATTAACGTCTTTAGGTTTGTAGACTTTAGCGTATTGCTGTAATTCCTTCTGCAATTTCTCACTAACAAATACTGTACGTGCTTCTTTAGTCTTAGTATCTTCTGCACGCAATCTAATTTCGTTACGCACCTTACCTTCTGCATCAATTACGTCCGAATACAGCAAATTACTAATTTCTCCGCAACGCATACCTGAATACATACTGATGGTTATAAGCGCCCTATTTCGTAATGCGTGCTTTCTTGTTGCAACGTAATCTAAAACTCTACGCAACTCTTGTTGATTTAATGTTTTTGCTTGCTTAGCCATTGTTTTCACACCTAAATATAATTTTGCAATAGCTATATATTGTTTTCTTTTGTTATTTTTTCCTACCTCTTTTTGATTTCTTTGCATTAAGTATTTTCTTTCCAATAATCAAGTGGTTACGCCATTTTCAAAAATAATCCTTATTTTTGTATAAAACTAAACATTGTTGTATTTAGTGGTCGTGTTGTCTAATTCCCACATTTATTAACAGACTTGTTTAAAGCGTCACAGTAGCGTTTGTAAAGTTCTCAGCTACGCTTGCATTCAGCTTCTTGTTTTAAGTGCTTACATCGTTGATTTGAGCTGTTATGTTTTGTTGTTAGTAAATTTTAGGTAAAGCTTCGCATTAAGCATTAAATAACAGTAATGCTTGCTCGTTACCAAATTGTCCAAACCTGCTTAATTACAAGCTGTTTTCTACGCCAATGTCGCTTAAGTAGATTTGGGGTTGTTTAATGCTTTGTATTCGCAAAGCCTCTACGTTGCCAACGTTTGCTTCTTTTGTAATGTAGTCAAGCCAGCCATAAGTGTTGCTTAGTGGTTTGATGACAATGCTGTGATGTGCAAAGTCACAAGCCCACCAAGCTCGTTCTATTGTGTTTCGAATATCAATGTTTTCGGGTAAGTTACCGATTGCTAAGTGTGCGTGTATGCGTTTGTCGCTAATTAAGCCTTCTATGCTTGTAAGCATTGTGGGCTGTGAATATGCCTTTGTTGATGTGCGTTTTGTATCCTTTCCGTAAGCCATAAATGCCAACTTAGCGTAAAAATAATCTAAAGTGCTTTCTGCCACTTCTTCGTTTAACCATTTCCAATCACCCAAAACCTTCTTATCCGTCCATTTATAGCTTTCTGGTTGGTACTTTTGGGCAGTGACGAATACGTTATTGGGGTTTTGGGTGCATTTGGCATAGCTTTTTGGTAGCACGTAAGCACGTGTTTTAAACGTCACCGTTACAGCGTGTGTAAAGCGTGGGCTTAATTGGTTAATTGTTGCTACGTAAGCTTGCTTTAGAGCTTGGTGATTAGACATATAGTTATTTATCTATATGCGTATCAACCTATTTAAAAACCATAAATCACAACATTTAAGGTGAGAAATGCTGGCAGATTTCGGTAGGAATTGCTAAAAATCAGCCATATATTAGCTTTGCCCATTAACTTATCGGAGAACTTACAAATGAGCATAGTTACAAACTTAAACCTAATCACTACAGCTAAACCAAGTGCAATTTCACCAGTATTGCAACGCAGAACAAAGATGCTTGCTAAGGTACAAGAGCAGTTAGATATGTGTGAAGCTAAACGTAATCAAGTTCCATTCACACCAAAACGTCTTAAAACCGTTGTTAACAAGGCAACTGGCGAACGTACAACTGTTGAGACTATTAAGCGAGTTAAGGAATGGTTTTGGTTGAGTACTGAAACTGGCAAGATTAACTTGGCAATTAAATATGGTGCTAAGACATTAAAACTTAATAAGAAAGGTGCTAATGCTATTGAAATTACTAATGGAACTGAGTTAATTGGCACTTTGCACAAACTTAAGGAAGCTGTGATTGCTGGTGAATTTGATGATGCTATTAGTGAAGCTAGTGATGCAACACGTAAAGCATTTAAGAAATAGTGTTAGTTACGTGCCCCATCGCTGATATGTGTTTGGGGCACGTAATGTAAGAAAACAATAAATACTGTTATGAGACGATATAAAGCAATTGTGAATGCAAGTGGTATGTGGGTTGAAACTATCTTGTATGCACAAAATCAAGCACAAGCATATAAGTTATTTCAAGCAATATTCGGAAGTAGTAATGTGCCACATCAACCTACACAACTTTAGTACTATGAAGATACTTGAAATTACAGCAATTAAGCCACCTACTCCACAGCAAGCACGGATTGATGGACTTAAGAGACAAAAAGATGCTAGTACGAAAGCACTACAAGCTGAACGTGATAGGCAGAAGATTGCTAAGGCACAGCAAAAGATTAAGGATGTACAGCTTGGCAATTAACTATTTAGGCACAAGCATTCCATTAATGTATTCGTAATCTGCCAATGCATTACTAACCATCTTGTCTTCTGTCGTGTGGTAGTAAGTTTTTTCAATTTGCGTAATACTGGTTCCACAAATCTCTGCAACTGCGGCTGGCGGCAAGTTGCTATTAACACGTTGCGTAATAAAGTAATGTCTAAAGCTGTATGGCACTAAGTCACGTGTTTCAATATTCTTAATTTCTGCCAACTCAAGTATTTTATTAAAGTGATATCCGATAGCACGCGGTGTTATTGCTGTAGTACCGTTTGTACTAAAAATTAGCTCAGTTGCAATATGTTGTTTGGCTTGTTGCTCAGTCATTTTTTGCGTTAGCTTAGCTTTTCTAATTCTAAAAATTCCTTCCAAGTAACCAAAATCTTTAATAACAAACTTTCTTGTTTTCCCAACCTTGCTTGTTTCACCTCGTACTGTTATCTTAAGCAAGTCAAATCTCTTTATTCGAGCTTCTTTATGCTCCATATCTACAACATCAGCCCAGCGTAGTTGCAATTGCTCTCCACGCCGTAATCCTGTAATTGACGAAAAACCCAAGTAATAACCAGTTATTGCTTGTATTAAGTTAGTGCTATTCGTTAAGTCTTTTTCTGCTTCCTTAATATAAGCATCCAAAGTCAAACTAATAGCCTTAAATTCGTTATCTGTAAATAACGCTCTTCTATTCTCTTCTTTTCCTCTATCTAGCTTAGGCAATGGCTTAAAGTCAAAAGCTTCGATATAAGTTTCTTTCCTCTTATACAGCCAAGACAGCATTGCATTAATTGTGCTTTGCTCATTCAAAACTGTAGTTTGACTTATCTTTAAGCCTTTCTTAGTCTTAGTGCGTTCTGCATAGTAATTCTCGCAATCTGTACGCTCTAATTCCTTAAGTTTTGTATCACGCCCAATAAATTCAAGCCAGTGCTCTAAGTGCGTGTTAATTGTTGAATATCTACCTTTAACAATTAATCCTGCTTCCACGTCCTTTTGTCGTTGCTCTAAATACATAGCAACACCATCTTTAGTAGTAATTGAGAAATAAGACTTACCTTGCATCTGCAAAGCCATAAGTTCGTGATAGTGCAACTTGGCTTTATCTTCTGCTGTGCTTCTATTTCTTGTCTTTAAGCTAAATCGTGCGTATTTACGCTCTTTAGTAAGCCAAATTCGAAACTGCCAATAATCTCCACGCTTATAAATTACAGCATCATCAAATATTGCTATTTCATTTTCGTTAAATTTTATTTTTTTACTTGGCATTACTTGCTTAGAGTAACTACGGTTATGAATAGCTACGGTGTTGTGTAGCTTTACGTGTAACTGTAAATTAATAAGCTAAGAAAAACAATGACTTAATTGTTTTTGTGAAACTTTTGTGTAAGTAAAATAACTATATAAATCAATTACTTACGTTAAAATTCTCACTCCCACTCGATCGTTGCCGGAGGTTTTCCACTGATATCGTATACAACACGATTAATACCGCGCACTTCATTGATGATGCGATTAGAAACTTTACCAAGTAACTCATGCGGTAAATGTGCCCAATGAGCCGTCATGAAATCCTGTGTCTGTACTGCTCTGAGCGCCACGACATACTCATATGTTCTACCATCACCCATGACACCAACGGATTTGACTGGCAAAAACACGGCGAATGCTTGGCTAGTCAGGTCATACCAAGATTTTTGACTAGCCTGATCTATCGTATTGCGAAGCTCTTCAATAAAGATCGCGTCAGCACGTTGTAAGAGGCTAGCAAATTCAGCTTTAACCTCACCCAAGATACGAACACCTAAGCCTGGCCCTGGGAATGGGTGGCGATAAACCATCTCACGTGGCAAGCCTAATGCAACGCCGAGCTCGCGCACTTCATCTTTGAATAATTCACGCAAGGGCTCAAGCAACTTGAGGTGCATATCTTCAGGAAGGCCGCCAACATTATGATGACTCTTAATGGTGTGGGCACCCTTCTTGCCTTTACCGGCGGATTCAATCACGTCTGGATAAATCGTTCCCTGCGCCAACCACTTGGCGTTCTTGATCTTGCCAGATTCAGTCTGGAAGATTTCTACAAATTCTTTACCGATGATCTTGCGCTTTGCCTCAGGATCAGGGACACCAGCTAACTCACCCATGAATTTTTCTTTAGCATCAATACGGATAACCTTCACACCTAAATTGCGTGCGAACATTTCCATCACCATGTCGCCTTCATTTAAACGAAGCAAGCCATGATCTACGAACACGCAAGTCAATTGATCGCCGATCGCGCGATGAATCAATGCAGCAGCTACGCTAGAGTCAACACCACCGGACAAACCCAAAATGACCTCTTCATTACCAACTTGCTTACGTATATTTTCAACTGCTTCAGCAATGTAATCGCCCATCACCCAATCTGGCTTGCATTTGCAAATCTCATGTACGAAACGCTCAAGAATTGCTTCGCCCTGAATGGTGTGGGTTACTTCTGGATGAAATTGGAATGCATAAAAGCGACGCTCTTCATCTGCCATACCTGCTATTGGGCAAGACTCCGTAGAAGCCATCAGCTTAAATGATGGCGGCATGCTAGTTACTGAATCGCCATGACTCATCCAGACCTTCAGGATTCCGTGGCCTTCACTAGTAGAGAAGTCTTGAATACCTTTAAGTAAATGAGTGTGACCATGGGCACGTACTTCAGAGTAACCAAACTCACGTGCCTTACCTAATGACTCGGCAGATGCTACTGCGCCACCCAGTTGATTTGCCATAGTTTGCATGCCGTAGCAAATACCCAGTACAGGCACGCCTAACTCAAAAACGATTTGTGGAGCGCGAGGGCTACCATCTTCTGTTACTGAACTAGGACCACCAGAAAGAATGATTCCCTTGCCACCCTGCTCTTGAATAAATTTGCGAATGAATTCTGGATCGCAATCGTAAGGGTGAATCTCTGAATATACTCGTGCATCACGTACACGACGGGCAATTAATTGAGTTACTTGCGAACCAAAGTCGAGAATCAGTATTTTGTCGTGCACGAAAAGGTAAGCCTTAATTTCAGCTTTTTAGTTGTTAATCAATGTGGTAATTCGGTGCTTCCTTAGTGATCTTCACATCATGAACGTGTGACTCGCGCACGCCTGCTGATGTAATTTCCACAAAATTGGCTTTTTCATGAAGTTCGGCAATGGTCTTGCAACCGAGATAACCCATAGAGGAGCGAATGCCACCAGTGAGTTGATGCAAGATTGCTAATACACTGCCTTTGTAAGGAACTTGTCCTTCAATACCTTCTGGCACGAGCTTCTCAGCATTCGCAACGATGTCGCTCTGGAAATAACGATCGGCAGAACCATCAGCCATCGCGCCCAAAGAACCCATACCGCGATAACTCTTATATGAGCGTCCTTGATATAAGAAGACTTCGCCTGGAGCCTCTTCTGTACCAGCGAACATACCACCCATCATCACAGAACTTGCGCCAGCAGCTAATGCTTTAGCAACGTCACCGGAATAACGTACACCGCCGTCAGCTATCAATGGAATGCCTGTACCTTTTAAGGCAGTGGCAACATTCACAATCGCAGTAATTTGTGGAACACCCACACCGGCAACAATACGAGTAGTACAAATGGAACCTGGGCCAATACCAACCTTCACACCATCAGCACCATGATCAGCCAATGCTTTGGCAGCATCACCGGTAGCGATATTGCCACCAATTACTTGTACCTGTGGATAGTTTTTCTTAACCCATTTGACGCGATCTAATACACCTTGGCTGTGTCCGTGAGCGGTATCGACCACAATCACATCAACACCAGCACGCACCAACAACTCAATACGCTCATCGTTATCAGGGCCTACGCCGACCGCCGCACCAACGCGTAGCTTACCTTCGCCATCTTTACAAGCATTTGGATGCTCAGTGGCTTTCAAAATATCTTTAACAGTAATGAGACCACGCAATTCAAATTTATCATTGACAACTAGAACGCGTTCAAGACGATGCTGACTCATCAAGCGTTTCGCCTCATCTAATGAGCAACCTTCTTTTACTGTTACTAAACGCTCACGTGGAGTCATTTTGGTTTTAACGGGTGCATCCAAGTCTTCTTCAAAACGTAAATCGCGGTTCGTGATAATGCCGACAACTTCTTTGCCCGTCAGAACTGGAAATCCTGAGAAGCCATGCTCTCGAGAAAGTTGAATGACTTGACGCAAGGTGACATCTGGACCGATTGTGATTGGATCGCGCAAAACACCAGATTCATAACGCTTGACTTTAGCCACCTCCCGAGCTTGTTCTGCAGGCTTTAAGTTTTTATGAACAATGCCGATACCACCTTCACTAGCCATGGCAATTGCCAAACGACCTTCAGTTACGGTATCCATCGCTGCAGATACCAACGGTGTATTAAGTGAAATATCTCGAGTTAATTTACTTGCCAAGTTGGCATCTCGAGGGAGCACCGAAGAATAGGCCGGTACGAGGAGCACATCGTCAAAAGTGAGTGCTTTTTGAATGAGTCGCATGCAAAACCCCTAGTCGCAAAAACAGATTATAGCCTCCTAGCCTTCTTTTTGGCTGCGGCAGCCTGGAATTTGGCGTCCTGGTTCTGGTTGGCTTTCTTACGCCGTACTGCTTTGGGGTCGATTAATAGTGGGGAGTAAAGCTCTAAGCGATCTCCGGCGTAGATTGGGCTATTCCACTCCTTACGCTTGCCAAACACTCCAAAACAGCCTTTCCTGGTCAAAGCAGGATCATCCTTGCTTGTTGCCAAGCCCGCCCGAAGAAGAGCCAAACCAACGGTAGGCAACTCATCAGGTCCGATAGTGAGTTCAAAAGGGCTCAAAGTCGGACTGCCCTGCCTCGCATCACAAATCCAGATATTAATAGTGCGACTAGCCATAGAGCTCTTCTGCGCGCTTTACAAAACAGTCAACAAATGTTCCGGCAATGTGCCCAAAGACGGGACCAATGATCTTGTCAAGAATCACACTCTTAAATTCCCAATGTAGCTTGAACTCAACCTTGCATGCATCTTCACGCAGAGGTATGAAATTCCACTGGCCTGAGAAGTGCTTAAATGGGCCGTCGACAAAAACCATGTCAATAGTCTCCGGGCGATGGTTCACATTACGAGTATGAAAGAACTGATTGATACCCTTAAAGCTGATAGTTATTTTGGCATCCAATACAGTCTCAGTCTGCTCAAAAATTTCCACCCCGCCACACCAAGGCAAAAACTCAGGATAACGCGCTACATCGGTCACCAGGCCATACATTCGGTCGGCTGATTGGCCAATTAAAACGGTCTTGTAGACGTCTGCCATAATCGATCTTGGAAGCTAAATAAATATGAGTATCGTCGATAACAAAAAAGCCTTCTTCGATTATTTTATCGAGGAGCGCCTTGAGGCAGGGCTAGTGCTGGAGGGCTGGGAAGTTAAGGCCATCCGCGCTGGTCGCGTGCACATCAAGGAGGCGTATGTCGTTATTCGCAAGGCGGAGCTTTTCCTCATTGGCTGTCACATCACCCCCCTGCTATCAGCCTCCACTCATATCGTCCCAGATAGCACCCGAACCAGAAAACTACTTCTTAATGCCATTGAGATTCGTAAACTGATTGGCAAGGTTGAGCAAAAGGGCTATACCCTAGTACCGCTTAACCTGCATTTCTCAAAAGGTAACGTCAAGTGCGAAATCGGCCTAGCCAGAGGGAAAAAACAGCATGACAAGCGTGCTGCAACTAAAGAGCGCGAGTGGGAAGTTCAAAAAGGACGTATCGCTAGAGGCGATTTAAACGCTTAAAACTGGCTTAGACTGGCCTCAGAGCTAGTATCTGAGCATTTATGCACTTATATAGTGCAATATAGCACCAAGCTGC
Source organism: Polynucleobacter wuianus (assembly GCF_001659725.1). Classification (NCBI taxonomy): domain Bacteria; kingdom Pseudomonadati; phylum Pseudomonadota; class Betaproteobacteria; order Burkholderiales; family Burkholderiaceae; genus Polynucleobacter; species Polynucleobacter wuianus. Next base: position 547,498 of record NZ_CP015922.1, on the reverse strand, counting down.
TTCAAATTGCTATAACGAGTTTTCTTAAAGGCATTAGTTTCTAACTATGAAATTGCCTTTTGACGAAATGCTCGACGCCGCAGGCAAAGCGCGTCCCCACTACCAAATTTTTCACAACTGGTTAAAGCAACAGAGCGATACCCTCATGGGCCTGAAACGCGCTGAAGCCGACCTTATCTTTAGACGAGTAGGCATTACCTTCGCCGTCTATGGCGATGATTTAGGCTCAGAGAGGACCATTCCTTTCGATCAAGTGCCACGCATTTTTACCGCTAAGGAATGGGAACAACTTGAAGCAGGTTTGCGTCAACGCGTTAAGGCCCTGAATCGATTTATCTATGATGTTTATCACGATGAAGAAATTATCAAGGCGGGTATTGTTCCTGCCGAACAAATTTATAACAATGCGCAATATCGTCCAGAGATGCGTAACGTTAGTGTGCCGCGCGACATCTATGCGCAGATTGCTGGTATTGATATTGTGCGCGCAGGTGAAGGTGAGTTCTACGTTCTAGAGGACAATTTACGCGTACCTTCTGGTGTGTCTTACATGGTTGAAGACCGCAAGATGATGATGCGCCTCTTCCCCGATCTCTTTCAAAAATATCGTATCGCTCCCGTTGAACACTATCCAGATCTTTTGCTGGAGTGTTTGAAGTCAGTTAAACCAGATGATGTTAAGAAACCAAATGTGGTTGTGCTGACACCAGGCATGTATAACTCTGCTTATTTTGAGCATAGCTACCTTGCCCAACAAATGGGTGTTGAATTGGTGGAAGGCAAAGACTTATTTGTGAAGAATGAGCAAGTCTTTATGCGTACCACGCAAGGTCCTGAGCGAGTTGATGTGATCTATCGCCGCGTTGATGATGACTTCTTGGATCCATTGGCATTTCGCTCTGACTCTACATTAGGAGTTGCAGGATTGTTATCAGCACATCGCGCCGGTAATGTGACTTTGGCAAACGCTATTGGTACGGGTATTGCCGATGACAAATCTATCTACCCTTACGTGCCAGAGATGATTGAGTTCTATCTCGGTGAGAAACCGATTCTGAATAACGTACCCACATTTCAATGCCGCAAGCCAGATGATTTGGCATACACCTTGGCCAACTTAGAAAAGTTAGTGGTGAAGTTGACCCATGGTGCTGGTGGTTACGGCATGTTAGTTGGTCCAGCATCAACCAAAGCAGAGATTGAAGAATTTAGAACGCATTTAATTGCCAATCCTGATAAATACATCGCTCAGCCCACTTTGGCGCTCTCGACATGCCCAACCTTTGTTGAGTCAGGCGTGGCTCCAAGACATATTGATTTGCGTCCATTTGTTCTCTCTGGAAAAACCATCAAGATGGTTCCAGGCGGTTTAACCAGGGTTGCCCTCAAGGAAGGCTCTTTAGTAGTGAACTCCTCCCAAGGTGGCGGCACTAAAGATACCTGGGTATTGGAAGAGTGAGAGAAGAGTAAGGGAAACTAGAGAAAATGTTAAGTCGTACCGCTGATTGTCTTTATTGGATGGCTCGTTACACAGAACGTGCAGAAAACACTGCTCGCATGTTGGACGTGAATCATCAAACCTCTCTATTGCCGCAACCTACTGAGTTTTTAGAACAAAGTTGGAAGAAATTACTCACCATCTCCAAATTGGAAGATGCCTTCATGAGCAAATATGACGTTGTCAATCGGGAGAATGTCTTGGATTTCATGATCTATGAAACCAGCAATCCATCAAGCATTGTCTCCTGTCTTTATGCCGCCCGTGAAAACGCCCGCGTGATCCGAGGCAAGATTACTTCTGAGGTATGGGAAACCCAAAACACCACTTGGCTTGAACTGCAACGCATTCTTGAGGCAAGACATCAGGCCGATCCAAGCAGATTACTCGAGTGGGTAAAACACCGTTGCCACCTCTTTAGGGGTGTGATGCATGGAACCATGCTGAAAAACGAGGCTTTCTACTTCATTAATGTAGGAACACTTCTGGAGCGTGCTGATAATACAGCCCGCATTCTAGAAACGAAATATGAAGATCAAGCCGCACTGAAGGTATTGAGCTCTAACAAAACTGCTGAGGATGGTACTGATGGCGAGTTTTTTGATTTTTATCACTGGGCAGCACTGTTGCGTTCCGTTTCTGCTTTTGAAATCTACCGCCAAATTTACTCCGATCAAGTAACGCCCAAACAGGTCGCCCAACTCTTGATCTTTAATAAACAGATGCCTCGTTCACTAGTCTGCTGCGTGAATGAATTGATCCCACTTATTTCTGAAGTCAAGAATCAACAGTCCAAAGAAATTGAACGCTTACTAGGCAAGCTCAAGGCAAGCCTAGATTATTCTGATATTGACGAGGTTTTTGAACAAGGGCTAGAAGAGTTTATTGAAGCCTTCTTAGAGCGCATTAATCACATTGCAGATGAGTTTAGTAATGCTTATCTCATTCCACTGGCAGTGGCCTAAGACTTCATAAAGAATATATGCACCTAAAAATTCGTCATCGCACTGAGTATAGGTACGAAACACCAGTACGCTACTCCATCCAAGAGTTACGCTTAACGCCACCCGCAACAGCTGGACAGCAAATTGATAAGTGGAAAATTAATACTCCGATTAAGGCATCTAATTCGATAGACACCTTCGGCAACATTTGCAGCGTCTTTGTGCAAGAGAGTCCATATACCTCGATGATGATTGAAGCTGAGGGAGAGGTCCACACGCAAGATGTATCTCAGTTCTCGGATGATGCAAAGGCAGTTTCTCCTTACTACCTTTTGCAGCAAACTAACCTGACTGAGCCGACAGATGAAATGTTGGAGTATTTCTCATATAGTCTTCCAAAGAAAAATTCAGTGGATCAAGTGCTTAAATTGGCTGAGGCAATTCAAGGATTAATTGCCTACTCACCAGGGAAAACAAACTTTGCCACTACCGCAGTCCAATCCTTCGCCATGAAATTAGGGGTTTGCCAAGATCACGCCCATATCATGCTGGGATTATGTCGTGCATCCAATATTCCTGCGCGATATGTCAGTGGTTATTTCTTTGCTGAAGAATCCCCTAATCTTGCTAGTCATGCATGGGTTGATTTTTGTAGCGATATTGATAAAGGCATATGGACCAGTATTGACATCACCCATGCCTGTGTAACAGATGCGCGGCACATACGTCTAGCAATTGGGCGAGACTATTACTCCGCCGCCCCTGTAAAAGGCGTTCGCTCAGGTGGTGGTGGTGAAGAACTTAGCGCGTCCATCTCCATTCAACGATTACCCTGATACCGATTTCAGCGATAATCCTTAAAAATTATTTAAAAGGTTAAGGGTATGACGTATTGCGTTGGGCTGTGCTTAAAAGATGGTCTTGTTTTTCTATCTGATACCCGTACCAATGCTGGCGTAGACCAAATCGGCACTTTTAGAAAAATGACCTTGTTTCAAAAGGATGGGGATCGTTTTTTCACACTCATGAGCGCTGGCAATCTTGCCATTACCCAAGCCGTTAAAGAGATCTTGCTTCAGGGCCAACTACTGAATGGCAAGAATCTATGGACTGTTAGCAACGCGCATGATGCTGCTGTCGTAATTGGAGATGCAATTAAGCAAGTGTATGAGCGTGACCATGAAGCGCTTGAGAAAGCGGGGATTGATTTCAATTGCAACTTGATCTTTGGTGGCCAAGTCAAAGGTGAAAGACCGCGCTTATTCAACATCTACTCTGCCGGAAACTTTATTGAGGCGACTCCCGAGACTTGCTATTTTCAAATTGGAGAATCTAAATATGGAAAACCAATTTTAGATCGTGTCTTGAGCTTCACCACCCCATTAAATCTTGCTACCAAGTGTGCATTGATCTCCATGGATTCGACGCTAAACAGCAATATCTCAGTGGGTCTACCACTAGATCTTTTGGTTTATGAAAAGAACTCCTTAAAAGCAGACAAACTCGTCACTATGGACGATTCAAATCCTTACTACAAAATGATTCATCAGTTGTGGGGCGAAAAGCTTCGTGCAGCATTTAACTCCATTAGTGAACCTAGTTGGAGTGGCGCACATAAATCTAGCGCTATTTCAGCGCCTGCCAAAAAAATGGGGCCAATTCCGATTCATCATCAGCCGCCAAAAGCTAAAGCAACTAAATCGACCAAAAAAGTCGCCACCAAAAGGCCAACTAAACGCGCGAATACCAAACGAAGTCCGTCTACTACGAAGGTTGTTAACAAGAAAAAAGCCTAGATCCAATCTAGGCTTTTTAATGCACCACTTCGATAGATATTGATTGCTTATTAAGCTTTCAAACTCTTACCCAACATTTCCCAAGTCTCTACTACGCTATCTGGGTTTAGAGAGATAGAAGTAATACCTTTCTCTACCAACCAGCGTGCAAAATCTGGGTGATCTGATGGCCCTTGGCCACAAATACCTACGTACTTATTTTGTTTACGACAGGCATCAATTGAACGAGCAATCATGAATTCAACTGCAGGATCACGCTCATCAAAGTCAATTGCCAACAATTCCATGCCAGAATCACGGTCAAGACCTAGCGTGAGCTGAGTCATATCGTTTGAACCAATAGAGAAGCCATCAAAGTATTCAAGGAATTGATCCGCAAGAATTGCGTTTGATGGGATTTCGCACATCATGATGAGACGTAAGCCATTTACGCCACGCTTGAGACCAAACTTCTCCATCATCGCAATCACGCGCTGAGCTTGAGGAATGGTACGAACAAACGGAACCATAATCTCTACGTTATCTAAGCCCATATCTTCACGAACACGCTTCATTGCTGAGCACTCTAGAGCAAATGCCTCACCAAACTCTTCAGAAACGTAACGAGATGCGCCACGGAATCCCAGCATTGGATTTTCTTCATCTGGCTCATAACGTGAACCGCCAATGAGCTTCTTATATTCATTAGATTTGAAGTCGGATAAACGCACAATCACTGGCTTTGGATAGAAGGCCGCAGCAATTGTGGAAACACCCTCAACCAACTTATCTTCATAGAACTGACGTGGGCTAGCGTAGCCACGAGCAACGCTCTCTACTGCGCGCTTAAGATCAGGATCAATATTTGGATACTCGAGAACAGCGCGTGGATGTACACCAATATAGTTATTGATGATGAACTCGAGTCGAGCTAGGCCAACACCAGCATTCGGAATCTGACAGAAATCAAATGCCAATTGAGGATTACCAATGTTCATAGTGATCTTCACTGGAATTTCTGGCAGTACACCGCGAGAAACTTCAGTCACTTCTGTTTCGATTAAGCCATCATAGATATGACCTTCATCACCTTCTGCACAAGAGACTGTAACCACCATGCCATCTTGAAGTTGCTCAGTAGCATCACCGCAACCAACGACTGCAGGAACTCCTAACTCGCGAGCAATAATTGCTGCGTGACAAGTGCGGCCACCACGGTTCGTCACAATTGCAGAAGCACGTTTCATCACTGGCTCCCAGTTCGGGTCAGTCATGTCGGCAACCAATACATCGCCCGGCTGAACACGATCCATCTCACTTGGATCACGAATGATGCGAACAGGGCCCGCTCCAATTTTTTGACCGATTGCACGGCCTTTTGCTAATACCTTAGAGCTACCCTTTAACTTGTAACGCATCTCGACTTGGCCAGCAGCTTGACTCTTTACAGTCTCAGGACGGGCCTGGAGAATATAGATGCGACCATCTTGACCATCCTTACCCCACTCAATATCCATTGGACGGCCATAGTGCTTCTCAATAATGACCGCATATTTAGCCAACTCAGTAATGTCTGCATCTTCCAATGAAAAGCGATTGCGCTTCTCGGGGGTGACATCAACGGTTTGCACTTTCTCAGCAGAACCTTTGGGTGCAAATTGCATCTGAATTAACTTGGAACCTAGCGCACGGCGAATGATGGCTTTTTTACCTTGTGCCAAAGTAGTCTTGAATACATAAAACTCATCTGGGTTAACCGCACCCTGAACAACAGTCTCACCCAAGCCATAACTTGAGGTAATGAATACAACATCTTCAAAACCAGACTCAGTGTCCAAGGTAAACATCACGCCAGCAGCGCCGAGGTCAGAGCGCACCATACGCTGGATACCAGCAGATAGAGCTACTTCAGCATGGGCAAAACCTTTATGAACGCGGTAGGAGATAGCGCGATCGTTATATAGAGAAGCAAATACTTCACGGATCTTCTTGAGAACATCTTCAATACCTTCAACGTTCAAGAAAGTCTCTTGCTGGCCAGCAAAAGAAGCGTCCGGGAGATCTTCTGCAGTAGCAGATGAACGCACAGCAAAGGATCCTTTGCCAGAATCATCCAAGGTCGCAAACGCCTTGCGAATTTCTTCATCAAGCTTTGGCTGAAATGGGGCTGTTTCGATCCATTGACGAATCTCAGCACCTGCTTGCGCTAATGCGCGCACATCATCAATATTGAGGCCTTCCAAGCGCTGTTGAATGCGCTCAGTCAGATTGTTATGTTTTAAGAAGTCACGAAATGCCAGCGCAGTAGTGGCAAAACCAGTTGGTACACGAACCCCAGTTGAGGCTAACTGAGAAATCATTTCACCTAATGAAGCATTTTTACCGCCGACTGACTCAACATCGGTCATGCGAAGTTGCTCAAAAGGCAATACATAGGCATCTGCCACACTGCTATTTTGTTGCTGTTGGTTGGACATAAAATACTCTCTAAGGATAAGGAAACTGTTCTAGCTATCGCCTAAAATGCGACTTACTTTAATATGATTCTATTGTAGTGCTGACCCCCACTTTTAGGCCAAATTGATGTCTACAGAAACCCGTATTGTTTTTATCGTCTCAGACGGCACAGGCATTACCGCTGAGAACTTTAGCCAGTCGATTTTGGCCCAATTTGAGGCCACTTTTAAGCACATACGGGTCCCTTTTGTAGATAGTGTTGATAAAGCCCACGATGCCGTCAGCAGCATCAACCAGGCGGCCAATAAATATGGGGCCCAACCTATCGTGTTCACTACTTTGGTGAATTCTGAACTCAACTCTATCGTCGCAAAGGCGAATGGCTTAATTTTGGATATGTTCCAAACTTTCGTAGCCCCGCTAGAGGCCGCCCTTGGCATGAAATCCACTCATGCCATGAACCGCCTTCACCATAATGCAGATACTGAAGCCTATAAAAACCGGATTGAAGCAATTAACTATTCCCTGGCCCATGATGATGGGCAGTCGAACCAAAACTTGGCTGAGGCAGATGTGATTTTGGTGGGTATATCTCGGGTTGGAAAGACCCCTACAAGCCTTTACCTAGCCATGCAATATGGCTTGAAGGCAGCCAACTACCCCTTAATACCCGAAGACTTTGAGCGCGGTCAACTCCCTAAAGATTTAGCACCTTACCGTCAAAAGATCTTTGGCCTCATGATTGATGCTGAACGTCTCTCAGAGATTCGCAATGAACGTCGCCCCGGGAGCAACTATGCCAAGCTTGAGAACTGTCGCTATGAAATCAATGAGGCAACCGCGATGATGAAGAAGCAATCCATCCCTTGGGTGTTGACCACTAGCAAATCAATTGAAGAAATTGCTACAACTGTTTTGCAGGCTATTAAGTCAGATAAAACGATCTTAGGTTAGCCATCTTGGTGGACCTTACTACGTCTTACACGCGCTGTCTCAAATAGACAAATTGCTGCGGCAGTAGATACATTCAAAGACTCTACGCGTGGATCAATCGGAATCGATATACCCTTAGCTTGCGCCAAGATCTTTTCAGAAACGCCCTGACCTTCGCTACCCATCACCCAGGCTACTGGATGTAATAAGTCATTCTTTAATTGATAGAGGTCACATTCAGCATCCGCTGTAGCAGCCAACATTGGCGCGGTTACAGCACTCAATACTTGCTGAGTAGACCATCCTTCATAAAGATCCAAAAGACGATGCGCACCCATACCTGCACGCAAGACCTTGCTAGACCATAAATGAGCGCAGCCAGTTAAGGCTAGCACTTTCGTAAAGCCCGCCGCCGCTGCTGTACGCAAGATAGAGCCCACATTGCCAGCATCTTGCACGCGATCTAGGATGATGACATCACCCTCTAGGGTTGAAATCGATTGTGGTGGAGTAAGGCAAGATTGGGGGAGGTCTAATAGACCCGCAATATGTGGTGCACTCACTAAATTACTTAGTAAATCCCATAAAGCGCTATCCAATTGATACACCTTGGCATCAGGGCAGATCTCAATATGAGCATAAACTGCTTCAACAATCTCGTCATTCTTAAGCCCCACTTCTGAGGTCAGTATTGTCTTGAGTGCGGGATCACCTACCCAAGTTTGTATGAGGTGGATACCTTCGAGCAAGGCATGACCACCTGTCAATCTTGCCTTTTGGCCCTTGGCACCTGTAGCCTGTAAGAGTCGAATCTCCTTAAATAAAGGATTTTCTTTTGAGGTGATGAGATCAAAGTTCATATCAATTTACCGAGCAATTGCTTCAAGCACTTTGCGCACAGGCGAAAAACTTTTGCGATGTTCAGAGCAAGCACCAAATTGCTGAAGTGCTGCAAAGTGCGCCTCGGTTGGATAGCCCATGTGTTGCGCAAAACCATATTCTGGATGGCGCTCATGCAGGATTTGCATTTGGCGATCTCGCGTTACCTTAGCCAAGATAGAAGCAGCAGAAATTGCGGGCTCCTTCGTATCACCTTTAATAATTGCTTCCGCAGCAATCGGTAACTCTGGACAACGATTACCATCAATCAAAGCTTTATCTGGCCAACCGCCTAATCGCGTTGTTAAATCCTCAATAGCGCGCCGCATGGCTAACATCGTAGCTTGCAATATATTGATCTCATCAATCTCAGCAGGACTAGCTTCGCCTACGCCCCACGCTTTTGCTTTATCCATAATTTGTTCATACAAGAACTCACGCTTTGCTGACGTCAACTTTTTGGAGTCTTTTAAACCCTCAATGGGAATATGCGGATCGAGTACCACCGCACCAGCAACTACTGCACCAACCAAGGGGCCACGGCCTGCTTCATCTACCCCACAGATCCAAACCAAGCTCATGAGCTTGCTCGCTGTTTGTGGGTATTTGTGATCGTTTGTGCAACTGCTTGAGCCACCAATAAACCTGTTGGGCGCCGTAAAGTTTCATGCATTTGAGAAAAACGTTCTTTAAGCTTTGCAACTTTTTCTGGATTATTGAGCCAGTCTAGAATGGCTGCGGATAATTTTTCTGCAGTAGCATCATCTTGCAAGAGCTCTGGAACTACGAACTCGCCACAGAGGATATTTGGCAAACCTACATAAGGTAAATATCCCTGACGCTTCATAATTTGTGCTGTCAGCCAGGGCACCTTATACGAAATCACCATTGGCTTTTTCCACAAAGCCGCTTGCAGCGTTGCTGTACCGCTAGCAATCAGCACAACATCAGATGCCTCAAGCACTTCATCTGCCATGCCATCTAACAAATGTATCTGAATATCAGGATTACTCTTTTTTGTGTTTAACAATAACTGTTCAAGCGGCTCTCGCAATCTTGGCGTTGCTACTGGAATTAAGAAATGTAGCTTCTGCCCCTTTAATTTATGAGTAAGCAAATTCATCGTTTCAAAAAAGACGGGAGCAATCAACTCAATTTCAGAGCCTCGGCTACCGGGCAATACGGCAATCACTAGGCCATCAAGTTCATTGGCGGGAAGCTGCAATGTCCTAGCAATCTTTTCGCGGGCAAGTTGTGGATTTGGTTCAAGTGGAATTTCACTAGCAAGCGGATGGCCAACATAGGTGGAAGCTACACCCGCTCGATCATAAATTTCTGTTTCAAAGGGAAAGATACAGAGCATACGGTCGACTGCTTGCACAATCTTTTTGATTCGCCCTGCTCTCCAAGCCCAAATCGATGGTGAAACGAAATGCAAAGTAGGAATACCTGCCTTGCGCAATTGAAGCTCAACCCCTAGATTGAAGTCCGGAGCATCTATTCCTAAAAAAACATCTGGGCGACCCTCGCCCAATAGCTTGGCAATCAGCTCTTTACGCAATCTCAAGATAGCAGGCAACTGTTTAATGGCTTCAACGTAACCACGCACACTTAAGGTTTCCATAGGCCAATGTGAGTGCATGCCCTCTGCCTGCATGCGAGGACCGCCAATGCCATAGACATCAAGGCCAGCCATATCTGGAATTTGATTTAATGCACTGAGAACTGGCGCAGCGAGTAAGTCACCAGAAGGTTCGCCAGCTACACAAGCTAACTTTGGCAAAGTATTCCTATCGTTACCGAATAATGCCGCGTGTGGAGGCGGCAATAAAATCATGGAACTGAGCAAGTTTTTCAGCAGTCGCCTGGTCAGCAGCATTTGCCACAACCATTTTCTGAATCTCTACTTTTGCCTCTTCAAAACTTAAACCATCCTTATAGAGGACTTTGTAAGCCTGACGCAAAGCCGAGATTGTTTCACTTGAAAAACCGCGACGCTTTAATCCCTCAACGTTAATGCCATGAGGGGAAGCTTTATCGCCAGCAGCAATCACAAATGGAGGAATGTCTTGCACCAAGGCCGATGCACCACCCAGCATGGCATGCTGCCCAATGCGCACAAATTGATGCACACCAGACATGCCACCCATAATCGCCCAATCATCTACCTGAACATGACCAGCAATTTGAGCATTGCTTGAGAAAATCGTATGGTTACCAACTTGACAGTCATGCGCTATATGAACATAGGCCATGATCCAGTTGTCATTACCAATGCGAGTAACGCCCTCGTCTTGAGATGTACCTGTGTGTATCGTTGTGAACTCGCGAATCGTATTGCGGTCGCCAATAATGAGCTGGGTTGGCTCGCCGCGGTATTTCATATCCTGAGGAGGGCCGCCAATTGCAGCGAAGTGAGCAAAATTGTTCCCTGCACCAATCGTGGTGTAACCCTCAATTACAGTATGCGATCCTACTTTGGTGCCGGCGCCAATTTTGACATTAGGGCCAATCACCGAATAGGGGCCAACCTCCACATCGCTAGCGAGCTCAGCTTTGCTATCTACTGCAGCAGATGCATGAATCCGAGTCATTACGCGCCTTTCGTACGAACCGCACAAGTGATATTTGCTTCAGCAACAATCTCTCCATCAACCGTTGCTTGTACGGCAAACTTATAGATACCAGCACGTCCACGCTCTAACTTCGCAGTCATGATCAACTGATCACCAGGCAATACTGGCTTTTTAAAGCGTGCTCCATCAATACCTGCAAAGTAATAAATAGCATCTTCAGCACGCTCTTCAGAAAAAGTGAGTAGTGCAGCAGTTTGCGCCAATGCTTCAATAATCAGTACACCGGGCATTACTGGAAAATCTGGGAAGTGCCCTTGAAAAAAAGGCTCATTCATAGTCACATTTTTAAGTGCAGTAATTGTTTCACGAGGAGTAATCTCTAGTACGCGATCTACCAACAAAAATGGATAGCGGTGTGGCAACAACTGGAGAATCTTATTGATATCGATCGCAATTGGAGTGCTCATAATTACCTACTTAAAAGTTAATATAAATTGAATAGCGAATTGGCCTCAGGACCCTGAATTCTTATTTTTATCCAATAAACGCAAGCGTTGGCGTATTTTATCTAGGCCACGCAGAATCGCAGCATTTTTCTCCCAAGCGCTATGGAGCATGGATGGATAAACCCCTGTGAAATGCTGTCCTGGCTCGATAATCGAACGAATAATCGAGGTATTTCCAGAAACTGTTGTTCGATCAGCAATGGTCAGATGGCCAGCAAAATTTGCCGCTCCGCCAATAATGCAGAAATTACCGATTTTTGTGCTTCCGGAAATTGCAGCGCAGCCTGCAATAACGCAGCAATTACCAATAACCACATTATGAGCAATCTGAGCTTGATTATCAATTTTGGTTCCATTACCAATAACGGTATCACTCATTGCGCCGCGATCAATCGTCGTAGATGCGCCAATTTCTACGTCATTACCAATGACAACATTACCTGTTTGCGGGATTTTGACCCACTCTCCGCCTGTTGAGGAGAAGTCAGGGGCAAACCCAAAGCCATCAGCACCAATGACAGCGCCACTATGGACAATACATCGTTCGCCAACTTGAGTGCCCTGATAAATCGATACAGATGGATAAATTAAGGTATCGTTAGCAATCGCACTATTTCTAGCAATCGTGGTACTACCCAAAATACAAACACGCTCACCGAGTTTTACGCCTGCTTCAATTTGTACAAACGGTCCAATGTGGCAAGATCCTGGAATAACTACTGTTGGGTCTATCACAGCGCTTGGATGGATTCCAGCGGCGTATAAAGGCGTACTTTGTTTTGCAAAAAACTGTGCCATCCTTGCAAATGTTGCATAGGGATTTTTTGAGACAAAATAAACGCGCTTATCTGAATTAGGTCCCTTGATTTCTTGCAAGAAATCGAAATCCGCCTTGCTAACAATTAAGGCCCCAGCCTGACTCTGAGAAGCCTGTTGGCGATATAAAGGATTGGAGAGGAAGGAGATTTGATCTTGTTGCGCAGACTCTAGTGGGGCTAACCCAATAAAAGCGCAGGAGGCCTCCCCCATCAAGCTTGCTTGAAACTGTTCGGCCAGCTCAATGGCGGTCGGCATAAAACTTACTTCTGGCTATTTAAAGCCTTGATGACATCATCGGTGATGTCAGACTTTGGATTAACAAAAGCCGCTTCTTGAACAATGACATCTAATTTTCTTTGTTCAGCAATTTGACGCAAAACCAAGTTTGCTTTCTCAGCAATTTTTGCACGCTCTTCAAATGTACGTTGGTTCAAATCCTCAGTAAATTCACGTTGCTTGCGTTGCAACTCGCGATCTTGATCCGCTAATTCACGCTGACGACGCACACGCTCTGCCTCATTCATTATGGCGCCATCTTTATCAAGCTTTTCAGCAGCCGCCTGAATTTTTTGAGCGCTGTCACGTAACTCATTTTGGCGCTTTGTGAACTCATTTTGCAAACGGGTTTGCATGGCTTTTGCCAAATTAGACTCATTAAACACTTTTTCAGAATTCACTACCGCTACACGAGTACCAGCATCTTGTGCAAACGCTTGCAAGGTTGCGAAATAAAATATTGTGGCAACCAGACTAACTTTAATTAAATTTGAAAATTGATGCTTCATAACACTTTCCTTGAACAATTAAAACGCCGTACCCACCTGGAACTGCAAACGCTGAATATTATCCGTTGGTTGAGACTTAATCGGGATACCGTAGCTAAACTTCAAAGGCCCCAGCGGTGATATCCATGATAAACCCAAACCGTATGAGTACTTGAGGACTAAATTGATATTTTGCCCAAACGCATTACCGCCGTCGACGAAGGTAAATACACGAAGAGTTTTGTCCACGCCTGATCCAGGCACAGGAACGGTATACTCAACGTTAGTCACGATCTTAGACTGACCACCCGTTGGCTGATAGGCGCCAATCACAGTGTTGTAGTACTGCGGCCCCAATGAACCTGGAGCATATCCACGAACTGAGCCAATACCACCGACATAGTAGTTTTTAGTAATTGGGAATGGATTGCTACCGTAGGCCTCACCATAACCGACCTCACCATTAAATGACAGGATGTTACCCTTAGAGAATGAATGGTACTTCTGGTACTGACCATACAGTCGATAGAAGGTCATATTGCCGACAGGAGTTCCAACCTCAGCAGAAAGCTGCTGCAATGAACCATCCGAGGGAATGAGCGCACTATCACGACCATCGCGCGACCAGCCTACGGTCAAGGGTACGTTATAGGTGGTCAAAGTTGCAGGGTACCCAGGCGCAGCGATTCCGTAGCTTTGCGCATAATTTAAATACGGTATTGGCGTATTAACCGTTGTTTGAATCTGAAAGGCTTCAATGCCTGTTCCAAAAAATACACGATCCACTTCTGTGTAAGGAACACCAAACTTGATATTCGAACCAACAGATTTAATCTGATAATCAGGGTCGCCTACGTAATACAAAGGCTTGGATGAGCGATAGTACAAATCGGTGTAGCGACTAATGCCATCCTCTGTAAAGTAAGGGTCATAATTCGATAGTGTTAGATTTTGATTAATCTTGCCTACAGAGGCATTTAAACCAACAGAAGTTCCAGTTCCAAAGGCATTATCTTGGTTGATACCAGCAGACAGAATTAGCTTCTCTGTTGAAGAAAAGCCCGCGCCAATAGTTATTGCTCCAGTTGGCTTTTCGGTAACCTTCACATTGACATCGACTTGATCTGGAGATCCAGGTACGTCCTCAGTAGTGATATCTGTTTCGGTGAAGTATCCCAATCTTCCCAAACGCTTTTTAGATAAATCAATCTTGTCACTATCAAACCATGAGCTCTCGAATTGACGCATCTCACGACGAATCACCATATCACGCGTTTTTGCATTTCCAGAAATCTCTACTTTGCGAACATATATTCGACGACCCGGATCAATAACCAATGTAAGGTCAACCTCTGCCAACTCACGGCGAATATCGGGCTGTGGATTAATGGTTGCAAATGCGTAGCCATATGAACCCAAGACCTCAGCTATGGCTTTAGTACTCTCCGTTAAGCGGGCAGATGAGAATGTATCACCTGGTTTCAGAACGATTAACTGCTTAAACTCAGCTTCTTTACCTAAGAGTTCACCGGCAAGACGAACATCTTTTACAGTGAATTTTTTGCCTTCACGAATGCTAATTGTCAGGTATATCCCCTTTTTATCGGGGGTAATGGAAACCTGAGTAGATTCAATCACAAACTCCAAATAACCACGATTCAAATAATAGGAGCGAATCGTTTCCAAATCAGCGGTCAGCTTTTGTTTTGAATAGAGATTGTCTTTGCTATACCAAGATAACCAGCCGCCAGTTTTTAGTTGCATCTCGCTCTTGAGGGTACCCTCGCTAAATGCCTCATTACCAATAAAGTTAATTTCCTGAATCTTTGCAGTTGGACCTTCGTCAATATTGAAATACACAGCAACTTGGTTACGTTCAACCGGGGTAACTGTTGCAACTACCTCTGCCGCAAACATCCCCTTACCAATATATTGGCGCTTTAATTCCTGTTCAGCCTTATCGATTAAGGCTTTATCGTAAAAACGGGCTTCAGCCACGCCAACAGTCTTCAAGGATTTACGAACTATTTCAGGATCAAATTCCTTCATCCCAGTAAATTCAATTCTGGAAATAGTTGGGCGCTCTTCAACAATGACAATTAGCACATCACCCTGAGCCTGAATTTGTACATCCCTAAAAAAGCCAGTGCTGTAAAGAGCCTTGATTGCCTCTGCACCTTTTTCTTCGGTGAATTTGTCACCCACTTGAACGGGTAGGTAACTAAATACCGTGCCTGGTTCAACACGCTGCAATCCTTCAACACGAATGTCTTTCACAACAAATGCATCAGCAGCATATGCATTGAGACTTAAGCTGATAGCCATAGCAAATAGCAGTCTAGCTAAAAATCGTACAAATTTGGTAGGAGATGAAGTAAGAAAATTCAAGGCGACAAATAGCGTTGTAAATCGTTAAACAAAGCTAGTAGCGATAACGAAATCAGTAACAAAAAACCCACTTTTTGGAACTGTTCCTGCATCGAAATCGAAATACGCTTTCTAGCAACCAACTCCCATGCATCATACAGGAGCTGACCCCCATCAAGCATGGGAAAAGGGAGTAAATTAAGCAACCCAATACTGATACTAATTAATGCTAAAAACGCTAAAAAGGGTTGCCAGCCCACCCGGGCTGACTTGCCGGCCATATCAGCAATACTCAGCGGGCCTCCCAGCTGCTTTATAGAGGTTTTTCCACTTAGCATTCCCATCATCAGCCTGAGGGATACCTTACTAATTAGCCAGACCCTTTGGCAGGAAAAGCCCCAAGCTTCAATAGGATTCAACTTGAGCTCATCCCACTCATCCAAAGGGGTGGCACGAGGCAAGAGACCCAGACTTCTCAAGGGGTCGTTATCAGGGGTAATTTTCGGCAAATCCCCAATGCCAAATGCTTTGACCACATTGGCGCCACTAGGATCCCGCAACTCCAGAGCAAACCCAGACCCCCCTGTTAGAGCATCCATTAGTTGCCAACGTAATGCATTCCAACTGGGAACCGGGGTAAATTCCCCAGAAATGGGCACAACCCTGGGACCAAGATCCTGCCACCCGATCACCCTATCCCCATCAGTCAC
Organism: Polynucleobacter wuianus; assembly: GCF_001659725.1. Classification (NCBI taxonomy): domain Bacteria; kingdom Pseudomonadati; phylum Pseudomonadota; class Betaproteobacteria; order Burkholderiales; family Burkholderiaceae; genus Polynucleobacter; species Polynucleobacter wuianus. The sequence continues at coordinate 531,270 of NZ_CP015922.1, read as the reverse complement.
GCCCAATTTAGCCGCCACCGAACTTTCGGGGGGACTTTGCAAAACAGCAGGAAGTTGCGGCACCCCTGATATGTAGATCATAGTAAATAGCGTTACGGCCAAGAAAAAATTGGCCAATGGCCCTGCCGCCACAATCAAAGAGCGCCGCCAAAGAGGCTTTTGATCGAACGATTGAGACTGGTCTTCTATAGCAATTTGCTGAGAGCGATCTCGACCATCTAATAATTTAACGTAGCCGCCTAAAGGAATTGAGGACAACATCCATTCTGTTTTATTTTTAGTGCGATAAGTAAAAAGGGGCTTGCCGAAACCAACAGAGAATCGAAGTACTCGAACTCCACATAAGCGAGCAGCCAAGAAGTGGCCAAACTCATGAAAGCTTACTAACACGCCGAGGGTTAATAAAAAAGCGCCGAGAGTAATTAATGCTTGCAAATAAAACCTCGATTAATAAATCTTCTTTTACAGCGACTGAATAAACTCATATGCCGTTTTCCTGGCTTGAGTATCGACACTTAAAACCGTCTCTAAGGATTCAGTATCTACAGGTGAAATAGCATTCAAGGTCTTCTCAACAACCACAGGAATCTTCAGATATGGAAGGCCTTCATCCAAAAATGCTGACACCGCAACTTCATTGGCAGCATTTAATACCGTTGGAGCTGTGCCGCCCGCCTTTGCAGCCGCAAAAGCCAAGGAAAGACAGGGAAAACGCGCCAACTCTGGTTCTGAAAAATTGAGGTTTGCAAGTTGAGTTAAATTCAAAGGTGCCACACCTGCATCAATTCGCTCTGGCCATGCTAAACCATAAGCAATCGGAGTACGCATATCGGGCTGACCTAATTGTGCCAATACTGAACCATCACGATAGCGCACCATTGAGTGCACTACGCTTTGCGGATGAATCAACACTTTAATTTTTTCAAGCGGCAAACCAAATAACCAATAGGCCTCTATTACCTCGAGCCCCTTGTTCATCATCGTCGCTGAATCTACTGAGATTTTTCTACCCATTACCCAGTTCGGATGAGCGCATGCTTGATCCGGAGTAATGTTTGCCAGCTCCTGAAGCGGTGTATTTCTAAAAGGTCCGCCAGATGCAGTTAGCCATAATTCTTCAACACCAAGATTTGCATGAGGTGCTTTGGTAAATTCGTTTGGCAGACACTGGAAAATGGCATTGTGCTCGCTATCTATTGGAAGCAGTTCACCGCCACCGGCTTTTATAGCCTGCATAAATAAGTTGCCCGACATCACCAGCGCTTCTTTATTGGCTAGTAGCACTCTTTTGCCAGCTTTTGCTGCGGCTAGAGCGGGAACCAAACCTGCGGCGCCGACAATTGCCGCCATAACCGTATCGCAACCAGAATCTGTGACTGCGGCTACTAAGGCTTCAGGACCATACAAAACTTGCGTCTGGATATTTTTCTCGCCCAATATTTTCTGTAAGCGAGTTGCATCACTTGCGTCAGATACAACGGCAATCGCAGGCTTAAATTCGATACACTGCTCAGCCAAACGCTCAACTTGTTTGCCAGCGGTTATTGCCACCACTCTAAAGCGATCTGGATGCGCACGAATTACATCCAGCGTATTAATACCAATTGAGCCCGTTGAGCCCAGGATTGCAACTTGCCTCACCATTAGATTAGGCCTGCAAGTAAAGCTGCAATCGGCATCGTGGGTATTAATGCATCCACGCGATCCAATACCCCGCCATGTCCTGGCAACAAATGACTACTATCTTTGACTCCAGCCAAGCGTTTTAACTGCGACTCAAAAAGATCCCCAAAAACACTAAAGGCAGTTAAGACTGTCACCATCAAAAACATTGGAATCCAACCAAAGCGAATAGCCCAAGCTCCAAACAGAGTGGAATCGAATGGTAAGAAAAAGACGCACGCTAAGGCATATATGTAAGAAAGAACAAGGCCACCAACAGCGCCTTCAACTGACTTGCCTGGACTAATTTGTACAGCCAATTTGCGCCTACCAAAAGCCTTACCAACAAAATATGCGCCAATATCTGCAACCCATACCAAAGCCATTGAACTTAACAAGAAGACTAAGCCTAACTCGCGTAAGAAAACCAGTGCAAACCAAGTCGCTGGTAGCAATATCAAACCGAGTACAACATAAAAAGGACGCAACTTTTGTATAGAAAGATTCATGCCCTTGGCAAGAATAAAGGGGGCAATAAAAAACCAAAAGATCACCGCCAAGAGCAATAGGGAAAATTGCCAACTGACATTTTGCATGCCCAATAATAAAATGATTACCAAACAAAAGAGTGCGTAAAGATATGCAGCACGGGCTGCCCCGGGTGCCAATAGACGACTCCATTCCCAAGCAGCAGCTAGCAAAGCTACCAAGAAGAATGCTCCGATATAAGCCGCTGGCAATAAAAATAAAATAGGCAAGAGAACTGCCAGTAAAACAAGGGCAGTAATTACTCGAGTTTTTAACATATGGAGTAGTTCAAGAAATTACACTGCATCGCTCATCACTTGCGAAGCAAGCTGAGCACTGGTGCGCCCAAAGCGACGCTCGCGCTGACTAAACCAATCAAACGCTTTATGTAACTCAGCCTGATCAAAGTCTGGCCACAAAACATCCGTAAAGTACAACTCTGTATAAGCTAATTGCCATAGCAAAAAGTTGCTAATACGTTGCTCACCACCGGTGCGGATAAATAGATCTGGCTCTGGGGCGTAAGCCATCGAAAGATGGGGCTGCAATAAATCCTCACTCACGTCTTCAGACTTTAAGTTCGGATTAGCAGTTAAGCAACGACGCATGGCCTGCAGAATATCCCAGCGTCCGCCATAATTTGCTGCAATGGTGAAAGTCAAAGCTTTGCAACCAGCAGTCTTTTCTTCAGAGAACTGCACCATTTCCTGAATAGCACTATCAAAACGACTCAAATCACCAATCAAGCGCAAGCAAATATCATTTTCAGCAAGACGTGATACCTCACCCTTGAGGGACTTAAGAAACAACTTCATCAGAAAGCCAACCTCTTCTGGGGGGCGACGCCAGTTTTCAGAACTAAAGGCGAACACTGTCAGATACTCAACGCCAATGCGACGGCACTCTTGAACAATCTTACGGACTGCACTTAAGCCTTCAGAGTGGCCAGCCACCCTAGGCATCATGCGCTTACTTGCCCAACGCCCATTACCATCCATAATGATCGCTACATGGCGCGGTATAGCACTTACCTCTGGAATTGCCTGAGTGGAGCTAAGGTGTTGGGTCATAAAAAATCAAATGTGACCAGACCTTAAACGGTCATGATCTCTCTTTCTTTTTCAGCAATGATCTTGTCGATATCAATTACCGCTTTATCGGTCATCTTCTGAATCTCATCGGTAGCACGACGCTCTTCGTCCTCAGAAATTTCTTTCTCCTTAGTTAAGCGCTTAAGATGTTCGTTTGCGTCACGACGCAAGTTACGCACAGCAATTTTCGTATCTTCACCTTCGCTCTTTACAACTTTCGTGAGTTCGCGGCGACGCTCTTCAGTTAATGCAGGCATTGGTACGCGGATGACGGTGCCTTGTGAAGCTGGATTTAAACCCAAATCCGAATCTCGAATCGCCTTCTCCACCACTGCAACCATAGTCTTCTCAAATGGTTGCACATTAATTGTGCGAGCATCCGCTAAACCCAAGCTAGCCACTTGACTGAGTGGTGTTGGATTGCCGTAATACTCAACTTGAATATGCTCCAAAATTCCTGGATTAGCTCGACCGGAACGAATCTTCGCCAAATTAGATTTCAAAGCCTCGAGAGACTTTTCCATCTTTTGATTGGTATTAGTTTTAATTTCTGCTGCGGACATCAGGCCTCCCTTTAAACGTGTACCAAAGTACCTTCAGGCTCACCTTGCACTACCCGCATTAATGCGCCCGGCTTGAGTATTGAAAATACTTTGATTGGTAATTTGCGGTCACGACACAGTGCAAATGCAGTAGCATCCATGACTTGTAGATTTTTGATGAGGCACTCATCAAATGTAATGGTCTTATATAAAGTAGCACTAGGATCCTTAACTGGATCAGCGCTATAGATACCGTCAACCTTAGTTGCCTTGAGCATGACCTCGACACCCATCTCGGCGCCACGCAAGGCAGCAGCAGTGTCGGTAGTAAAAAAGGGGTTACCGGTACCAGCAGCAAAGATGACTACCTTGCCTTCACTCATCGCGCGAATCGCGCGTGGACGAATGTAAGGTTCAACCACTTGATCCATTCTTAATGCAGATTGAACGCGCGCCTCAACCCCTTTTTGACGCAATGCATCTTGCAGAGCGAGAGAATTCATCATGGTAGCCAACATACCCATGTAGTCGGCTGTAGCTCGATCCATGCCCGCTGCCCCACCCGCAACACCGCGGAAAATATTTCCGCCGCCAATAACAATTGCGAGTTCAACACCGCTATTAACCACTTGAGCAATTTCAGAAACCATGGAATCAATGGTGACCGGATTGATGCCAAAAGCATCATCCCCCATTAGGGCTTCACCAGATAATTTAAGGAGGACGCGTTTGTAGCCTGGCATGTTTTTATTTTCCGTAATTTGCTGAGTACTTTTCATACTTAGCTTATTGATCTTTAAGCACTTTTTAATATCTCCACCAAATTATAAAGGGCTTGGGAAAGATCAAACAAAAGGGCTTAGAAACTAAGGTTTCTATGCCCTTTTGAGTATTACAAATTAGCTGGGGTAAGCCCCGAATGGCTAATTAAACAGTGGCTTTAGAAGCAGCAGCCACCTGAGCAGCAACTTCAGCTGCAAAGTCGTCTTGACGCTTCTCAATGCCCTCGCCTACAACAAACATAGTGAAACCTTTCACGTTTGTATTAGCAGCCTTCAGCATTTGTTCAACAGTTTGCTTGTCGTTTTTCACGAAAGTTTGGTTCAACAAAGAAACCTCTTTGAGGTACTTCTGAATAGAACCCTCAACCATCTTCTCAACGATTTCTGGTGGTTTGCCAGATTCAGCTGCCTTTTGAACAGCAACGCTACGCTCAATCGCAATGGATTCAGCAGGAACGTCAGCCATAGACAAAGCAACTGGCTTCATTGCAGCAACGTGCATAGCAACATCTTTAGCGGCAGTGTCATCACCTTCAAACTCAACCACTACGCCAATACGGGTACCGTGAAGGTAAGAAACCAACTTGTTGTTACCAGAAAAACGCTTGAAGCGACGTGGCATGATGTTCTCGCCGATCTTACCGATCAATGCGCTACGAACTTCATCAACGGTTTGACCATTCAATGGCAACGCTAACAATGCAGCAACGTCAGCTGGACTCTTTTCAGCAACCAATTTCACGCAGTCATTAGCAAAGGCCAAGAAATCATCGTTCTTAGAAACAAAGTCAGTTTCGCAGTTCACTTCAAGCAATGCACCAGTAGAGCCATTGATAGAAACGGCAACAATACCTTCGGCAGTTACACGTGAAGCTGCTTTACCAGCTTTGCTACCAAGCTTAACGCGCAAAATTTCTTCTGCACGAGCCATATCACCATCAGCCTCAGTCAAAGCCTTTTTGCACTCCATCATCGGAGCATCAGTTTTGGCGCGTAAATCGCCAACCATTGCAGCGGTAATAGCGGCCATTATTCAGCCTTCCCTTCTTCAACAAACTCTTCTTCACACTCTTTAACTGCTGTCAAGATTTCTTGAACAGAGTTAGCCTTACCCTCGAGGATTACATCTGCAATGCCACGTGCATAGAGGGTTACAGCTTTGCTTGAGTCATCATTACCAGGAATGATGTAATCAACACCTTCTGGTGAATGGTTGGTATCAACAACCGCAATCACTGGAATACCAAGCTTGTTGGCTTCAGTAATAGCAATCTTGTGATAACCGACGTCCACTACGAAAATCGCATCAGGAACACCGTTCAAGTCTTTGATACCGCCAAGCGCTTTTTGCAACTTATCGAGATCACGATCGTTAGTCAAAGCTTCTTTCTTAGAAAGCTTTTCCCAGTCGCCAGCTTCTTTAGCAACTTCCATGTCTTTCAAGCGCTTCAATGAACCTTTAACGGTTTTGAAGTTGGTGAGTGTGCCACCCAACCAACGGCTGTCGATGTAAGGCATACCAGCACGAGTTGCTTCTTCAGCAATGATCTCGCGTGATTGACGCTTGGTACCAACAAACAAAATCGTGCCACGATTAGCAGCAACTTGTTTTGCAAATTTCAGGGCGTCCTGAAACATTGGCAATGTTTTTTCCAAGTTGATGATGTGGATCTTATTACGATGACCAAAAATAAATGGGGCCATCTTTGGGGACCAGAAGCGCGTTTGGTGACCAAAATGGCAACCGGCTTCCAGCATTTGACGCATAGTTACTGACATAACTTCTCCTAAGGGTTGGTTCTAAAGTTGAGCCCTAGCTGCGCTAAAAAACGCCACCCTGGAAGGCTCAACTCGCGATTTCAAGTCCAAAATAGACCCGAGAGTTAATTATAGCTTAGATATCAAGGCTCTAGCTGGCACACCTTTGGTCTAATGAGGATTGCAATACTCTGAAATCTAACTTAGGGTACTCAAAATTGAGGTAATTGCCTATTTTTTAAGCAAATCAGATCAACCAAAACCCTCCAAGTCGTTGATAATCCAGGCATGAATAGTGTATTTACCGCAGAAAAAGACATCCGAGGGATGCGTGAGGCTGGCCGCTTGGCTAGCGAAGTTTTGGATCATGTGGCCCCTCATGTGAAGGCTGGCATTACTACGGGCGAACTGGATCGTATTTGCCACGAATACATGCGTGAGGTTCAAAAAACCATTCCGGCGCCACTGAACTATCAACCACCTGGTTATCCACCTTTTCCTGCATCAATCTGCACCTCAGTGAATGATGTGATTTGCCATGGCATTCCCGGAGAAAAAGTTCTCAAGAGTGGAGATGTTGTCAATCTCGACATTACCGTTATCACTCCCGACGGTTATTACGGCGATACCAGTCGCATGTTTATGGTGGGCGAAGTTTCAGTAATGGCCAAACGCCTCACGCAAATTACCTTTGAATGTATGTGGCTTGGTATTGCGCAGGTGAAACCTGGTGCATCGCTTGGCGACATAGGTCACGTGATTCAAACGCATGCAGAAAAAGCAGGTTACTCAGTTGTTCGGGAATACTGCGGTCATGGCATTGGAAAAGTGTTTCATCAAGACCCACAAATCCTTCACTACGGTCGCCCTGGCACTGGTGAAAAATTGCAAGCAGGCATGACATTCACTATTGAGCCGATGATCAATGCTGGTAAAAGAGATATCCGCACCATGCCCGATCAATGGACAGTCAAAACAAAAGACCGCAGTCTCTCTGCACAATGGGAACACACCCTGCTAGTCACCCAAACTGGTGTTGAGGTGCTTACCTGGTCTGAAGGAAGCAATCCGCCACCAAACTGCGTTAAAGACCTCAACTTTCGGCCCGCAGCAGCAAACGTTTAATCGCATGGGTCAGTCACAAACAGCGAACAAAATTATTGACGCAGCTGGTCTTCGCGCAGCTCGTGTACTTGCTTACGCTGAGTTTAAAAAAACTCAAGCTGTAGGCAAACTGACGAAGCAACTGAGCAAGCTGACCGATCAACTACTTGCCCAACTTTGGATTGACTGCGGCCTCAATAATGAAGCTACTCTAGTTGCTGTAGGGGGTTATGGCAGGGGCACTTTATTTCCGTACTCTGATATCGATATTTTGGTTCTTTTGCCAGCGGATGAAAAGTTGGTTCAATCCTTATCCAAAAAAGTTGAGCAATTTGTTGCCAGCTGCTGGGATACTGGCCTTGAGATTGGATCTTCAGTTAGGACTGTTTCGGAATGCATATCGGAATCCGAACAGGACATCACAGTGCGTACCTCTCTGCTTGAAGCGCGCTTGATCTGCGGAAAAAAACAACTCTTTAGAGAATTTGCCTCCGCCTTTGAATCCGCAATGGATCCTAAAAGCTTCTTTCAGGCTAAGCAGGCTGAACAAATTCAGCGCCATTACAAATACCAAGATACTCCATACTCTCTTGAGCCTAATTGTAAAGAGAGTCCTGGTGGATTGCGTGATCTACAGGTAATCTCCTGGGTCAGTAAGGCGGCATTACTTGGCGATACCTTTAAGGATTTAAATGAGGCTGGTCTTGTAACGCAACGAGAGCTTACTGAACTCAATCGGAACCAGCGCTTCCTGGAAACGCTGCGTGCTAATTTGCATTTATTAGCTGGTCGTCGCCAAGATGTCATTGCTTTTGACCTGCAGGCGCCACTTGCTAAAGCGATGGGCATTGAAACGGATTCTTCACGCCAAGCGAGTGAAGCAATTATGCGTCGCTACTATTGGGCAGCGAAAGCAGTGACTCAATTGAATGATGTGCTGCTACAAAATATTGAAGCACTGCTATTTCCTCAAGAGTCAAAAACTACTCACCCTATTCCAGGTGATGGAAACGAATACTTTATTGAAAGACAGGGCGTACTGGATATTACTGATCCACAACTCTTTCAAAAGCATCCCGAGCAAATTTTGCGCACTTTCCTGGTATTTGCTCAAACAGCTAACGTGAAGAGTCTATCGGCAACTATTTTCAGGGCGCTCTATAACGCACGCCAGAAGATGGATGCCAAGTGGCGCGCTAACCCCATTAATCGCGCACTTTTTATTGAAATTCTCAAGCAACCTGAAGGTGTAAGCCGCGCGTTCCAGCTCATGAACCGTAGCAGTGTACTTGGTCGATACTTGCCAGCATTCAGAAAAATTGTCGGCCAGATGCAGCACGACCTGTTTCATGTCTATACGGTTGATCAGCACATCTTGATGGTGCTACGTAATGTACGCCGCTTTATGGTGGTTGAGCATACCCATGAATTTCCTTTCTGCAGTAGCTTGATTGCCCATTTTGAAAAGCCATGGTTACTAGTGATTGCCGCACTTTTTCATGACATTGCCAAAGGACGTGGCGGCGACCACTCTCAGCTTGGTAAAGCAGATATGCGTAAGTTTGCCAAAGAGCATGGTCTAGATAAAAAAGATACTGAGCTATTGGAATGGTTAGTTGCTGAACATCTCAATATGAGTCAGGTTGCCCAAAAGCAAGACATCACTGACCCAGATGTGGTTCGTGCTTTTGCCAAAAAGATGGGCGATGAGCGGCACCTTACTGCCTTGTACTTGCTTACCGTTGCTGATGTCCGCGGTACCAGCCCTAAAGTCTGGAATGCCTGGAAAGGCAAGTTACTCGAAGATCTATATCGTGCAACTCTAAGAGTTCTGGGTGGAGCTAAAACGGACGCCTCATCAGAATTAGCCCAACACCAAGAAGAATCCAGAGCTAAATTACGCCTGTACGGTATTAATGACGAGTCTTATGAAGATTTGTGGAAACAGTTAGATGTTGCATTCTTTCTCAGACAAGATTCATCTGACATCGCATGGTTAACACGTCATCTCTATAACAAGGTGAATACTGATCAGCCCATTGTGAGAGCAAGGCTATCCCCGATTGGCGAAGGTTTGCAAATTGCAGTCTATGTTAAAGATCAAGAAGATCTTTTTGCTAGAATTTGTGCCTACTTCGAAAAACATGGCTTCTCGATTTGGGATGCCCGTATTCATACTACGCGCCATGGTTATGCTCTAGATACATTTCAGATTTCTGGAAGTAATTTAGTAGATGAAGGTGGTAGTTATCGCGACATCATTCAACTCGTAGAGTTTGAATTGACTCAAGCCTTAACCAATGCAGATCCCCTTCCAAACCCAAGCATGGGTCGCCTCTCTAGACAATCACGCACTTTCCCGATTCAACCACGTGTTCATATGGTTCCAGATGAGCGCGGAAGATATTACACACTCGCACTTTCAGCGAGTGATCGCACGGGACTACTCTACACAATCTCAAGAGTGCTAGCCAAGCATCAAGTGTCGATTCACACTGCAAGAATTAATACTCTGGGTGAGCGAGTAGAGGACATACTGCTATTGGATGCTGCTAACTTGGGTAAAAACCCAAAGCTACAGATTCAGCTAGAGACTGAGTTGCTCGAGGCTCTAGGGGCTTGATTTAACCGAGTCAGTGCCCGCTGTATGCGAGCACTCTCAATTTGATCAAAAGAAAACCAACCAAAAGCAATCTCTTCAGAGGGATCCTCCTTTCGCAATAACTTAAGCCTATATAGCAGATCGATATGCAAATGAGATCCTTCACCTTTTTGAGGATTAGCGGGGATTTCATGCACATCAATATCGATTAGCCCCAGATCATCGGAATCCAAAGCACAAACCAAGCCTGTCTCTTCATAGACTTCGCGAATAGCTGCCTCACATGGAGACTCACCTTCATCAATATGACCGCCAGGCTGAAACCATTGCTTGATGTACGGATGAAATATTAATAACACCTTGTTATGCTGGATAACTAAACCGCTAGCGGTGATATGACCCTCAGGATTCATTCTTGAAAACGGGTTTTCAGCTCGAAGAATATTTTCCACATTCAAACCTAAAGTCAGCATATATATGGATCTATTTCAGACGGATTTTTAGGATACCATTTGTACGGTTGGCGCCATAAAGCCTATCAAGACCTGAGAGAGAAACAATACAAGCTGCTGCGATTAACATGATTAATGATGTAATCTCCCATCCAGCAACCCCAATCATCGAAAGCATATACCCACAAACGGCACCAAAGAACATCTCAGTAGAGTAGAAAATCCCAGAAATTAAACCAATGTCATCCTGAAAAGGTCTAGTAACTCCAGCCTGTGTTGCGGGGAAAATGATACCAATGCCAAACAATGTACAAAATACAAAGAACAATTTCACCGGCAGAGCTCCCACTTCTGCCAATACCAAAATATAAAGAATCGAAGTAGATATCAGAGCAATAGCACCAGAGATGGCAATTAGGGATTTTAAATTACAGGTCGCAATTTTGCGTCGAATAAATATTGTTCCAAAAATAAACCCACTAATTGTTATTGCAAATAGATACCCATACTCAATTGGGTCTACCTTATGGAGATTCTGAATCAATAACGGAGAGCTAGAAATGAAAGAGAAATAAATAGCCCAAGCAAAACTAATTACTAGAGTATTAAATGCAAATTCACGATGTCCCCATAAAGCAAGCCATCGCGAAAGCACCCAGTCAAGCTGAAGGCCCTTTTTCCGCCTATTGCTTGCAAGAGTCTCCCCCATGAATTGACATAGGGTAATTAATATGAAAAGGGATATGAAGGTTAATATGAAAAAAATTGATCGCCAGCCATAGTAATTTGAAATAAAGGCGCCAATGATTGGCCCGAAAATAGGCGAAATCACTAATCCAGTAGCCAAATAACTTAAAACCTTAACTTGGGACTGCTCATCGTATACATCCCTTACGATAATTCTTGCAATGAGTGTTCCGCTTCCACCCCCAAATGCCTGAAAGAAACGCCATACCACCAACTGCTCGATTGAGGAAGCAAAAAAGCATCCAACACTTGCAATAGAAAAAATTGATATCCCGATAATAGAGATGATTCGACGTCCATAGATATCCGCAAGCACCCCCGCTAAGAACAAACTTAGGGAGTAGCCGAGCATATAAGAAGCTAGGCTATCAGCCAGACTTGATCCAGCAGCCCCAAGATGCTCCCCCATGGCGGGAAGTACCGGAAGATAAATATCCGTTGCAATCATTGGCAAAATAACCAGCATTATTAACATGGGGATTAATAACTTATTCTTAGGATGCATATTCGCCCCTATATAAAAAATCAGAAATACATCTTTGGGGGTTAGAGTCATAGCTGAGAGACTCCGTCAAATGCCTCACAACACCTCTTGCCCTTAGCGATACCATATCCAAAGAACTAACGAAGTAATAAGTTCCAGAGGTAAGGTGGCCAATTGCGTAAAAATTATTAAGCTCTCTATTGATATTGTTTTTTATACGAGAGCTTTCATAGTCCAACATAATTCCACCATGTGGATTTCTAAGAATCAACCCAGATTCGAGTAAATTTTTTATTAATACCGAATCGACCCTGCTGATTTCTCGAGAAGGTCCAGATGCATTGATTATCCAATCGCAGTACACCTTATTGGTTAAGGTTGGGTGTTTCGAATTACCCAAGGTTACGCTAAATTGATTTTTAACAGATGCATCAATCCCCTTTAAATGCGGATAATGCCTAAGAATACCCAAGCTAAATAAGGAATAAAGCTTAAATACAGTATGAACTGGTAGCGGAACTCTCTTTGCTGACCACAAACGATGAAACTTATTCATAAATAGATGCTTCTCTATGTCCGATAAGGCATTCCAATAGTCTCCAATAACATCGTCTGTTGCTATTGCCAAATTTTGCCAACATGAAAAATCTTCATCATCCTCTAATAAAGACCGAACCCATGAGCTATATTGCTTGGTTGAGGGCTTAAAAAATTTATTCCATGTAATTCCAGCTGCTAAGAACTCTTTCCTTGCCAACCGCATTATTTGACGCAGAGAAATCCCATTCCTGTTTTTGCTTTTTAATATCTCAAGATTGATATGGGTCAGATATTGAAGATCGTATTTCCCTATTGGACATCTTGTTAACGGAAAATATAAGTCTCTAGTAAAAAAATTGATTGGACCTTTATGACCTTGATTGGCTAAGACAACTGCAATATCTGCTGCAGTAAGTTGGCCACCGATAATGCCAACGCAATCATTGCTCTTAATTAGTTGAAGGTATCTATTTACAGGATATGGATTATTTATGTATTGGCTTTTTTCGCCTAAATTGAAAATATCTTTTGGTGCAGTATTTCCGACACACAAAATTACACAATTAAAATGACGTAAGAACCCCTTACCAAAAGTAACATTGAAAGAGTTGTCTCCAAGGACACAAGCATTAGTAACCTCTAAATTGATTAACTCAATCTCTACTCCTAATTTTTCAAGACTTGAGATTCCATGCTCAAATTGACTTTTTAGATATGCGCCAAAAAATTGACGGGATATATACCTATCGGGTGCTACACCCGACTTAGATAGAATCTGTTGGCCCCCAATGTGGCAGCCTTTTTCCAGCATCCAATTCCAAAAATCACCCTTTTGATTTGGAAATATTGACGTAGTTGAGCTCACCATATTCATTAACAACTCATTGTTGTCACACTGATAAGCAAACCCAGGACCAAAAGCAGGGCCTTTTTCAAAAATAGTAATTGTTATTTTTTGATTAAATTTTGTAGGCAGATACTCGAGAAAAGCTAATAGGGTTGCCACCCCAGCAGCACCACAGCCAATAATCGCAATTTTGAATTCCTCAGAAGTATGGCCTTGAAGAACTTCACCATCTATATCGGCAAGATCACGCTGACTCTTTTCTGCAAATTTTTTGCTCATTTTCCCCCTTTCAAACCCTTGAGCTTATCCAAGGTGGAGATAAATGACTACCTGATATTGCAGTAGGAAATGGACTACCTTAATAAAGCCAGCATCGCCGATTCATCAATAACTGGTACACCCAACTCTTCGGCTTTAGTGAGCTTGCTGCCAGCATCGGTACCTGCAACTACGTAGTCTGTTTTCTTGGAAACAGATCCTGCAACTTTTGCCCCTGCCTTCTCAAGAAGATCTTTAGCCTCATCCCTTGTCATCGTAGGAAATGTTCCCGTCAATACAAAGGTCTTACCAGCCAAGGCCGCACTAATGACTTTCTCCTCCACGGAGAGTTGCATTCCGGAAGCTAGGAGTTGCTCGATCACTTCACGATTGTGAGCTTCTTGCATAAAACTGGTAATGGAGTCGGCAACTACTGGCCCAACATCTTTAACACTTAGAAGATCTTCCATGTCAGCATCCATCAAGGCGTGCATGGATCGATAGTGATTGGCTAAATCTTTTGCAGTTGTCTCACCCACATGACGAATACCCAAGGCAAAGATAAATCGAGCTAGCGTAGTGTTTCTGGATTGGTTGATGGCCTGAACGAGATTGTCTGCAGACTTCTCACCCATACGCTCTAGGTTTGCTAGAGCAGTAAAACCCAAGCGATAAAGATCGGCTGGCGTTCTAACGAGATTTTGATCCACCAATTGATCCACAATCTTCTCGCCCAAGCCTTCAATATCTAATGCTCTCCTATGAGCAAAGTGAATAAGTGCCTGTTTGCGCTGTGCACCACAAAATAACCCACCGCTACAACGTGCCACTGCTTCATCGGCCAAACGCTCAATATGTGAATCACATACCGGGCAGCGTGTAGGCATTTGAAACTCTTTGGCATCAGTGGGCCTGCAATCTTTGATCACTGAGACCACTTCAGGAATCACATCCCCGGCTCTGCGAACCGACACAGTATCGCCAATACGAACATCCTTGCGCTTAACTTCGTCTTCGTTATGAAGCGTGGCATTAGTGACCGTCACACCCCCGACCTCAACTGGAGCTAGTCTAGCTACAGGCGTAATAGCACCCGTGCGCCCAACCTGCACATCAATACCCAAAACTGTCGTGAGCGCTTCTTGAGCTGGATACTTATGAGCCAGTGCAAAGCGTGGTGCCCTAGATACAAAACCAAGCTTTGCTTGCTCTGCAAAGGAGTTCACTTTATAGACAACACCATCAATGTCATAGGGCAATGAATCACGCTTAGTACCAACCTCTTCGTAGAAAGCCAATATCTCTTTTACAGATTGAAGCACTCTGCGCTCCGAACAAACCGGCAGACCTAACTCTGCGTAGGTGTTGAGCAACTCTTCATGGGTTTTGGGTAGCCATGACTGTGGCTCTAGAGCACCCAAGCCATATGCAAAGAAAGACAAGGGTCTTTTTGCAGTGATCTTAGAGTCTAATTGACGTAGACTGCCTGCTGCAGCATTACGCGGGTTAGCAAATTCTTTTTCACCAAGCTCGGCTGCCTGGCGATTCATTTTTTCGAAGTCCTTAAGATACATGAAGACCTCGCCACGAACCTCTAATACTTTGGGGATATTTTTTCCTGTCAATTTTAGTGGAATGGCGCGAATGGTTTTAATATTTGCGGTGACATCTTCACCGCTGGCTCCATCACCACGAGTAGCAGCCCTTACTAAGGAGCCATTTTCATAACGAAGTGAGATTGCTAAACCATCAAACTTCAATTCACCTGCATAATCAACTTGGTCTGCATGCAAGCCTTCACGACAACGACGATCAAAGGCAATGAGTTCAGATTCTTCAAATGCATTATTGAGCGAAAGCATAGGCACTTCATGGGTGACCGAATCAAACTCCTTTAAAGCGGTGCCGCCTACACGCTGAGATAGAGACTCAGGTGTAACCCACTCTGGATGGACTGCTTCAATATCCAATAACTCACGATAGAGACGGTCATATTCAATATCCGGTAGCAAAGGGTTGTCGAGCACATAGTAGGCATGCTCTAGGCGAGCAAGTTCTACCTGCAGGAATGCGTAGCGCTCCGCTAAATTTGTCGGACTATTGGACGACAAGGTGATTTCCTAGCTAAAGAGTCTACTTGCTGTAGAAGATCCAGCAGGAATGCCGGATTTCTCAAGATTGGCGTAGAGGCCGTCAAGATGTTGACGAATGCTGATAACTGCAGCTTCGCTGAGGTTGATTCCGTTGTCATCAACCAAACGACCATGAGCCGCTTGTGCAATCTCAACACCTTCGCCCAACATTCTTTCAAATGCGCGCTCTTCATCTGTAACTAGGGGCACCTCCAATAGCAAGGTCAACTGTGCCACTGGTGCATTAGGATCCATCTCTACGGTATTGAAGATCATGGTGCCATTGCTGTAAAACTCATACTGCCTACCATTGCGTGATAATTTGAAACCCCGTTGACGCATCAGCGCATCAAAATTACCCCAAGGGCAAGCTTCATCAAAAAGCACATTGATACTGAGCTGAATATCACTCTCAGCAGCCATAGCATCCAGCTCTTTAGCACTTTCCAACATCGTATTAACACTTGGCATATCGATTTGAGAACCCAGCGTATCAGCTAAGGCTTGGGCACGAGAGCAAAAATCAGAGAGCTCGATCACGCCAATAGGGCCTTTGCGACTAGCCAACTGAATGGCTAACTGGAGATCAGAATAGCTAGAATCGGGATGCAATTCTTCCCAGTCTTCGGCTACATCAATATTGGCATTCAGGCCCTCGCACATCCAACGAGCATTAGATTGCGCCTGTGTATCTGCCCAGGCATTAATTTCCTCCAGAATTTCAGCGCCACTAATAGCCTCATCAAAACGTAATGTAATGACGCAATCAATTCTTGGATCAATTGCAAATTTCTCAGGAGGGGTAATCG
Organism: Polynucleobacter wuianus; assembly: GCF_001659725.1. Lineage (NCBI taxonomy): Bacteria > Pseudomonadati > Pseudomonadota > Betaproteobacteria > Burkholderiales > Burkholderiaceae > Polynucleobacter > Polynucleobacter wuianus. The sequence goes on along the minus strand of NZ_CP015922.1, from coordinate 514,932 downwards.
TTGTGGCTAAAGGGCTAGCAAAACTCGGTTCAGACCGCTCCCCAGAATCTGTATCTGCAAATCCCTGACCAAAGCTAGGCTCGCGAGCAAAACGCTCATCAAGAGAGTATACGGATTGCTCTCTTGCCTTACGACGTGCGCGGGAATATTTGAAATTGAAAATAGCTACTGATATCAAAATCAGTAGCCCGATGGCGGCCAAAGCAAACTGCAAATCAGACAAACCCAACATCGTCATGATTTGTTCTACGTACACTTAAGCAGCCTCCACCATCGAAACTGCAGAAGAGATATCCACCGCAACAATGCGCGATACGCCCTGCTCTTGCATCGTGACACCAATCAGTTGATGGGCAATTTCCATAGTGATCTTGTTATGTGAGATGAACAAAAACTGTGTCTTATCTGACATTTTGGCGACTAGCTGAGCATAGCGCAAGGTATTTGCATCATCTAACGGAGCGTCCACCTCATCGAGCAAGCAGAACGGCGCCGGATTGAGGAGGAAGAGCGAGAACACAAGGGCAATTGCCGTTAAAGCTTTCTCACCGCCGGAGAGTAGATAGATGCTACTATTTTTCTTGCCTGGAGGCTGAGCCATTACCTGAACGCCTGCATCCAAAATCTCTTCACCAGTCATCACCAACTCAGCATGACCACCACCAAACAATTCTGGGAACAATTTTCCGAAGTGGCCATTTACCTGATCAAATGTGCCTTGCAATAAATCGCGAGTCTCTGCATCAATTTTCGCAATCGCATCTGTCAAGGTTTGCATTGCCTCATTCAAATCAGCTGATTGGGCATCCAAGAACTGCTTGCGTTCACGCGAACTGGATAACTCATCAAGGGCCGCCATATTTACAGGGCCAAGCGATTGAATCTCAGTATTTAAGCGATTTACTTCGGTTTGAAGTGCGCCTACTTTTAAATCAGGGCTAAAGCTTGCCTCTAGAGCGGTCAAGTCAGCCTCTGCATCAGACAACAAGGTAGCGAATTGTTCAAAATTCAAACGGGCTGCTTGTTCGCGCAATTGCAAATCAACCACCTTGTCGCGCATTGGCTGCAAGCTACGCTCAACTTGCATGCGAGCTTCATCCGCCTCACGCAATTGATGTAATAAAGCATCTTGTTCAGTACGGGCATTTGCTAAAGTAGCTTCACGTGCGCTACGTGCAAGTAACAAACCTTGCAACTTGTCTTGCGCCTCTTCATCGCTTAAGGATTCAAGCTCCTGCGTGGCAAGATCATGCTTATCCTGAATCTCCATGATCTGAGTACGCGCAGTACTTTGATCGCGTTGTAAATCAGCAATACGCTGTTGCAATGAACGGGTTGCAAATGCAGCTTCTTGTGCAGCCATTTCTGCGGTACGCAATGACTCGCGTAAACGATCACGCTCTTGCGTAGAAATCTCGAGTTTTTCTTGAGCAGTTGCCAGCGCCTCTTGAAGGCCTTGCTTAGCTTTTTCAGACTCAGTCAACTCTGTAGCTGATTGTTCTTGAGTTTGACTTAATTGCTCGCCCTGCTGACGCAATTCACTCAACTCACCCTGGATTTGTGCGGCACGTTGACTATATTGCTCTTCAGCTTGGGTTAACTGCATTCTTTCTACTTCAAAACCATGCGCCTCTTGAACGGCTTGCTCAGCTGCAATTCGTGCCTGCTCTGCAGCTTGATGCGCTGCTTGATAGTTAGCAACGCACTGATCTAGTTCACCCTGCAATTCGCTTTGCATCAGTTTTTGCGCACGCAATTGCTTTTCAAGACTCTCCATCTCTTGAGCGCGCGCCAACATACCTGCTTGCTCAGAGTCTGCTGCATATAACTGAACGCCCACACGACTTACTAAGTGGCCTTGCTGCGTAACAAATGCCCCACCAGCTGGCAACTTCTCGCGACGATGTAAAGCGTCTTCAAGACTTGAGGCAATATAGATATTGTCTAGCCACTCTTGCAACACGGAAGTCAGTCTTGGCGCACCAGCGCTTTGCACCCGACTTAATAATGGCGTGAAATCTGCTGGAGCAGATGTATGTGCAGGGCTAATCTCTTCGGTTAACAAAATCGCCAAACGACTTGGAGGCGCATCATTGGCTAATGCCAAAGTTTCTTGCACACTCTTTGCTGTGACCGCAGCTAGGCGCTCACGCAATACAGATTCCAAAGCAGCTTCCCAGCCACTCTCCACCTTGAGCTCTTGCCAAAGGCGCTTACTTTCTTTAAGCCCTTTGCTTTCAAGCCATGGACCAATCTTGCCCTGAGCTTGCACGCTCGCCTGCAAAGCAGTTAAAGCCGTTAATTTAGCCTCGGTTTGCGCCAAATCCTGATTGGCCGTCTGAATCTTTTGTTGAGCAGCATTGCGGGCTTCATCAGCAGCGGGTACACGTTGTTGCGTTTCACCAGCACGCTGCTTTGATTCATCAACTTTACGCTGCGCCATGGCATGACGATCAATTGCCATTTGCAAAGCTTCTGCATCCGGTCTGCGCATACCATCGAGCTCACCAGTTAAACGCGCTTCACGACCTTTGAGCTCATCTGATTGCGCTGAAATTGCACGAATGCGCTCACCCAAGCTGGCAAGACGCTGTTCAATAGTAGCTAAAGCATCGCGTGCATTATTCAAATCACGAGATGCAGTTTGATAGCCCTCTTCGCGACTTGGCATTTGCTCTTGCAAGCCATTTAATTCGGCCAATAAAGTTTGCTCTTTTTCAGAAGCCTCATTTAATTCGTGCTCTGCAGTACGTTGCGCTTGAGCAGCATCCGTTTCCTGCACGGTCCAGCGCTGTAACTGCGCTTGCAAATCTTGGGTTTGCTGCTGTAAACGCTGACGTGCTTCTTGCACATAATGAATCTGTGATTCGACCTGACTGACGTCAGAATTTGTTTGATACAACTCGCCTTGAGCTTCAGAAACTTTATCTTGTAATGCGTACTGCTGAGTACGCATCGTTTCGAGCTCAGCCTCGGCATGGCGTAGCTTAGCTGTCTGCTCTTCAAGATTCACTTGGGTATCACGAATACCATTAGCATGGCGCTCTTGCTCTTTACCAGCCTCCGTCTGACGCACAAACCACAACAACTGTTGTTGTGATTTCATTTGCGTAGAAAGCTCTGCATGACGCTCAGCAACAGTTGCTTGTTTTTCTAAACGAGTGAGTTGTTGATCAAGCTCACGCAAGATATCTTCAACGCGCGTTAAATTTTCTACAGTGTCTTCTAGACGAGAGGCAGTTTCTTTACGGCGCTCTTTGTATTTAGAAACACCAGCGGCTTCCTCTAAGAACACACGCAATTCTTCTGGTTTTGCTTCTAAGATACGATTGATGGTTCCTTGACCAATGATCGCGTAACCTCTTGGGCCCATACCGGTGCCCAAGAAAATATCCTGAATATCTTTACGACGCACTACTTGATTGTTGACGTAATAACTAGAATTACCGTCACGCGTCAAAACACGTTTAATGCCTAATTCTGTAAAAGCGCTCCATTGACCTTGAGCACGTCCTTCAGCATTATCAAAAATGAGTTCAACACTGGCACGACCAGACGGTTTACGTAGACCTGATCCATTAAAAATAACGTCTTGCATAGACTCGCCACGCAATTCACTAGCGCGAGATTCACCCAAAACCCAGCGTACGGCATCAATAATGTTCGATTTTCCGCAACCGTTAGGGCCTACAACACCAATTAATTGGCCAGGCATTTCAAAATGGGTTGGGTCAACGAAAGACTTGAAGCCGGAAAGTTTGATGGATTTCAGTTGCACGGCGTACTTTGCAGGGAAAAAAGAGGTTCAAATAAAAGGGTAAATATTTACATCTAAAGTGGGAAGATGATAGCAAGCTTAGGGCTACTTGGACGCGTTTTTGCCCCATCGATATAATGATAAATTCACCTTCAGGGACAAAATCCCTTAACAATCTGATAGTTAACTGAAAAGCATGAGCCAATCACCACAAAGCATCATTGAACAAGCCTGGGAAAACCGCGCAGACCTCTCACCAAACAGCGCCCCTGGGGACGTCCGGAGTGCCGTAAATGCAGTCTTGGAAGGCCTCAATGCCGGCACCATTCGGGTTGCGGAGCGTCGCTCTGTAGGCAAGTGGGAAGTAAATCAATGGGTTAAGAAAGCCGTCTTGCTCTCTTTCCGCCTTGAAGACAATATTCCAATGAGTGCTGGAGGCTATACCCAGTTCTATGACAAGGTTCCTAGCAAGTTTGAAGGCTATACCGCTGCTGACTTTGCTGCTGGCGGTTTCCGTGTTGTTCCACCTGCTGTAGCCCGCCGTGGCTCCTTTATCGGTAAAAACGCTGTTTTGATGCCTTCTTACGTCAATATTGGCGCTTATGTAGGTGAAGGCACTATGGTTGATACCTGGGCAACTGTTGGTTCATGCGCTCAGATTGGTAAAAACGTGCACCTTTCTGGCGGGGTTGGTATTGGTGGCGTTTTAGAACCAATTCAAGCCGGCCCAGTCATTATTGAAGATAACTGCTTTATCGGCGCCCGCTCTGAAGTGGTTGAAGGTGTAGTTATCGAAGAAAACGCCGTTTTATCCATGGGCGTCTATATTGGTCAAAGCACCAAGATCTACGATCGTGAAACTGGTGAAGTTCACTACGGTCGCGTGCCAGCAGGCTCTGTGGTTGTTCCTGGCTCCCTACCTTCCGCTTGTGGCAAATACAGCTTGTATGCCGCCATCATTGTGAAAAAGGTCGATGCTCAAACTAGAGCTAAGACTGCCATCAACGAACTTCTTCGCGACTAAAAATCTATGAGCGCCACCCTCGAGCTAACCGAAGCTCTCATTGCTTGCTATTCCGTAACACCGGCTGATGGTGGCTGCCAAGATTTAATAGCTAAACGCTTACAAGCAATTGGTTTTCATACTGAAAGTGTTGTAAGTGGTCCCGACAATTTTCAAGTAACAAACTTGTGGGCGATTAAAAAAGGTAAAGCTGGCGATCAAGGCAAAGTCTTGATGTTTGCTGGTCATACTGATGTCGTGCCAACTGGCCCCCTTGAAAAATGGACTAGCGATCCATTCAAGCCAACGATTCGGGACGGTATGCTTTACGGACGTGGCGCTGCTGATATGAAAACTTCTTTAGCAGGCTTTGTAGTTGCTACCGAAGAATTTGTAACAGCCCATCCAGATCACCAAGGAAGTATTGCCTTCTTGATTACTAGCGATGAAGAAGGTCCAGCTAATGATGGCACCGTCATCATGTGCGAGCGCTTGCAAAAACAGGGCCAACGCTTGGATTACTGCGTGATTGGTGAACCTACTTCCGTCGATCAATTGGGTGACATGATTAAAAATGGTCGTCGCGGTTCTTTATCTGGCAAAGTGAAAATCAAAGGTATTCAAGCGCATATTGCCTACCCTCACCTTGGCAAAAATCCAATTCATCTCTCTGCGCCTGCAATTACTGCTTTGGTCGAAACCGAGTGGGATAAAGGAAATCAATATTTTCAGCCAACGAGTTTTCAAATCTCAAATGTTCATGCCGGTACCGGCGCGAATAATGTTATCCCTGGCGATTTGGTAATTGACTTTAATTTCCGTTTCTCCACAGAAAGCATGCCAGAGCAATTGCGTGAGCGTCTTGAAACTATTCTTAATAATGCTGGCCTAGAGTTTGAGATTGACTGGGTGCTAGGTGGTAGCCCCTTTATTACTGGTGATGGTGATTTAGCCGGTGCTTTACGCGCTGCGATTAAAGCCGAAACTCAAGTTGATACAGAGCTTTCAACTACTGGTGGTACTAGCGATGGACGCTTTATTGCCAAAATCTGCAAAGAGGTGGTGGAATTTGGCCCTTTAAATGCAACCAGCCACAAAATCAATGAGTGCGTCATTGTTGATGATGTTGAGCCACTCAAAAATATTTATCGCAAAACCCTTGAGCAACTCATTGCTTAAGCGTCTGCCTATTTACCTCCCCCTCTAAATCACAATTTATCCATCATGGACCCTGAGCCTTCGCAAGCGATGACAGTCAATCAGTGCATTGAACAAATTGCACAAAAACTAGAAGCAGCAAATTTACATTATGGGCATGGCGCCATTGATGCCCAAAGTGAAGCCCTATGGATTGTGAGCAAGCAACTCGACCTGAGCCCATCTGAAGCGCTAGATCATCTAGAACAAGAATTCTCAAGTGAACAGCAGCAGAAAGCATACGCTGTAGCAGATCAAAGAATTTCTACCCGCAAACCACTGGCCTATATTTTGGGTGAAGCTTGGTTGATGGGCGTACCGTTTTTTTGTAGCGAGCAAAGCATCGTTCCACGTTCTTGGATTGCCGAACTCATCGTGGATGGATCCTTAGAGTCCTGGTTACCTGCCGATGGCAATGTCCTAGATTTATGTACAGGCAATGGGTCTCTAGCGATCTTGTTAGCCCTCTCATGTCCAGACATTCACGTTAGCGCCTGTGACATTAGCCTGCCAGCCCTCTCCGTTGCCGCACGTAACATTGATCGTCATGGCCTTAATTCTCAAGTAGAGCTTTTTGATGGAGATCTATGGGATGCCTTACCAGAGCCCAATGAAGATAATCTTTTTGATCTGATCATCTGTAATCCGCCCTATGTAAATGCCACTTCAATGAGTGCGCTGCCTGCTGAATATCATGCCGAGCCAGAACTTGCGCTTGCGGGTGGTGATGACGGCATGGATCTCATTCGTAGAATTGTTGCTCAAGCTCCAGATTATCTTTCAGAGCGCGGCGCCATTCTGATTGAAATTGGCAATGAGTATGAGAACTTTAAAAGAGCCTTCCCACAAATTCCAGCGATTTGGATGGAAGTTTCTGCAGGCGAAGAGCAAGTGCTCTTAATACAAGCAGAAGATCTACGTTAATGAATGGAAGGTTTTAACTCAGTTCTGCAGCCGCTGCGATTGCCTGATCAATTCGCTCTACTGGAATCACTTTTAATCCCGGAATCTTGGTCTTTGGCATATTTGCTTTTGGAATAATGGCTACCGTAAAACCAAGCTTGGCAGCCTCCTTAAGTCGCTCTTGACCACGCGGGCATGGACGAATCTCTCCCGCTAAACCAACTTCACCAAATACGATCAACTCTTTAGGCAATGCCCGATTACGAATCGATGACTGAATTGCCAACAACACTGCCAAGTCAGCAGCTGGCTCTGAAATCTTCACACCGCCAACTGCATTTAAGAAAACATCCTGATCAAAGCAAGCAACACCCGCATGGCGATGCAATACCGCTAGAAGCATTGCAAGACGAGCTTGCTCTAAGCCAACCGCTAGACGGCGTGGATTTGGTACATGCGCAGTATCAACCAGCGCCTGAATTTCTACCAAGAGCGGTCTACTACCCTCCTGAGTAACCAATACGCAAGCGCCTGGAACCATTTGCTCATGTTGCGACAAGAAAATGGCCGACGGATTAGTGACACCCCGCAGACCCTTTTCAGTCATCGCAAATACACCGAGCTCATTCACAGCGCCAAAACGATTTTTAATTGAGCGCACTAAGCGGAATGATGAATGGGTATCGCCCTCAAAATACAGCACGGTATCGACGATATGCTCTAAGACCCGTGGGCCAGCCAAGTGCCCGTCTTTAGTAACGTGACCCACCATCAATACACAGATACCACTAGATTTTGCCGCTCTAGTCAATTGAGCGGCGCACTCTCGAACTTGCGCCACGGATCCTGGTGCAGAACTTAGTACTTCAGAGTACAGAGTCTGAATAGAATCCACGACCAACACTTGTGGCTTCACGGTATCCATAATGGAAATGAGTTTTTCCAATTGAATTTCTGCCAAGACTTCAAGTTGTGGAGCATTTAGAGCAATTCGTTTTGCACGCAATGCAATTTGTGCCGCCGATTCTTCACCACTACTATAGAGAACATTCATACCAGCAGAGCTCATCTCCGCTAATGCTTGCAATAACAGTGTGGACTTACCGATACCCGGATCACCACCCAATAGAACCACACCACCGGGAACCAAACCGCCACCCAACACGCGATCAAACTCCTCAACACCTGTACTAAAGCGTGGCAAATCTTCAGCGGCAATCGCAGAAAGCTTTTGTCTTGGCAATGATTGCGCTAAGCCCTGAAACCGTGAGTTAGAACTTGTCTCAGGCAATCCTTCTTCCATGGTGTTCCAAGCCTGACATGAAGGACATTGTCCTTGCCATTTTGCAGAAGTACCGCCACAAGATTGGCAGATATAAACCGTTTTGACTTTAGCCAAGAGTTGCCTAATAAATTAAATTGATATGGAGAAGAAATTAATCGAGCTGAGTGCCCGCTTTATTTTCCTGAGCACGCTTAGGGGCATCTTTACGACGCTGCTCTAAGTCAGCCGCCCTAGCTGCTGCTGCTTTTTGCTTGTCCTCAAATTCACGCTGGTTATCAGCACGCTCAGCAGCCTTTTCTGGAGCGGCACGCTCAGCAGCACGTTTTTGATCTTCTTGATCCTTAATACTTTTACGTAGATTGCGCTGGACTTCATGCAAAGCACGCTCTTGCTCGCTAATTGGATCGATCTCTTTGCGGTAATCTGCTCTAGCACTTCGTAAGCAATAGTTCACCCAGTAGTTTTGATAACAATCAGTAGAGGCTTTATTCCAGCGGTACTTAGCCCAATCTCTTTGCAGCTCAAGTTCAGCCTCGATCTTATCCAACTTCGCTAGCTCAGTCTCTTCGGCAGGAGTAGCCAAAGCCAGGCCACTAATAGAGCTAACTAATAAAAATATTCCAATGAATATTTTGGATTTTAGAGAAAAGTGTTTTCTCAAATTTCCACCTTCGCGCCCAACTCAACCAAGCGGTTCGCAGGAATTTTGAAGAAGTCGGATTGGCGGCCTGCATTTTGATACATCCAGCAGAACAAGCGTTCACGCCACATCGCCATCCCTGGAATTTCAGTAGACACAATAGTGTCGCGCGAGAGGAAGAATGAGGTATTCATCATGTCAAACTTCAGATCAGATGATTTTTCAATTAATTCGATAATTTGACCCATATCCGGCGTCTCATTAAATCCATAGACAGCACGAACTACATATATGCCATTACCAAGATCTCGCAAGGTAATACGCTCTCCATCCTTCACATAAGGCACATCCCAAATACTGACCTTGAGGAAAAAAACTCTCTCGTGAAGTACATGATTATGTTTAAGATTGTGCAGGAAAGAGACTGGCAAATAATCCACGTGGGCAGTCAAGAAGATAGCAGTACCCTCAACACGATGCGGTGGGTGCATCATCAAAGATTCAATAAAACTCTTTAGTTCAATGCCATTATTCATCGCATTTTGACGCAAGATTTTGCGACCTTGATACCAAGTCATCAGGAATAAAAAACAAACTGCGCCCAAGAGAAGTGGAAACCAACCCCCTTCCATAATTTTTAATAAGTTAGCAGTCAAGAAAGCAAGATCAACTACCAAGAATGATCCAATGACCAGAGTAACCAAGATCGTGTTCCAGCGCCATACAACGCGCATCACTATAGCGGCCAGGAAAGTAGTAACAATCATGGTAGTCGTTACAGCAATACCGTAAGCAGCAGCTAGATTTTCAGATTTTTTGAAAGCTAACACCACCGCAACAACTAAAATTAATAAAGCCCAATTTACAAAAGGCATATAAATCTGACCAATTTCACGATCGGATGTATGGCGTACTTTCATACGCGGCACAAATCCTAAGAGGATTGCTTGGCTGGTCATTGAAAATGCACCAGAGATCACAGCTTGCGATGCAATGACCGTAGCTGCAGTTGCAAGCAATACTAATGGGAAAACAAAACTCTCTGGCACCATCAAGAAAAATGGATTACTGATTGTTTCGGGGTTATCCAAAAACATTGCGCCTTGCCCAAAGTAATTTAAGAGTAAGCTTGGCATCACAATAAAGAACCAACCCATGCGAATAGGTTTAATACCGAAGTGACCCATATCTGCATACAGTGCTTCAGCACCAGTTAGCACCAAGAACACTGCACCCAACACAATAAAACCTTGCAACGCATGTTCATCCATAAAGTGAATGGCATACATTGGATTAATTGCAGAAAAGATCGCTGGGTGCTGCACCACCTGGTACAAGCCCATCAATCCTATGACCACAAACCACATCACCATAATTGGGCCAAATAGTTTTCCAACAACATCGGTTCCCGTTTTTTGAATAACAAACAAGATGACGAGAATTAAAACAGTAATGGGCAAAATAAAACGCGTGAGGTCAGGAGATATAACTTCAAGACCCTCAACGGCAGAAAGCACTGAGATTGCGGGAGTAATAATCGCATCACCATAAAACATGCAGGCGCCAAAAACACCGGCCATAATGATTAACAAAGATCGCTTGGAGCCTGATGGCGCAGTTCTCAGGGCTAACGCCATGAGCGCTAAGATGCCGCCTTCACCATGATTATTTGCACGCATCACAAACAACACATACTTGAGTGAAACGACGATTGCAAAAGCCCAAAAAACCATGGATATGACGCCATACACAGCATCAGCCGAAAAGGGAATGCCATGCTCAGGACTAAAACATTCTTTCAACGCATATAAAGGGCTGGTACCAATATCACCGAACACAACGCCAATTGCTGCAAACATTAAAGCAATCGATGCACCTTTTTTATGAGGGTGGCTCTCACGAGAGATCTCAACAGGTCTTAATAGGGATGATTCAGAAAACTCTGGATTACTCAGCGACATGAACTGTTCCTAGCGTGTTGTTGCGTGGCAATATGTTACTCCTTCTATAGAGTCGTCAAATTTGGAATTTAGGGCAAAAAACCGCTTATTTATGCATCTTTTAAAGGTTTACCTCGACAGAGGGGTCCAAAAAATGGTAGAATTTCAGCTTCAGACGCGGGGTGGAGCAGTCTGGCAGCTCGTCGGGCTCATAACCCGAAGGTCGTAGGTTCAAATCCTGCCCCCGCAACCAGTATATATAAGGCTTTCAGGTCAATCGGCTTGAAAGCCTTTTTAGTCTTTTGGAGTCATGTAACCACCATGTAAGAAAATATGGCTTGTGTAAAGCCCACTTAACGCAAACAGGTTGCAACCGATTGTTTGACCAGTTAACGAAAAATACTATAATAAATGCAAGTGGATTGGGAGAACCCGGTCGGCGTCTAAACCTCGGTGAGCTTCATCGGGGTTTTTCGCTTTTTAGGGTCCAGGAAATACCTTCAGCCCCCACCCAATAAAGTCCTTACCAACCTCTTTGCGCCCTCCAGCACAATAGAATTTTGAGCGAAGAACATCAAAGGCCCTATTGCTTTGCTGCGGCCTCAAAATACTTAAACCAACAGGCCGGGCAATCAAGTCTGCAAACTGGAGCCCGGAAGAATTTACTTTTTTATCAGCAAAATAAACATCGAATGGAAGAGTTTTTGAGTATTTGTTTTGGCCATCGCAAATACGCCTGAACTCAAGCTCCAGCTCTCCATCCTCCTTCTTGCCTCTCTGCTCAACAAGCACATGAGTTAATAGCCCATCTTGCGACTTCTCTTGCATAAACTCAAACAGAGTTTCCAGGCAAAATCCAAGGGCAAGATGATAGGGATTGGTTGAGCTAGATGGTGTTGCGCGCAATCCATCCTTATTTATGACGCAAGTAATTAAGACAAAGTTTGCATCACCGATGATGGTTGTTAATTCCTCTATAAATCCATTTTTATGCTTTTTATTTTGGAATTTAAAAGGTTTTTTCTCCTTTCGAATTTCATGCTCATGGAGCACAACTAAATCATGCCCAAAATTTTTGAATTTAAAGCCCTGCACTGAGGGGGCAACCACTTCGGCATAGTGTCTTTTATGAAAAACACAGCAAGCCAGCACGAACACTGGGTACTCTGGGTCCAAGGTCTGCATGCCATGGTCCCCGCTTTCATCAACATAGACTATGTAATCGCTATATTTGACATCTCTTAATGGGGTGTATTTGCCATTATTTACCCCCTCAGGGGGATTAAATAATGAATATTGTTCGGATGTGCTTTCGTCAGTCATGGCATAACTTTATAACAATGCATCATTGCCAAAAAATAATTTACCGGATAGCTTTCACTAATTAAGCTTTAAAAAAGCTTTTTTAATCGAACTCCCAATAAAGGCGGGCGGGCAATATGCTTGAGCGGGGCTCTTACCACCTACTCAACCAGCTTCCAATATCTAGTCTTACAAAATTCGCACTTGAAGTACTCTAACTGCCTTATTGCCTTTTTGAGGCAGGGCCACCAAATTCTTGAAGAGTCTCTAAACGCCTTTTACCGCAACTTGGTCGCGAATGATATTGACCACCAAATGGGTTGACTGTACAGCTGGTGTTGAACGGAGAATATCCGAAAGATTACCCGGCACACTAGTGCTAGAAATATTGTCGGTACCAACAGATGGCCCCTGCTTAAACAATTGACTTGAATCAGCCGTTTCTTTAAAAAATTGCATAGTCATTTGATTTTTCTCCAGCCCTCAAAACATCTTAAATCAGAGATGCCCATTATACCCGTTTGGCCTGGATTATTTTTTGATAGCGTTCCCTCATTAACGTATTGATGGGAGCCAATTTTTGAACTCTCTATCACGGCACGAGGAAGTAAATAGTTTACAGAGTCTTGAGCACCCATAAGCTGATTTGGGTCGTAAGGCTCGAGCAACTGAAGCTCCTTCACATAACTAGAGTGGATAGACTTAATAATGTCGTAAAAATTTACAGATGGAGTTTCAATATTCAGCCCAAGCTCCCTTGCTTCTCGCCGATTAATTGTGTAATCATGACTTCCAGATTCGGCACATAAAAAATCAATAATCTGGTCCATCTTTACCTGGTCATTGACCTGCCTTCCCAATAATTTCCTAGCTAAAAACCTTATTTGGGAGCTAGTTCTAAATATTTGACCCAGTACTAGTGGGTGCACCTTATTTGCTAAATCAATAATTACCTGGGTTCGGCAAGCCTCTCCATTTATGCCAAAATCTTTTGTTGCATCTAGGTACCCTTTTACGGCCTCTACGCTTACTGGAATATTTATATTGGGCATAGCTGGCATGGGTGGATTTAGCGGATGGTTCAAACTTGGGTCAATTGGCCCTAATGCGGCCTGTTTAGTCATTACTATCCGATTTGCACCGAGGGAAATGAGCGTACCAGCGCTTAAGGCCTTTGCTGCGACTATCACCTCCAACTCATCGCAAAAGGTCTGAATTAAATTTACTAAACGCCAAGCCGCAGCAGTATTTCCACCATTAGTATGCAAAAGTAGTGAAATCTTTTTTGTTGGGCCAATAGCATCAAGGTGTTCAACAAAAATATCAATTACTTCTGGTGATATTTGCGTTTCCAACCCCCTTCTATCGCCAGTTACATAAGAAATGACTTTAGATTTTCGCTCTTTCTCTATTTGTATAAATAACTTTTTGCGCTCTTGATAGCCCGCAATTCGCCTTGAGGCTTGTTCATTGAGACGTCTTTTGGTGGCCATCATTACTCCAGAGTTAAAAATACTTACAAGTTTTAGTATTTATAACCCACCAAAGGATTATTGGGGCTAGATGATTACCCCAACCCTAAGTGTTTTTACTAAAATTTCCGCCCAATAGTGCTAATCTTTAACATTACTTACCTAAATGGGACTTATCATGGCATTTAATGCAAATGAAGCAATTGGTGTAATCAAAGCAGGCATTGAATCAGGCTCAATTAAGTTGCGAGGCTCAGTCGGTTGCGGAAATATTGAGGCAGCCAAAGAAATTGCCTTGATTGATGCGGCATATCCAAAAGAACTTTATTCTGACCTAATAAAAGATGTTTAAAAGTTAGCCCTTAAATCCCGCCCAGGCGGGGTTTTTATTTTCACTCCACTAAATTACTACTTCCAACTTTAGTATTCACTGCCCCAGCTACCCGCGTTTACGGCCCATGTTCCCAAGCTAAACTCAACCATCGCATCACCACTCAAAGCAACTAGGCAAAGCATGATTATATTTGAAGAAGACTCATATGAAAAAATACGAAGAAATCTTGTGGTTGCATTGACTCTGATATTTATATGGGCCTTTACCGGAATTCATGTAGTTGAATATTTGGCATCATTGCTGCCGTCATCAAGCAGTCCAATAGAAATACCCCCATGGAAAATTAAGCTAATTGCCACTGGCATTCTGCTATATCTACTCGCAAGATATTTTTATGCCCCCGAATCCATTGCAAAGCGCTCTGAAATATCGGCTCGATATAGAGAAATTCAAAAAGAGTTATTAAATGCTGCCGTCATGAAGAGACGTTATTTCGATGGGCCGCATGAGGACTATTCTCTTTTGGATGGCAATGGCATTTCATTCTCGCCATCAAACCCAAAGTTTGACTTTCATCAGGAGGTTGAGCTTTCTGAAGATATGGGAGGAATCACCAATACAAATTGGTCATATAGAGCCCAATATGAGGTGATGAGTCCTAATGGCTGCCCCGAAGGAGGTTATATTACCGCCCAATGGAGTGCATGGAAATCTCTTCAAATACTTCTTAATACCCTTTTAAGATATTCAATATTTTCCCCGGTTGGAGTCAATTACAGGTTTCCTTGTTGGGCGCCATTGCTCGTTATTACTTTTCTATGGCATAAAGAATTGCTAAGCTCATTCCCCATGAGCTATTTAACAACTTATTTAAAGTTTTTTTCAACATGAAGGTGGTAGAGCAGCGTAGTGAATTAAATTCTAGAACTTAGGCTTGAGCTCTTATTAATTTGATTTCCACTTTAAATGAGCGGAGGTAGAGTGGATTATTTTCAACTAATAATATTGGTCAATAAATATAAACTTGGAGCTTAGATTGTCTACAGATAAAACACTTGAAGCCACTTCGTCAGTCCTTGGGCTACTTCCCAAAATTGCTGGGCTCGTAGGGGGACTTACAGCAATCGGGCTTCTTATGGGATGGAGGGAGGTGTCCAGCTACTACTCTAATTTGGGGGCTCCCTGGGTAATATCAATGATGTCCCCGGGTAGATTTATAGCTAAAAGTGCCGGACTACTATGCGCGTTTGGATTTTCAATCTTTATTTCTATTGTATTTTTAGCTCAAAGACAAATCACGTACAAGGGCCTGATTTATGGCTCAGTTGTATTTCTAGGTTTGTCTGCCGCCCTTTTCTTCCTTGGCACTTACCCCTTTGATTGGTTTGAGCCGAAAACACAACATCTATTTCTTAATTTAGGTGCGGGGTGTATTGCAATTTCAGCGGGACTAACGATTGGAGAGGTAATAGCGCGCCTAGCAAAGAAGGGTTTGAAGTGGGAAGGGCATGAGTTAATGCTCATTTATTTTTTTGTTATCTCCTTTGGAATTTATCAAGCTCCTAATGCATTGGGACAATCACAAGCATTACTCGATATAGAAACCAAGTTTTCCTCCGCACCCATCATCGAGCTAAAAACCCCCTCTCCTGATAAAATTTGGAGATTGGTAACTCATATTGACAGTGATTTTTTGGCAATTTCATTTCCATCGCAAGACAAGAGCCATACATTCAAAATATTTGGTAGCAATGAAATCGCAGAAATACAAAGCGCTAGCATTAAATAATTTACCATGATACCAACCAGCTTTGGCCGCCAAACAAGCTTCCCTTATCAACCATTAAGATATAAACCCTGAAAACCAGCAGGCTCAGAGGATGAGCAAAGCTTATAAAAATAAAGCATGCGTGTATTGTTTAAAACGCCAATCTATAGATGGGGACCATGTCATTGCGCGCCAATTTTTTCTAGCAGAGCAAAGAGACAAGCTCCCAAAAGTCCCGGCCTGCAAGGATTGCAATAATGAAAAATCTCAGCTTGAGCACTATCTAACTACCGTATTACCATTTGGCGGAACCCATGCCTCGTCAAGTACCATGTTAAGCACGCTTGTACCAAATCGCTTAAAAAGAAATTTGAAGCTTTACAACGCCCTTATAGCTGGAGCGGTCATTAATCCCAATCGTGGCAGGCAAAAATCATCAACAATTCCATTTGACGGGAGCTCATTGACTAGACTTTACGAGCTCATAGCTAGGGGCTTGGCCTGGCATCATTGGAGACTCCTAATTAATGAGGATTATGTTGTTAGAGCTGGATTTTTCATTAATGAAGGGGTTCCATTTTTTCAACGCCTATTGGCGATGAACGCTACAAATCGAGTATTTGGAAATTTTGGCAATGGCGTTTTCCAATATGAAGGTGTGCAAGCTATTGAATGCCCTCAATTAACAGTATGGCGAATGTCGTTTTATGGCGTAGAAGTGGGAGGGCACTCACAAGGCCCGCAGTATCGAAGCAGTCAAGCGTTTTGTATAAGCGCTTCAATTCATAGCACCATCATACGAGACTTGCCGCATTTATTTTGGGGTCAACAATAATCAGGTCCATGGATACCGCCCCATTTACAAGCCAAATATCTATTTAAAGAAATGGATTGCTGGACTATCCTGTTACAGTTAACGCGCAAAATCCTGACATATGGATGTTTTACGCCATGAGCATCTTCGAAATGGTGGAGAGTAATTTTCATAGCCTGACTCCTTTTGACAAATTAAAACCAATCATAGGCTGGCTTTAATTACGTATGGAAACTAGCTGGGCCGGTATAACCTCGTTTCCCGCCGCATCATGTCTATTTCCATGCCATTGAATAAACCATACCTGAAAATGCTATTCACCTGCCATCTTCAGGAAACCATAAAATAACGCAAACAAGATAAAACAGACTATAAGAATAAGTGCGCGATTAGGCCGGTTCGGCTCTTGCGTAATGGTTTGCTCGCTTGGTGTTGAAGGTTCACCAGCTTTTGGGGTCAGCTTTTCTCTGTAGCTGAGTCCGGTACCAGGCAAGCCAATATTACCCATCACTTGGTCACCCTTGATATTCAAGTCTAGGCCACGCTTGCCAATGGATATGCTCGCGCCCGTCTTTGAGAAATTGAGCCTCAAATATTTAGATATTGATATTCGTTTTTGAAAGCGAAAGCCCATTTTTTAATCCCCAGCACGTTAGAGATTTAAAGCATACCCCTTTAACGTGGCTCATGGTGCGAGCCGCCCTCACCCCTGCAACCATTGAACCTCTGCAAGAGTTGCACCCCTGACAAATTGTCACCCCCACCCCTAAAAATTTCCCAATTTCAAAATGGGGTAAGGCATACCCAAAACCCGATTTATGCAGCCGGGGTCTTTTAGTTGGGGTCGCACCTAGGCAAGTCCTCACCTTTGCACTCTGAGAGCATAGTGAGCGTTTTATAAATAATCTCATTGAGATATTCAATGTCTATGGTCGTGCCATAGTCAGCGTGAAGCAAGTGCCTAATTTTCTCCGGCATAGCGAGAAACTCCGCCTTGCAAGTCATGACCTTGTTTGCATACCTTGCCTCTACTGGCTCCATCAATTCCAACTCGCCACGCTCGAGCGCAATCTCAATCTCCAATAATTGCCGTTGTAGTTTTTCTTTGAGAGTGCGCTCATAGGTGAGGTCAATAACCTCACCAGTAGCGGTCTTGGCTTTCTTCATTGGGCGCCAAATTGCTTCATTGCTTTTTGGATGACTAAATCTACGTGCTCCTGGCTGGACTTGGGCTTTTCTTCATGCAATGCCTGCATGATGAGCTTTACCATGCGCACTAATGAGGCTTCTGCGAACTCATCGACTAAAGCGGTAATAAGGTTTATATCACTTCGAGCCTTGGTATCCGTTGCCGTTAAATGCTTTTCAGAGAACTGGGCTAATTCCGCTTTCAGATTTCCACGCAATGCCTGAAGCTCCTCTTTTGCCTGCTCGTAAGTGATGGGGTTATCTACTGTCATGATGGCTTCCTTTATGGTTTAGTTGAATGTTCTAAATGAACAAGTGCTTGATTGGCAAAACTATGGATAAGGGCAATATCTAACTTAATGCCATAGCGCTTCTTGGTTTGCTTGATGATTTCTTTCTCTGCGAGCAAGAAGTGCTTTTTTATAGTCGCCGTAAAGTGAGGCCACTTAAATTCCCATGATTTCAAGTTGATGACCTCTAGGGCGCGTTTATCGAGTTTCATCTGTAATAGTTCTCGCTCGCAGCGCTCTTTCTTGGCTCGCTCTTGCATCAAATCTAAATCTTCACCTTCCACACCAATGGCAGCAGTATGACCACTTGCAATCGCTCTTTGACGTGCCATGTAAGCCCTTGCAATCTCGTCTAGGCTCATGGTTTTGTAATCGATTCCTAGCTTTTTCACTTGCTCTGAGGCAGCGGCTTTAGTGATGCCTAAATGGCTGGCAATTTGCTGGAGACTAGTCATGTCGTCAACCCCCCTAGTGAATTTTGAGAGAACAGAAATTTCGGGGTCTTTCAGCGCCCCGGGCTAACTCGCTAGGAAGTACCTTTTTAGTTTCGACAGGGTGCTTAGCTCTATTCATCACCCGAGCCCTCGCTATTGGCCTTGTATTGGTCTAGGTCTGGCAATAAGGTAGCCACCTTACACAATAGGTCTAGGTGCAGCCCTACAAGGTGCGGCACCCTGTTATCCATTGACCACTTGGTATAGGCGTTCTTGCTCATGCCTAGGTAGCGCACAAACTCGGTGCGCTTCATGCCTAGGCTTTTGACCTTCTCACTGAACTCTTGGTAATCCATTGCCATCCCTCTAAAGTAATGCGATACCTCGCATTATATTCTAATCACTCTAATTGAGTGCTTATTATATTAAATAGCACTCTTGTTTGACATAACGCCAGTTATACGCAAGCATCAATCGCCCGCTAAGCCATATAGAATATAGGTTTGTCATATTAGAACATAGTTATTTGGTGCTATAAATAATTATTCGCACTCTTAAAGAGTGTTTTAATGTTGTATCAAGGCAACGTAATTTATCCCTTTGGATAGAGATAGTGAAAGCCCTAGGCTTAAGCTCTTCTTAAGGGTGTAAACTTGAGTCCTCAATAAAGAGACGGCTACCTTACGGGTGACATATAACAGAGAGCTAGACTTTCGACCCGTTTGGCGGCCAAACCCACAAAATATGCAAAGTTATGCGGTCCTAATCGATGGTGGGTTTGCCAAAAGAAGACTTGGCACACAAAAATCACCAGCAACAGCAGACTCCTTTCGCCTTTTAATTGAGGCAATCAAAGATTCGTCGCTTTTATCCCCAATGCGCCTTCATAGAGTTTATTACTATGATTCAGTGCCACTAGAAACAATTCATGAAAAACCTCTAGAGGGTGGCTTGGTTAAATTTGGAGAGTCTGGATTGGTAAGTCAATCAAAGCAGCTCTTTGAGCAACTAGCACATCAAGAGCATTTAGCCCTTCGTCTAGGTGAGCTGGCTTTCAGGGGTTGGTCCATTAACTCAAAAAAACTTAAAAAATCTTCCGGCAAGAACCCCAGTATTACATCCGATGATTTAGTGCCAAACATTATTCAAAAGGGGGTTGATATGCGCATTGGGATGGATATTGCAGCCCTTACTTTAAAAAAGATTGCAAGCGTGATAGTCCTTGTGACTGGAGATAGTGATTTTGTACCCGCCATGAAATTTGCAAGGCGAGAAGGTGCGGAGCTTTACTTGGTTCCTCTTGGGCAAATGGTTAAGCACTCAATGATTGAGCACTCCGACATTGTTTTGGATATTCAAGTGGGCACTCAAAAAATAGAGCCCGCCAAAACAGCTTGATAAAAGCTATTATTTTTTTAAATAAGGGTTTTGTGGGGCAATAGCCCCACCCTGATACAAACCCGCTTAGGCTTTCGTTGGCGCAAAGTTTCGCGCTTGACGGCGCATTTCACGGGCTAGTAAGTGGCCGTTATCTCTAAACAGGCGCTCTACTGATTGAGAATCAACTGCATGAACGTGTAAATGCGTATCTCCGCCCATACCGCCACCAGATAATGAGTCTCTCAATGGGTTGGCAATGTGCGCTGGTAATACCATTTCGCTTGCGTGCAATTGAGTCAATGGGTTTGCTCCGGCTGGAATATCAAAGCCACCCGAGGCAGAGAATAGCGCCTTAGAGCCCTGACCTAAAGCCATCATCGATTCATAGGCAGCAACCGCTAACTCGGGGCCAATGATAGGAATAGAAGCAAGCGCAGCCGCGGCACCCGTTGCCATCTCTGCCGTATTGACATCAACCACGGCATTACCCTCAACCCTCTTTGCCTCTGCTATCGAAATATCCTCGGTCATTCCTAAGGCAGACCTAATTATTGAGCCCGCTTTAGATAGCCCTGTTTTAGCCAATTCAGTAGCCGCCCAATTTGCGACCATCTTCACGCCAGCATTTACAAATTCGGCAATGATGGATTGCAATAGATTGCTAATGGCTTTTTTCAATGTCAGCGTACCGGCAATCATGCCGTTTATAGACTGACTAATTGCGCTAGTGACTGGCTCAAACATTTTTGACCAATCATCCTTCGCTTGCTTAGCCATTTGGGTATTGATTTGCTCAACCTGTAGCGCGTGCTGGCGCTCAATCTCTAGTAGCTTGTTTTTTTGCGCCTGCAGCGCAACTGGGTCTTGAGTCGGGTCGAGCTTTTGCGCTTCTATGCGAGCTTGTTGAGCCGCTTGCATGATTTCAAACTTACGACTTTCAAAGTCTTGCGCAACTGCTAAAGACTGAGCGGCAGTGATTTGACCTGTTTCAAACTTGCGCTTGTTGAGCTCCTCTTCCATCTTGAGCGAGTCTAATGCTGATTTTTCAGAGTCGCTAATCTCAAGCTCGGTCAATCCCTTGCGGTCTTTAGCGGCTTTCTTTAAAATTTCTAAGTCCGCCTCAGCAATCTTCTTAGTGACGGCCGTCTTTTCTTGGGCTGTCATTCTTTGAGTCGCTAGAATATTTGCCCAGTACGCCTTTTCCTGCTCTTTGGACATTTCGCGCAAATCATTTTCTTGCTGGTAGTAAACCTTAGCTTCTGCGAGCTTAGATTCCCACTCACCCATTTTTGATTCTTTACCGGAGGCTGGGGCTGATTTAGTTCCAGCGGGCGGCTTCTCAGGTGCATCTTTCGTAATAGACATAATTTTATGGAGTGATTTTCCCGTGTCCTTAACATCGTCACGCAGCGCTTTTAAGTGCTTAGCTGCCGCTCCTTTAATTTCAGCCATGCCTTTATCCCAGGCAGTAGCGGCTCCAGCAAAATCAAAGTTAAGAGCTTTGACAATCACAACTCCCAAAGATTGAATTAGGGTAACTAGAGATTGAATTGAAGTCTTGATTGCCTCCGAAACCGTCAGGATTCCGAGCTTTAAGAATTCAAAAGTAATCATGAAGGCCGTAACGGCGCTGCCTGCGCTGTATAAACCGCCCGTCATCACGGAGACAAAGGTATCAATAATGCTTAACGCCCCTTTGATTACCTCACCAATCACGATAAATGCTTCCTTGACTACGGCGCCAGCGGCAGAGGCAGCCTCACCAAAGGCTTCAAAGAATCCTTTAATCAATGGCATGGCGGCAATGACCATTTCTGATACGCCCTTGGCTACATCGGTAAGTGCAGGGATAACGGACTCACCCATGTTCTTAGCAAAGTAGCCTGTAACCTCCTTGGCTTCATTCATGGCCAGTTTGTATTGCTTGGCGGCCTCCATGCTTTCCTTGGTTGGTCCAATTCCGGCGGCGCGTAATTTATTGGCTTCTGCCTCAGATTCCAAAGTCATCTTGCTAAGCTGGTTAGCTTCTTGGGCGGCCCTACCAAAAAATTGCTGTGCTACTACGTTTCTATCGGTTCCGGCCTTGTATTCGTTCATGGTTGCTACGGCATTAGCCATGATGGTCTTTTGGTCAAGCAATTCGCCTTTTGAATCTCTGGTTTGAACACCTAATCGATTAAGTCCTTGTTCATTGGTGCGAAGTTGCTTATCCAGCTTCATCGCCATGCTTGTGTAATCTTCGGTAGAGATTCCAACAAGACCCAATTGAATATTGAGCTTGGCGGCTTCATCCGTAGTCATTCCCATGACCTGAATAAGCTGCTTAACTGCTGCAACTTCTTCAAGTGAAGCATCTACTGCTTCCTTAAACAATTTTCCACCTGCGAGAACCGCAGCGACTTCAACCATAGCGCCTTGCAGCACTTTGAATGAATCACCCAGACCTCCAAGGGAACCCTTCATATCGCCGATTGCGGAGGAAACCGAGGCTTGGGCCTCTTTCATTGCCGCTACTAGCTCCGAGGTATCTGCCCCGATAATAATTTGTGCGTCATTTGCCATATTTGCTCTCCTTTAATGAACGATGGATGGATTTTGGTTGCTAAAAATTGGAATTCTTCGAATTGCGATAGTGGCAAGTTCGTCAATCTTGTAGGTCACTGTTTGCTCACCGCTGCCCAGGTGAACAATAAAAACGCTTTTCTCGTTTTGAGGGTGGATTTCGGATGACCAATACCACTGAGCATCAAGACTAGATTCATGATTATTGAAAATCAGGATTAGCTCTTGAATTGTTGGCAACAAGCCGCCGATAGACTTGGCCCATCGAGCGGCTCCCAGCCATGTCATCTCATTGACTGGCTCTTGCAAGAGAACAAGGTGATGCAGAGGTTTGCCGTTCTTGTCATAAATGATTCCGACATAACGCTCACCTAATGCTAGGGAAAGCCCATATTCTTTAGCCCTGAGGTGAACTCTTTTTACCCCACTCAATATTTGGGTTTTTAATTTAGAAAAGAGGTTCATTATTTTTTCCCCTTAACTATGGCCTGTTTTTTACCAAAAGTAGATGCGTTGACTTCTTGAAAGGCCTTAAGCAGCACCCCGATATTAGAGGCATCTATATTCCATTCAAAAAGTTCACGATTGACTTCGGGGTGATTGCGTTTCACTCCAAAATAAAGGCCATCAATCAAAGCATCTACTGTGTCGGCGTTAAATTCTTGACCTACTTTGTCAATATGATTAATTATCTTTACCATCCCAACTAGCGGAATGGATGACAAAGTAAATTCTTGGTCGGCGATGGTGATTTTTGTAGACATTTTTAATCCTTTTAAATTATTTGTTGGGTTACTAAAGGGCGCTAAATGGCTCCCAGCGAGTTTGTTTTCTGTGGACATGACATTGAGTGCAAGATTGGTCTCGCGCCCCGTAGCGATTGTTTTGGTTTGGTTTGGGTGTATTTGCTTCATACCAAAACCCCTTGCTCAGCTTGCTTGGCCTTCGGTGCTGGAGGCTTGCTTGTTGGTGTGGCCTCTGCCTTATTGTTTTTAAGATTACTCAATGAGGCGGGGTCTAGTCCAATGAGACGGCAAATTGAATAGAGTTTGTTGTAAAGGTTCCTGGCTTCGACCATGTGGTCAGGGTCCATGTGCTTATCATTGCAGACACTTTGCAAGTGGTCCTCAAGACCCCAAAAGAGCTCTGATATTTCTGCCTCGACCACTTCGCTCATGTGGGCGGTATTGTCCGGTGCCGTGAGCCCCATTTCCTCGGCGAGTAGCTTTACATGGATTCGATGAAGGATGACCAAATCAGTCTCCCCGCAATTTTTTTGCTCAATGCGAACCTCATCATTCAACACGGCATAAGCCATGTCATAAATCTGCGTTAATTGTTCGTTCATTTTTTTCTTTCTTAATTTAATTGGCATAAAGGAGATTGCTCATAGTCATCAAGCCACTCTTGTAGTTCTGTATCTAATGAATTATTTGAAAGAGAGTTAACTTCTTTTAATACAAGCTCGTCTTTACTCATCTCATCTCTACTCATCTCATCTCTACTCAGGAGCTTTAATGAAGCTTTAGGGGTAGCTTGAAGGTTGGCTTCAAGGCTTCCTTTACGCTTTAATTGGGTAATTTTTCCCCCGTTTGAACCACCATCGGATTGCTTTTTATTGCGCTCATTGAGAATTTGTCTGTATTGGTCTAAATCAGGGCTTCTCAACTCACCATCGTTAATCTCAAAGAAAGAGAGAACCGACTGGCTGAGCGCACCATCCACCTCGTCGGCTGGCAATCCCAAATAACGGGCCAGCTTTGGAGGGTCTGAGGGCACACTTGCATTAACCCAGCACTCGCGCCGGAGAAGGTCAAACAAACCCTTCTCCTGGAGTGTCATCAAGCGATAGGTGCGATTAGCCAATATGTCGCTTGCGTATTCTTGATAGGCTGGGGCTTTACGTTTCTTATCCGCCATGCTGACCGCCTTTCGCATGACCATTTTTAAATAACCATCGTCCAATGCATTTTTTTCCTTCTGGGCTCAATGAGTAATAGCCGGGCCTGCATGGTCGCCCATCCCTATCAAGACGCTCCCTGCGCTCGCATTTAAGGTGCATCTCACCCAATCCACGGCGACGCAATTCAGCTAAGAGCTCAGGACCGTTTGAGGCTCCGGCAATTTCATCAATTGAGGTGCGTGAGATTTCTTTGAATTTTGCGAGCGCCTTCAAGACTCGAATATGACGAGGATTGTCAGTACCCAAAAAATAAATTGATTTTGGGTTAATATTTGTCTTGAAGAGATTTAATTGCTTTTGTTCATTCGACCCATTAGCCCCTGCAAGAGCTTTTGGGTTTTTTCTTGCCTGCTTTTTCATGCGACCACCTCACCATTTAAAAGCTTGGCAACCTCAGAGGTGGGCCATAACAGACGGGCACCGACCTTTAAAGGCTTGATGCCGTAGCAGACTCCGGTAATACAGTAGTTTTTGCGTACCGTTTTTGGCGAGCATTTAAGAGTATCGGCAAACTCTTGAGTGGTTAAAACTTTTTGTAATTCCATGATGTTTAAATCTCCTATACATAACCCGATTGCTCGGTATGTGTAGACAATATTCATCATGTTTAGGTATGCCAATGCTAGAGCGCCAACCATCGCCAACCATCGCCAAGCATCGCCGTTAAGCGCTAAATTACTGCTTTAATCTTCTAAGTCTATCCCCAAGTTTCTTAATGTTAAGAAATTCGGTATTGGATGAGCCTTGCCATTTAATCTCACCCTCAGCTTCTCCGATTAAGGTCGGATATTGAGATTTTTTTTCTATGTTGCCGGCCCAAGATGCAAGCATACTGTGTACGTCTGCATTGCCAACAACATCAGCCCTAATAAGACACTCGTTATATGCGTCAATAATTACGGGTGTAATTGCATCCCTAAATTTGCTATGTCCCTTGGGGATATATTTTTTACTATCCATAGGCTTGAGAGCTTCGCCTCTATCAATCACTTTAGAACCTTGCACCTTAGCCATAAATGCATCTAGGTTTTCTTTTTTAATTACCAAGGAAACATCATTAGGCACATGAAATGATGGGTGCCACTCACCACTAATCAACTCAACCATCCTGATATATGTACCTTCGGAGTCAATCAGAATGGTATTGACTAGAGAAGTTTCAACGCTCGAGACCTTATTGGTCGACAGTTGTGAACGCATTACCTTTAATACCTGGACTAAGTTGCCACTCTCCAGGACAAAATCAGGATTGCAATTGGAAACCATTCTTAAGGTCTCATCAAATTCAATAAAACGCCCGTCTATAAATTCATGTTGAGACCCAAAATTCTCAGGAACATCATTGCTTAAGGTTGTGCCACGCTCATAAGGGATTGCGCCAGCTAATTCAGCAGATAGCGTTAAAGAGCCGTCAAGAATTAGGTCAATTACGCGGCGCTCATCACTTTCCAATCGCTTGGCTACCTCATCAAGGTATAAAAAATTTCTTTGATTACTCATAACCTGCACCCTTTCTAGCGCAATCTTTCATTGGGGGCGCGTGGCTTCATCGAATGAAAGTGTCCGACTTTCGGGAGCTACCCTAGCCACGCGTTAAAGCCAATTATCTCAATGCGAGCGCGCCGTTTCAAGGTGTCGCAAAGACCGATAAATCACCAACAACTAACCCGCCTGCTCCTGTATCGGGACCAGCAAATACCGCCCACTTTTGAAGCGCTTTAATAGAAACGCGCCCTTGTGGTCTCGGTCAAGCAGTAAGGCTTTAATGCATCGAACTTTGAAGGGTTTAGGGTTAATGGTCACAACGTGCCCGCTCTTTTACGAATTGAACGGCAACAACTACATACATGGCCTTAATGTCTTTAGGCTTTAAATGAAAAGGTTTATCACCTTGCAAAGATTGAAAGTAAGACGTACCATTAAGAGCGATACCCTCTAAGCAAAAAACATTAGTAGAGCCATCCTTAGCGACTAATACAACGTCATCATCTGTATCAGGCTTTAAGCGTGTATCAACGATAACGCGCTCACCATCACGCAATCTGGGAGCTAAGGCATTGCCTTTGACTACGAATGAGAGATTGAATTGATTGTTCATGACCGCTCCCCCTTCAATGTGTGGAGGCGCATTTCTATTTTGCTGTTGGCGTAAGAGCAAACTAAGGCTAAGTCTGATAACTCGCTTAATTTGTTATTGGCAACGGATAGGGCTGAAACTAAGCGTTGAACCGTTAAATAAAGGTCGCTGAATGACACCTTATCGCCATCAATATTTGGCACTTCTTCAAGTGCTCCACAAATCATTGAGATAAGCTCTTTAGTGCCATGTGCCTCACACTCAAGGATAGTATTGAAGCCACTTAAATCTTTATCGCTAAAGGTATCGCCGTGCTCATGTATGAGGTGAGCCAATCGGTCTAGCGGACGGATTGACACACCCTCGAAAAAATTAGCTGGGTTTGATTGCTCTGCTGAGGCTTTGCTATTTGCGCGGCTCATGCTGACTCTCCCTTCAAATCATTCAAACACTCTTGAGTAATTTCATTGAGTCTTATCAAGCAATCAATCTCTTCAAAACCACGACTAATTAATAAAAGTAGATTGGGGGTCGATTGACTGCAAGTTGCATAAAGCCCAATGGATGATTTCCCATTTTTGGCCTTATGATGGTCGTCAGATATAAATACCGAGAGGTTGCTAGTTACCTCAGACCATTGCTCTGCCAAACTGCTGACATACCATTGGTCCGAATCTAGCGCACGCAAATCACTTGCTGATAGCTGGTCTCCAAATTTATCCACCATCTGAAGCAATGCCTTTGCTGGGGAGAATGCCCCAATAATGATGGGCTCTTTCGCCTCCTGAGCGCCGTCTTTGCTTCTTTCTACACCTTTACTACCATTCTCTTTAAAATCAATCTTAGCCATGATGCAGGCCTCCTTTAAGTGATGCATTGTGGTTAGATGGTGGTTTGCTCTGAACAGCTCTCCACCATCGCTTTTGCCTGTTAGGGTCAGGCTCCCTTACTGCTCACTACCAAACGCTTAATCTTTGGAATGCGATTCTTC
The DNA here is from genome assembly GCF_001659725.1 of Polynucleobacter wuianus. Taxonomy (NCBI): domain Bacteria; kingdom Pseudomonadati; phylum Pseudomonadota; class Betaproteobacteria; order Burkholderiales; family Burkholderiaceae; genus Polynucleobacter; species Polynucleobacter wuianus. The sequence continues at coordinate 487,632 of NZ_CP015922.1, read as the reverse complement.
TTTGCTTGCCATAAATCCCATTGCACCTGCATACCTAGCCATAGGTCTGGCGAAGTGCCAAGCCAAGCCGATAGCCTTAATGCCATGTCTGCAGAAATTCCAGCTTTCCCATTCAATATTTTGGAAAAGGTTGGGCGCGAGACCTTTAATTGCTCAGCCGCATCCGTTACCGTTAAATTCTCGGGCATCCATTCCCGCAATACTTCGCTAGGATGGGCTGGGTTACGCATGAAGCTCTGCCACGCTCAGTCTTAAACCAACGGAATGCAAAATTCTATTCATGGTGTCTAGTGTTGGATTACCACCCTCAGCCAATGACTTAAACAATGTCTTCTCACCTAGTGATGCGCAACGGGCTACCTCTGCCATGCCGTGAGCCTTGGCAACTTGTCGCAATGCCACCAAAAGCGCCCCTTGGTCTTCTAGCTCCATAACAGCATCTAAATACGCTACCGCCTCTTTTGGGTCTGTTAGCGATAGGGCTAAACTGTCCTCGTAGCTTTTATCTCGTTTACTCATGGCTTACCTCGTTTTTTCCAATCATCCAAATACTCAATGGCCCGCTTAATGGCTCGGTCTTGGTCACTCTTATCGCTACCGCATAGCAATAAAACAATCTCATCACCTTGCCTACTTAAATACACCCGGTATCCTGGGCCGTAATCAAGTTTCAATTCTTGAACCCCTGCGCGCAACGCTTTGCAGTCCCCGCGGTTTCCGGCTTCCACTCTAGCTAGTCGGGCGCGAATCTTTGCCCTTGCTTGAATGTCCTTTAAGCCATGAAGCCAATCTTCAAAAGGTGCATTGCCTTGCGTATCGGTGTATATCTTGAGTTTCATTATAGTATCTTTTGGAATACTGCCAACTAATTTGTACCACCAACCACCTTAAGTAGTTGCGCGCCCTCTTGCGGCTTAAATTCAATCCCTGCTTGCTCCAAAATCCATGCCTCATACTTGGTATGCCAAATCCCCAGCAACTCAAGGGGGCGTGATTTATAGTGTTTCTCAGCGGTTGCGCTTGGCTTGTGGCCCATGATTTCAGCAACAATCCCCACGGGCATCTCTACCCATTCAGCAAGTGAAGCAAAGGTACGGCGCAATCCATGAATAGTTACTGGCGGCAATTGAGCCAGGCTTAAAACACGATGATGAGAAACGCTGGGGTCGATATATCTACCCTCTTTTGAGCTGGGGCTACTAAACACCCATTCATTGCGTCTTGGCAAAGGTTCAATGAGACTTCTAAGGTAAGGCGTTAAAGGAATTTTTCTACCTTGCTCTTCCACCTTGTCTTTGAGCCATAAGACATTCCATTGAAAATCCACATCAGCCCACTGAAGGTTTGCCATTTCTTCACGCCTCGCGCCCGTCAAGATTAAGGCTTGCAGATAGGCTTTAGCTACCGGACTATTAAGAGATGTGACCGCTTTAAACCATGGCTTTAATTGGGCGCGGTCCAATACATCAAAGCGCTTAGTCTTGCGACTTGGCACTTCATCGCGTAGCTCTTTACTTTCTACTGCGTTCACATCAATAATTTTTAAATACTCAGGCCTGATTGAGCACCAACGCCAAAAGGCTCTAAACATTTCAAAACCTTGGCGGGCATTGTTCGCCCTTGTTGAGGCTTCCACCTTTTGCCAGTCCTTGAGGGTGTCGGCTGAAATGTCAGCCATACGCTTGCCCATAAGCGGATATAAAACGCCCGCCTTAGTTTTCTCCTTACTGCGCTTTCTATCTTCACCGCCAGCCTGAGATAAATTCTCATGGTCTTTTAAGTGCCTAGCTCCCCACTTCTTGCCGCGCTCAATATGCGGGCGCGTCATCTTGTCTTTTTGGTATTCGAGGTATTCATTCCACGCCTCGCTTACTAACAGCTCTTTGCTTTTTTCTTCAGCGACTTTGGCCTGCGCTTGCTCCTCTTTGGCTTTGGCCAGCTCTCTAGGGTCAATACCTTGGTCGGTTAATGCCTTCAGTCGGTTAGCCTCAGCTTGGGCCTTGCTGATTGTGTAGGTGCGCACATCGCCAATAGTGAGCCTCAGAGTCTTACCGTGTAACTTGGTTTGAAAGATATAAGACTTGGCCCCTGCGGCAGTAGCCCTTAAGCCCAATCCAGCAGACTTGCCATCCCATAGGATTGATTGACCTTTACCAGTCTCGCACTTGAAAGCCTCAACCCTGCCAGCCGTGAAATTCTCTTTTTTAGCCATCCCGTTTATATCCCGAAGGTTTTCATGTAACCGCCATGTAACCTTATAATAGCAATATATGGGAATACATCGCAACACTTAAATTATGGGATTGTCCGCAAAACCATGTAAATAAAGGGTTTTATGGTTTAAGTGGGAATATAGAGAAATACGGGTAAACCCCATTTTATTCGGGCTCATAACCCGAAGGTCGTAGGTTCAAATCCTGCCCCCGCAACCAAGAATTACGTACTAAGCCCTTAATTTTTAAGGGCTTTTTGCTTTTTTGCCCTCCAATAATCTGGGTGGAACCCCAAGGTGACCTGCATTTCGGTGCCATAAACGCTTGGTATCCCACCTCAGAAAGCTTACTAAAGCCCCTGGATGCCGCCCAAAATTCCAAATTTGAGCACCTGTCTTGGGCGTTTGAAGAAAAGGGATGCCCAAACTCTCATAGCGAGCAGTAATGGTTGGGTGCGGATGTCCATAACGATTACGGTAGCCATTTTGAGCAAAGGCAACGCTAGGACTTAATTTTGTTAACAGCTCAATCGATGAGGAAGTTTTGCTACCGTGGTGTGGTGCCATGAAAATTAATTCTCGTTCTCCTATCGCATTCAAGGCGCTTTGATCCAAGCGGTCCGAGATTTCTTCTTCACCCCGCTTCTCAACATCTCCAGTCAACCAAAAAGAACTATTTTTATTGCGCACCTCTAGTACACAACTCATTTCATTCGGTTTCATTGAGTATTGATTTTGAAAAAGTGTTTCTTCGTGAGGATGCCAAATCAAAAAGTCCACTTCATCCCAAGTCCAATGCTGGCCATAACGACATGGAATGCTCGGTATTTTTCTTGACTGCAAGTTCAATAACAGCGCATTGTTATTTGGTAACGAACCCATCATCGAGTCAAATGCAATCTGCTTAAGTACCGAGGCTGCGCCACCTACATGATCGCTGTCGCTATGACTAATAACCATGCGATCAATTCGATCAATTCCCCTGCCACGCAAATACGGCAAGATCACACGTTGACCAGCATCATCTCTTTTCCCTTGAATCGGTCCGGTGTCATAAAGCAGTTTCTTTTTAGCCGTCTCAATCAATACAGCGGTACCCTGACCAATATCCAAGACTGTCGCTCTGAACTCTCCTGGCTTAATAGATTCATTAATCAAGCCCACTGCTGGCATAAAAAGGAGGCAAGCTGGAAGCAGCGCAAATACTCTTGGCCTCCATGAATCCTTCAATGCTCCTGGACGGATTGCATAAATAATTCCTATGCCTGAGATTAATAATAGCCAGCTGTCTGGTTGCCTCGACCACACAACCGCCCAACTCCAGCTCGCCATCCACTCCAGTAATGCAGCAAGATATTCCATGGACGTATGCGCTGGCAGCAACAGCCAGCGCCCAATAAATTCCGGTAGTAGCGCTCCAGCAATTGCTAACGGCGTCACAACATAACTCACTAAGGGAATAGCTACAGCATTAGCAATTGGTGAAACAAGCGAAAATTGATAAAACCAATGCAAAGTAAAAGGTAGCAAGGCAATTGTTACTACTGCTTGTACTCTGCAAGCCTCCCTTAGAGCCTGCAAAGCTCGATTTGACCAATGAACATCAAGCTCTTTCCCTGTAGGTATTCCCAATAAACCGGAAGAATCCTTCATGGCAAATAGAATGGCTGCAACCGCCCCAAATGAAAGCCAAAATCCTGGTGTATAGGGTGCCATCGGATCGATGAGCAAGACAAATGCAAGTGCCCACCACCAGATATCAAACGACCTTGGATTTCTGCCAGTCCATAAGGCATAAGCCACAACGCCAACCATATACATCGTTCTTTGTGCTGGTATCTGAAAGCCTGCTAGCCAAGCATAGAAAAAAGCGGTAACAAATCCTGCAGCTGCTGCAACCTTACTTACCGGAATAATGAGTGGCCAAAGACGGCGGCGCCAGAGGAATGCAGCAAAAGATGCACCAAGCCCCGCTAACATAGTTACATGCAATCCAGAAATAGAAATGAGATGTCCTATGCCTGTTGCATTAAAAACTTGCCAATCATCCTGCTCAATCGCATTCTGATCACCCATGACTAACGCAATGATGACTCCAGCATAGCGAGCATCTCTTGGTAAAAGTGAACGAATCTTCTCACGTAACTTCCAGCGCGCCAACTCCATACGAAGTTCAAATTCAGTAAAGCCAATGTCTTGAGCCATTAAGAGTTCGCCAGACTTTACAGAACCGCTGGCACCAAAGTTCTGATGAAAAGACCAACGCTCAAAGTCAAAGGTGTAGGGATTTAAACTCCCATAGGGTCTTTTGAGTTTTGCTTTGAGTCTCCAGCGTTGGCCAGGAATAATTTGAGGAATCTCTTGATGACTTCGCCAAGCTGGCTGCCAACTGAGATAAATCCTTTCAGGAAAGGTACTGACTTGCTCTTTCCCAAACGAAAGATGATCAATCTCAAATGCAAACTTAGCGCCCGCTGAACTGCTTTGCGGAAGAGCAATAATTCTTCCTTCAATACTAAATTCTTTGCCCTCCAATTCTTCGGCAAGGATATTTTTTAAACGACTTTCTGCATAGTGCGCATTCCAGGCAAAGCCAACGGTAAATAACAAGATGCAAATAGAAATTTTGCGAAGCCATTTGACTCTTGGGCTTAGATATAAAACCAATAAAGATAGGAACCCAATCAATAAGCAGACTACTAGCCATACGGACGGGACTTGTGGCAAAAAGAAAAGGAGTGATCCCCCGGCGATGAACGCCGTAATTGCTAAGCGCAAGAATTTAAGAAGCGAGAGTTAAATGAGGATTGTCAGCACTGAGAACTGACCAACGCGGCAATGCCTGCATAGCATTACGCCAAACTGCTGAAGCAAATTCAACGTCATTGATACCACGAATAGCAGCTAACTCTTTGGCGATCCTAGACACAAACGCAGGCTCATTAAACTTGATTCCCTCCTCCCTCAACCAAGCAGGCGGAATATCAGGAGAATCCGTTTCAGTAACAATGGTATCAAGAGGGAGCTCAATTAACAGCCTACGAATCTGAAGCGCTCGCTCATAAGTTGCTGCACCACCAAAGCCCAATTTAAAACCCAATTCAATAAACTGTTCTGCCTGCTGAAAGCTACCATTGAATGCATGGGCAATTCCACCAGCAATCTTGCGACGTCTTAACGCCTTTAAAATAGCATCTTGCGAGCGACGCACATGCAAAATGACTGGTAAGTGATATTTTTGAGCGAGATCTAATTGAGCATGAAAAAAAGATTCCTGCTTATGAGGATCTAAGCCCTCCACAAAATAATCAAGACCGACCTCGCCAATGCCTACAAACCTTGGATCAGAAAGTGACTGAATAATCTGCTCTTCAAGATAAGGTATGTCTTCTTCATGAGCCTGATTGGTATAGAGGGGATGGATGCCTAGTGTGTACACAAGGCCAGGAATTTCATTCCCATATTGAGCCGCAAGCTTTTTAACTTGGGGGAAATCTACTGCTTTTACTGCAGGCAACAAAATGGCTTGAACGTTCTTTTCTTTTGCCGCAGAAACAATTGATGCCAAAGAGTTTGAGAACTCTGGTGCATCTAAGTGACAGTGAGTATCGATCCACATAGGATGTCTTGCTCTTGTCATCACTGCGCGAATGTCTTTAATACTCCGCGCTCTAAATGCAAAATACGATCGCAGCGTTTAGCGCGTATAGGATCATGCGTCACAATCACAAAAGCCGTACCTTGCTCACGCGCGATATCCAACATTAAATCAAATACCCCATCTGCAGTTTCAGTATCTAAGTTTCCGGTTGGCTCATCTGCCAATACACAAGCAGGATTACCCACCAAGGCTCTAGCTACTGCAACGCGTTGACGCTCACCGCCAGAGAGCTCGCCTGGGGTGTGTAATTCTCGATTGGCTAAGCCAACCGCTTTAAGCATCTTGCTTGCACGCTCCATCGACTCATCATTACTCAAACCACGAATACGTAAAAGCAATGCAACGTTCTCGACAGCGCTGAACTCATCCAAAAGATGATGGAACTGATAAATAAAGCCTAGGCTCTGATTGCGCAGACGATCTAATTTGGCAGTAGATAGCTGATTAATGTCGGCTCCATCTAGCAAGACCGAACCTGCACTAGGAGTATCAAGACCACCCAACAAATGCAATAAGGTGCTCTTACCCGAGCCTGAGGAACCCACAATGGCGACCTTCTCGGAAGGCGCTACCTCTAAATCAACAGACTTAAGTACCTCTACAGCAGTAGGACCTTGACCGTAGGTCTTGGCCAAGCCCTTGGCAATCAATACCTTATTCATATCTCAAGGCCTCTGCTGGTTGTACTTTGGCGGCACGACGACTTGGATATAAAGTCGCTAAAACGGAAAGGCCAAATGCCATCAAGCCAACGGTCACCACATCTCCTAAGCGGACATCAGAGGGCAGTTCACTAATGAGGTAAACCTCGCGCGGTAAGAAACGCACGCGAAAGATGGCTTCGATTGCAGGAACGATGACATCTATATTGAGCGCAATCAGCAAACCAAGACCAACGCCAGCTAGAGATCCTAGCAAACCAATTGCTAAACCTTGCACCAAGAAAATTCTTTGAATCAACCCTGGGCTCGCACCCATTGTTCTCAAGATAGCAATATCCGCTTGTTTCTCATTCACCGTCATGACTAGCGTAGAGACTAAGTTAAATGCAGCTACCGCAATAATCAAAGTCAGAATGATGAACATCATCTTCTTTTCTGTTTGAACCGCTGCGAACCAATTGCGATTTGAGCGAGACCAGTCAGTAACCCAAAGCGCCTGAGATACGACTGCAGCCAGCTCATTGGCAACTTCTGGGGCTCGCTGCATATCATCCACTTTAATCCGCAGGCCTGATGGATCATGCAAGCGCAGCAAGGCTGCCGCATCTTTCCAATGCATGATCGCAAGAGAACTATCGTATTCATAATGGCCGCTATCTACAATGCCTACTACCTGTAGTGTGCGCATGCGTGGCATTGCACCCGCAGGAGTTAAATCACTCTCAGGAACAATGAGGTTAATTCGATCACCGACATGAGCGCCTACTAAGGAAGCAAGTTGAGCACCTAAAGCAACACCAAACGTGCCTGGCTTCAAATCGTCAATACTGCCGGCAATAAATTGTTTTGGTAATTCTGAGACCTTACCCTCTTCACTTGGTAAGATTCCGCGAATAGCCACACCTCGCATCACATTGTCGCGAGTAAGCAAACCTTGAGAGCTCACCATCGGAGCAACGCCGACTACATGAGGCTGTGCTGCGACCTTCAGAGCGAGCGACTCCCAATTTCCCAAGCCATCTGGGGATGTGATTTCTACATGGGATAAAACGGAGAGCATGCGATCGCGCACTTCTTTTTGAAAGCCATTCATTACAGATAGAACAACAATCAGGGAAGCCACGCCCAAAGCAATACCAGCAGTAGAAATTCCGGAAATAAAGGAAAGGAAGCCATCACGCTTTCCAACCGTCTTACGACGCTTGGAGCGGGTATAGCGCAAGCCAATTTCTAGCTCAATGGGAAGTCTCAACATAGCCACAGTTTAGACAATTGCACAGGCAAAGCGATGGAATATCTAAATGCCACCTAAAATCAGGGGAATGACTGTAAACACGAACCCCCATCAAGGCACCCTTCGGCGCTTTACCCTGATGCTATCGGGGGAGGATGCTTTGGACATTCAGGGCGCAGGGGATCAGCCACTCAAAGGACTTCCCCATGAGCGCTTCTTATTAGGAAATTTGGTTCCAATCGCCCCCATTTTGCTCCTGGGTCAATCGACTTTGACATTTAATGCAAGCCAAAATATTGCCTGCCTACAGCCAATTCATCTGCACGCCACTCGTGACCACCTCATTTTGATGAGTCAGAATCAGATTGATCTGACCGAAAGTGAATCATCAGAACTTCTGAAGTCTGCGCTGCCATTTATTGAAGAAGATTTTAAAAGTCCTCTTTTATTCCATGACAAACACTACTGGTTTATTCCAGCAGGTCCATTTGCAAGTTTGGAAAGCTATAGCGTGGATCAAGCACATGGTCGCAATATTGATTGGTGGATGCCACGCGATACCCAAGAAGAAGGAATCGCAAAACGTTGGCGTAAATTACAGAATGAAATTCAGATGCTATGGCATATCGATCCAATTAATGAAGCACGCGAACAACGTGGCTTACCCAGCATTAATTCTTTATGGATTAGTGGCATTGGCAAACTAAATGATGTTCACGCTCCCCAAGCAATCGCAGGCTCACAAAAGATCTATGGCGAACACCCTTTGTTGGCAGGCCTAGCCAAGTACTTACAAATACCTTATAGCCCAGAAATGAAGACTGATGACCTTGCAGGCATATTTGCATGGCTAACTCAGCCAGAGGCCGTATGGCCTCAGCTAAGCAAGGCTTTGAGTAGTAAACAGCTAGATGAATTACTCCTCATTGATTTTCCAAATGGAAAAATACGTGAGCGCATCTTTACCGCAAAAGATCTTTACAAAAAATCTTGGGCATTTTGGAAAAAAGCAGAACCGCTCACTTGGAAAGAAATCATCGCTTCATGAGCCTCTTTTCTCAACGCCCCTTTTCTGAGCGCACTGCCACTTGGCTACAACAAAGTGGACTTCATCCACTATTGGCACGTTTATATGCCGCGCGTGGCTTGGAGTCTCCTGAAGAGCTGTCACTAGAACTCAAAAATCTACTTTCTCCAGCAGAACTCAAGAATTGCCTCTCTACTGCAAGCCTGCTTGCAGACATCCTAGAGAAACAAGAGTCTATGCTCATCGTTGCGGACTATGACTGCGACGGCGCTACTGCTTGCGCGGTAGGTCTTCGTGGCCTGCGGATGCTAGGTGGAGCGGATACCCCGATTCAGTTTCTCGTGCCCAACCGCTTTACGATGGGCTATGGCTTAACCCCTGAAGTAGTTGAGCTCGCAGCACAACAACATCCAAAACCTAAATACCTCATCACTGTTGATAACGGTATTGCGAGTGAAGCGGGAGTCGATCGTGCCCGAGAACTTGGTATGGAAGTGATTGTCACCGACCATCATTTACCTGGTGATCGACTACCAAAAGCTACGGCAATTGTGAATCCCAATCAACCGGGCTGTACTTTCTCTAGTAAAGCGCTTGCTGGTGTAGGGGTGATGTTCTATGTATTAGTAGCACTGCGTGCAGAACTGCGTAAGCGCGGTAAATTTACTAATGAGACTCAACCTAAAATTGAGAACCTCTTAGACCTTGTTGCACTAGGAACAGTTGCTGATGTTGCGCAACTCGATCGCAATAATCGCGTCTTAGTCTCGAATGGCTTGAAACGCATTCGTGCCGGCATCTCTCAGCCTGGTATACAAGCGTTATTCCAAGCAGCAGGCCGCGATCCTCGCAAAGCCAATACTTTTGATTTAGGTTTTGCTATTGGCCCAAGACTCAACGCTGCCGGACGCCTAGCCGATATGACTTTGGGCATACGCCTACTGTTAACCGACAATGCAGATGAAGCGATGACGCTTGCGCAAGAGCTAGATCGCATCAATCGCGAACGCCGTGTAATCGAGACTGGAATGCAGGAAACGGCGCTTGCTCATCTTTCAGAAGATCAGTTGGCAGGAACAATGGCACAACGCACGAGCATTTGCCTGTGGAATCCTGAATGGCATCAAGGTGTCGTTGGCATTGTGGCTTCGCGTCTCAAAGAGCGTTTTAATCGCCCTGCCATTGTTTTTGCTCCTGATGGCAATACTGGAGAAGAGTTACGTGGCTCGGGAAGATCGTTGACGGGATTTCATTTGCGAGATGCACTCGATATTGTTTCCAAGCGAGAGCCTGGACTCATTCTGAAATTTGGTGGCCATGCAATGGCAGCAGGCCTGACGATTCGCAAAAATGACTTTGAAAAGTTTGATGCCTGTTTTCAGGAAGTGGCGAATAGCTTATTGACCGATGAGATCCTCGAGCGTCGCCATCCTCACGATGGCGCCCTTCAACCTTCTGAATTTACGTCTGAGATTGGTGACCTGCTTGCAGAAGAAATCTGGGGCCAAGGATTTCCACAACCCGTTTTCTATGGAGACTTTGAGATTACTCAGCAAAGCCTCATGAAAGAGAAACATCTACGCCTGATGGTCCGCCCTCTAGGATCTGATGCATCAGAAAGTACATTAGCGGCTAAGCAGTTGACAGCTGTCTGGTTTAACCGCACCCAAAGCCTGCCTGCTAAAGCCAGGCTTGCCTATCGCCTAGTCACGGATCGGTATCAGGGTCAAGCCCGTGTGCAATTGATGATTGAGGCTCATGACGAGACCCCTGCGACCTGAGAGTTGAATGTAATAACCCCCTTATAATTAGGGGATGGAAGCTGAACAACTAAATACTATTTCAAATACCTTGTCCGATCTGCTCACCCGTGAGCAAGCACTTCGGGGGTATCTTTGACTTCGAAGTAAAGTCACGCCGCCTTACTGAAGTTAATTCGATTCTGGAAGACCCCACGATTTGGGATGACCAAAAGAAAGCACAAGCACTGGGCAAAGAGAAAAAATTGCTCGACGGCGTTGTTGCTACCCTCACCGATTTAAATTCCAATATCACTGGAGCCATCGAACTCTTCGATATGGCTAAAGAAGAAAGTGATTTTGAGACGATTGCTGCGATTGAGCAAGATGTTGAAAGCTATAGCAAAGTCATCAATGATCTTGAATTCCGCCGTATGTTCCACAACGAGATGGATTCTTGTAATTGCTTTATTGATATTCAGGCAGGCGCTGGCGGTACTGAGGCTTGCGATTGGGCCAGCATGCTCTACCGCCAATATCTCAAGTATTGCGAACGCAAAGGTTACAAAACTGAAATCTTGGAAGAGTCTGATGGTGACGTTGCCGGCATTAAGAGCGCAACCATCAAAGTCGATGGTGAATATGCTTACGGACATCTGCGCTCAGAAACTGGTGTACATCGCTTAGTACGTAAATCTCCATTTGATTCCTCAAATGGACGTCACACCTCATTTGCATCCATTTATGTTTATCCAGAGATTGATGATTCGATTGAGATTGAAGTCAATCCTGCCGATATTCGGACTGATACCTACCGCGCTTCTGGTGCAGGAGGTCAGCATATCAACAAAACTGACTCCGCCGTCCGCCTAACCCATATTCCTACCGGGATTGTGGTGCAGTGTCAGAACGACCGTAGCCAGCACCGCAACCGCGCTGAAGCGATGAGTATGCTGAAGTCCCGCCTGTACGAACATGAGATGCAAAAGCGTCGCGCAGAGCAAGATAAGCTGGAGGCCAGCAAGACCGATGTGGGCTGGGGTCACCAGATCCGCTCTTATGTCTTGGATCAAAGCCGCATTAAAGATTTACGTACTAACGTTGAGATCTCCAATACTCAAAAAGTATTGGATGGGGATCTCGATGCCTTTATTGAAGCTAGCCTGAAGCAAGGCGTTTAATTACTTACGAATATGAACGATAAAACCAACTCAACCAATACATCAGCACCCGCCACTGAAGTTGTTGATGAGAATCACATCATTGCGGAGCGTCGTGAAAAGCTTGCCAAGCTTCGTGAGAATGGAGTCGCCTTTCCGAATGACTTTGTTCCAACCCATTTATCCGCTGACTTACATGCTCACTACGATAGCCTCACTAAAGAGGAGTTAGCTCAGAAAAAGATCCATGTAAAGGTTGCTGGTCGTATGATCCTCAAGCGCGTGATGGGTAAAGCAAGCTTTGCAACGATTCAAGATCGTAGTGGACAAATTCAGTTCTATATTAATGATGAGTTGACTGGTGCAGATATCCATGGCGCCTTTAAGCACTGGGATATGGGTGACTTTATCTCTGCCGAGGGCAATCTGTTCAAAACCAATAAAGGTGAACTTTCAGTTGAGTGCAGCAACTTACGCCTATTGAGCAAGTCTTTGCGCCCATTGCCTGATAAGTTCCACGGTCTCTCAGATCTCGAGACGAAATATCGTCAGCGCTATGTTGACCTGATCGTTAACCCAGAAAGTCGCAACACATTTAAAGCACGTAGTAATGCGATTGCATCACTACGTCGCCATATGCTTGATGCTGACTTCATGGAAGTTGAAACCCCTATGCTCCACCCGATTCCTGGTGGCGCAGCAGCAAAACCATTTATTACTCACCACAATGCACTCGATATGCAGATGTTCTTGCGTATTGCGCCCGAGCTTTATCTCAAGCGTTTAGTAGTTGGTGGCTTTGAGCGTGTATTTGAAATCAACCGCAACTTCCGTAACGAAGGTGTGAGCCCACGTCACAATCCAGAATTCACAATGATGGAGTTCTATGCGGCCTATACCGACTACCGTTGGTTGATGGATTTCACAGAAGGTTTGATTCGTGCTGCTGCGATTGATGCTCAAGGTACCGCAGTCTTGACCCACCAAGGTCGTGAACTGGATTTGAGCAAGCCATTCCAGCGCCTCACGATTAATGAAGCAATTCTCAAATATTGTGGCCAGTCCGGCAAGAACTACGAAGCGGCTCAATTAGATGACGCCAATTTCATCCGCGCCGAATTGAAAAAAGGTGGCGAGAACCCGGACGCACCAACCCTCAAGAATGCCGGCATAGGCGCTTTGCAATTAGCCTTATTTGAATTGGTTGCTGAAGAACACCTTTGGGAGCCAACTTACATCATTGATTACCCAATCGAGGTAAGCCCGCTCGCCAGAGAATCCGATACCCGCCCAGGCATTACTGAGCGCTTTGAGTTATTCATCACCGGTCGTGAAATTGCCAACGGCTTCTCTGAACTCAACGATGCGGAGGATCAAGCCAATCGCTTCCGTAAACAAGTAGAGCAAAAAGAAGCTGGTGATGAAGAAGCAATGTACTTTGATCATGACTTTATCCGCGCTCTTGAGTACGGCATGCCTCCAACTGGCGGCTGCGGTATCGGTATCGATCGCCTCGTAATGCTACTGACCGATGCGCCAAACATTCGAGATGTGATTCTCTTTCCGCATTTGCGTCGCGAAGAAGAGTAATCTTTCCCAAAATAAACAAAAGGCACCCGAGGGTGCCTTTTTTATTGCCACATTCATTAAAGCCAATAGTTCTTATGCTGGCAAACCTTTTTCATCGAACACGCCTTCAAACAATGCAGAGCTCAAGTAACGCTCTGCAGCATCAGGCAATACCACCACAATCGTTTTGCCAGCATACTCAGGCTTCTTAGCCAAGCGCACCGCTACTGCCGCGGCAGCACCACAGGAAATGCCGACCAAAATACCCTCTTCTTTAGCAATACGACGAGCAAACTCAATTGCCTCTTCATTAGAAACTTGCTCCACTTTATCCACGACAGACAAATCGAGGTTATCCGGAATAAAGCCAGCGCCAATACCTTGAATCTTATGTGGAGCAGGCTTGATTTCTTCACCATTAAGCTTTTGCGTGATGACTGGACTAGTAGTTGGCTCGACTGCCACTACTTCAATATTCTTTTTCTTCACATTTTTGATGTAGCGACCAACACCGGAGATGGTGCCACCTGTTCCAACACCCGCTACAAACACATCGATCTTGCCATCGGTATCTTCCCAGATTTCTGGACCAGTAGTCTTTTCATGAATTGCAGGATTGGATGGATTGCTAAATTGCTGGAGCAATACATACTTAGAGTCAGACTCGGCAATCTCTTTCGCCTTAGCAACGGCACCATTCATACCTTTAGGGCCTTCAGTCAAGACAATCTTGGCACCTAAAGCAGTAAGCAACTTGCGGCGTTCAATACTCATTGTTTCAGGCATAGTTAGCGTCAGTGGAATACCCCGTGCTGCAGCCACGAAAGCCAATGCGATCCCCGTATTGCCAGAAGTTGGCTCAACGAGTTCTTTACCTGGTCCAAGTAGACCCTTCTCTTGGGCGTCATTAATCATCGCCACACCAATGCGGCATTTAACTGAATACGCAGGGTTGCGACCTTCAATCTTGGCAAGCACAGTAGCGTTAGCGCCATCGGTCACGCGGTTCAGACGAACCAAAGGTGTACGACCAATGGTTTGGGAGTTATCAGTAAAGTAAGTCATCAATATTCCTCAATGCGATAAGTATGTGTAGATCTTATGGGTTAAAACGAATCTTGTAAAAGATGGGATTGTTATTAGCTAAGCACGAGATTTTCTAAAGAACGTCATTAGCAATACAAGCAATAACACTCCAAACCAAAGCAAAGACCATTCTGGCATTTGCAAACCTAGAATGGCCGGCAGTTTTGCAGCACATAATCCATCCGCTTTAAATAGCCAAGGCAAGTCTTGAACCAACTGAAATTGATTGATCCACAGCTCGAGCGGATCAATGCCGCAAGAATCGCCGGGATGGGATAAAAGCCAAACATGGTGCCCTGCGATCGCCACCCCATACCCTGCCACTAAGATAGCCATGCCATGGAAGAACTTCCTCAGAGGAGCAATGCCAATAGCCAGCAAACAGAAAATACCCACTCCAAGATAGCCAACCCTCTGCAAAATACATAAGGGGCAAGGCAAAAAACTGACGCCCTGATAGCCGGTCTGCTGCAGAATCACTGCAAAGGCGACCAGTCCGAAGCTAAATAGAGAGAGGCAAAGGTATTGGGATCGGGTCATATTCAAATGATAGCGGGCTCTATGTTGAGAGCCTTAAATTGAGGTCTTTATTACCAAAAGTCCGATCTATATCACTACAGAGTCCTATTTTTCAGTGGATTACCGCTGAAATCGAGCCTCAAGAATGGGATAATCAACGTTTTGCTTCTTTTAACAAATACGCATTTATGGCCGCATATAACACCGAAACTGTTCTTACCGTTCACCACTGGAACGACACTCTTTTTAGCTTCACGACTACTCGCAATAAAGGATTGCGTTTTCGCAGTGGCCACTTCTTGATGATTGGTCTTGAGGTTGAAGGCAAACCTCTAGTGCGCGCCTATAGCGTTGCTAGCCCAAACTACGAAGAGCATTTGGAATTCTTGAGTATTAAGGTTCAAGATGGTCCACTAACATCACGCCTGCAAAAGATTCAAGTTGGCGATCCTATTTTGGTAAGCGAAAAGTCTGTTGGCACATTGGTGTTGGATGACTTAAATCCCGGCAAGCATCTCTACCTATTTAGCACCGGTACTGGCTTAGCGCCATTCATGAGCATCATTCGTGATCCAGAGACCTATGAGAAGTTTGAAAAAGTGGTGTTGATTCATGGCGTACGCTTGGTTAGCGAATTGGCTTATGCCGACTACATTAGAGATGAACTCACCCAAGACGAGTATCTTGGTGAACTCATTCGTGAAAAGCTAATCTATTACCCAACTGTGACTCGTGAGGCATTCAAACACACTGGCCGCCTCACTACTGCCATTGAATCTGGTCAACTCTTTAAAGATATTGGCTTACCACCGCTTGATCCTGCTGTTGACCGCGCCATGATTTGTGGCAGCCCATCGATGCTTAAGGAAACTTCAGAGATGTTAGATGCCAAGGGCTTTAAAGTCTCACCAAGCCTTGGCCAAATGGGCGATTACGTCTTTGAACGTGCGTTCGTAGAGAAGTAAGTTGACAATATGATTGATTTTTTGCAAAGCTCTTTGCACTATATTTTCTCTGGTGCATTGGTTGGCCTACTGGTTGGGCTTACTGGTGTAGGTGGTGGCTCTTTAATGACGCCCATCTTGACACTGATTTTTGGCGTTGCACCCACCACTGCAGTAGGTACAGACTTGGCATTTGCAGCTCTTACCAAAGGATTTGGTACTGCAGCACATCGTCTTCATGGAAACGTGAAATGGGATATTGTTGGCCTACTTTGTGCAGGCAGCCTAACAACTGCGATTGCCTCAATCCTAGTTTTAAAGCAAATTGGCCCGATTTCAAAGGAGTGGGTCCACCTCATTACCTTCTCCATTGGTATATCGGTACTATTAACCGCCCTCTCACTTACAGTTAGAGGAAAAATTTTAGAATGGGTAAAGAAAAATCCAACAAAGATGCCACATGGAGTTGGATTAAAAATTGCAACGGTCTTAATTGGTGGTGCCATTGGCGTCCTTGTAACCATTTCCTCTATCGGGGCTGGCGCGATTGGGGCCACTTTAATTTTGATGCTTTATCCACACCTCAAAACCTCTGAGGTGGCTGGTACCGACATCGCTTATGCAGTTCCATTGACAGCTGTCGCTGGATTTGGACACTGGTGGTTAGGAAACGTGGATTTCAGCCTCTTATTTGGTCTTTTGCTTGGCTCTGTTCCTGCCATTTGGCTTGGAGCCAAACTATCTAGCACTTTGCCCGAGAAATTTACCCGCACTGCGTTAGCGGTTACTTTGTTATTGGTTGGAATCAAACTCGTCTTGGCATAGATCTGACTAGTAAGGGGTGTGTTCGTAAAAGTGTTCAGCAACCCCTTCTTTAGCAACATGTCTGGCAACTAATACAACTCCCAATATAAAACTGCTGATTACCCCAATGCCCAGTAGATAGTCTACAAAGTCTCCCCCTTTAATAAATAAAGTGGCCAGAAAATCATTCTTGGCCCCGAAATGAACCGATAAACCAATCAGGCCAACGCCACCTAAGGCGCTCAATAAAGAACCAAAAAATCGGTGTTCTTTTGTAGAAAAACTCGTCTTTTCACCCATAAATCCTCCAAATTGATATGAAGATCTTAGGCTCCCAGGGCCCCTAGGGGAACCAAGAAAAACTAATAAATAAACAACTGGTCTTGGATAGGGGTTTGGCTTTCCATATTCGATTTAGGCATATCGATAGCACTAAAGATTGCTTGCGAGCATTAATTAGGGGGTGTACATTAATTCAAAGCGTTAATTAAAGGAATTTAGGAATCGTTATGTCACCCGTTAGAGAACTCTATAACCCAGCAATTACCAAGTTGCTACGCGAGCATGACCAACTCCCACATGACAAAGTTGAAGAGCGTAAAAGCTTCCAACGTCGCATTCTGTTTCTGATGAATACCATCAAGTTTGCAGAATTTGAAGATTCTTTTGCTTAATTAAAAAGTATCAAAAAAAGGCCACTTTCAAGTGGCCTTTTTTATTGCTGCAGTTACCTCAATCTTTCTAACTTAATGCTGCGATCGGATTCGATGCAATACAGCAACCATCTTGTCCACCTCTTGGCACGTGTTATAAAAGGCTAGAGACGGTCGCACAGTAGTTTCGACCCCCATACGGCGCAAGATAGGCTGAGCGCAATGGTGACCAGAACGAACTGCTATCCCCTCTTTATTTAAGGCAGCACCAATATCTTCAGTTTTTATACCTGGCATCACAAAAGATAAAACACTAGCCTTTTCCTTTGCCGTTCCAATTAAGCGAATACCAGGCACATCTTTTAAGAGACGAGTTGCATAAAGTAAAAGTTGATGCTCGTATTGGTCAATTACATCAATGCCAATTGAATTGACATAATCGATTGCAGCACCAAGCCCAACGGCATCAGCAATATTGCCAGTACCTGCTTCAAAGCGACCTGGAGCATCATGAAATTGGGTATGGTCGAAGGTTACATCCTTGATCATGTTGCCGCCACCCTGCCAAGGCTGAGTGGCATTGAGCAAGTCTTCTTTTCCATAAAGCACGCCAATACCAGTAGGGCCGAAGACCTTATGTCCAGAAAACACAAACCAGTCTGGATTCAGGTCTTGCAAGTCGACCCTCATATGGGAAATCGATTGAGCCCCATCTAGCAACACCCTCACCCCAGCTGCGTGAGCAATCTCAATAATCTTCTTCGCCGGGGTAATCGTACCTAGAGCGTTCGAAACATGAGTAAAACTCACTAACTTAGTGCGAGCATTAAAGAGCTTTTGATACTCATCTAACAATAGCTCTCCATCATCGTTTACTGGAATCACGCGGAGACGCAAACCCTTTTCTTTAGCTAATAACTGCCATGGAACAATATTGGCATGATGCTCTAAGTTACTCAGAATGATTTCATCACCCTCTTTGAGATTTTGACGTCCCCAACTCTGAGATACCAAGTTAATTGCTTCAGTAGTTCCACGCACAAAGACAATCTCGTTAACAGATTTTGCGTTTAGGAAGGCGCGAACCTTCTCACGAGCACTCTCATAGGCATCAGTTGCACGGGCAGCTAATTCATGAGCAGCACGATGAATATTGGAGTTCTCATGCTCATAGAAGTAGCTAATGCGATCTATTACCGACTGAGGCTTTTGGGTTGTTGCTGCATTATCAAACCAAATTAACTGTCGACCATTTACTCGCTCAGAAAGAATTGGAAAGTCCTTGCGAACCAATAATGGATCAAATCCAGCATGTTGATTTTTAGCTGTAGGAGCTTCATTCAAAAATATCTGATTAACTAATTGCTCATTTATGGGATTTGCCAACCCAATCAATAAGGAGTTTGGAATAAATTGCTCAGCGCCGAAGCTTCCTCCTTGAGATAACAGGCTTGGATTTTGCGAGAGCGCATCATGACTAGCTTGCTGCTTCGTACCGCCCAATGCCTGTTGCGGGATTCCCTTAATATCTAGTGAGTCTGGTGGCTGAATCGAATGGCTCGCTACCTCACTTGGTAAATTACCGCGTGGATCACCAAGACTCAATGAATTTAGATCCTGATCCCCTGAATTATGAGCAACCTTTTGCTGCAAAGAGGCAAGAACCTGTTGTGCAATTGTCGCCAAATCTAAAGATGCATTCGGTTGAAATGAATGGCTAGCGGCTCCGCTTGGCAAAACTCCACGTGGATCACCTGCAGAATTAGACTGCGGCTGATAGTCGGAGAAGTTCTGGTTAGCCAAGTCAGCCAATACCTTTGGATCTAAAAGACCTGGATGGGTTTGATTACTTGTAC
Organism: Polynucleobacter wuianus; assembly: GCF_001659725.1. Classification (NCBI taxonomy): domain Bacteria; kingdom Pseudomonadati; phylum Pseudomonadota; class Betaproteobacteria; order Burkholderiales; family Burkholderiaceae; genus Polynucleobacter; species Polynucleobacter wuianus. Next base: position 468,506 of record NZ_CP015922.1, on the reverse strand, counting down.
TCATGATATTTACCAACCTCAACGCCATCAAGAACTGCAAGCGCATCATCAGTCAACACAGCCAAAGAGCAATATAAAGAAACCAAATAAGAAGCAATTGCTTTGTTGTTAATACCCATGAAGCGAACAGATAAGCCTGGACTTTGTTCGCCTGGTAAATTTGGTTGATATAAACCTACGACACCCTGTTTCTTCTCGCCAGAGCGAATCAACAAAATAGATGACTTACCATCTTGAATCTTCACCTTATCCGATGGAATCAATGGAACGCCACGCCATGTCAAAAATTGACTGCCAAATAAACCTGTAGTTGGAGGAGGAACACCGCGACGGGTACATTCACGACCAAAAGCTGCAATCGTTTTTGGATGAGCCAAAAAGAATCCAGGCTCTTTCCATACCTTAGTTAATAACTCATCTAAATCATCTGGTGTCGGCGCTCCAGTACGAGTTTTAATACGCTGATCAGGAGCAACGCTTGCTAATAAACCGTACTCAGCATTGTTAATTAACTCACCTTCTTGACGCTCTTTTACAGTTTCAATTGTTAGTCGCAATTGTTCGCTAATTTGATTGTATGGACTGCTGTACAAGTCAGAGATACGTGTATGAACGTCTAACACTGTATTTACAGCACTTAAGAAGTACTCGCGTGGGTTTGCATCATAGTCCACAAATGTCTGCGGTAATACCCGCTCATCGTCACGACTAGAACAGTCTGTCAATACCTCAGATGGATTGATAACTCTATTTAAACGATAAATACCCGCCTCTACCGGAACCCAACCCAATAACTGAGTTAACCAACGAGGTGAAATTGTAGATAACTGAGGAACCGTCTTAGTTGCATTGGCTAATTGCCGAGCTGCTAAGTCACCTAATGCGGTTGGACTTTGAATAACTTCTGCCATAACTACTCCTTTTTACTTGTTTAAAGAATGATTGAAAAAATCTTGTTAGGTTGCTAGTGCCCAAGGGTTTGAGCCTGAGAAATATTGCTATCTGGTGGAACACTTCTCGTTAACCACACATTTCCACCTATAGTTGATCTAGCACCAATCGTGATACGCCCTAATACCGTAGCGCCGGCATAAATGACGACATCATCCTCAAGAATGGGATGACGTTCTGCGCCTTTAATGAGATTGCCTTCGTCATCCTCTGGAAACCGCTTAGCGCCCAAAGTTACCGCTTGATATAGGCGTACGTTTTTGCCTAATATGGCAGTTTGCCCAATCACCACGCCGGTCCCATGATCAATAAAGAAGCCTTCACCAATCTTTGCCCCTGGATGTATATCTACACCAGTTTTGGAGTGGGCAATCTCTGAGATAAACCTTGCCAGCAATGGAGCGCCTAACTCATAAAGCGCATGGGCAATTCGATAATGAATCGCCGCGCTTACACCTGGGTAGCACAAGAGAATTTCAGAAATACTCGTTGCTGCAGGGTCCCCACTCATCGCAGCACGGATATCACTCACTATTAATGCTCGTATTGCAGGAAGCTCAGATGCAAATTGCGTTGTTAGTTTTTCCGCTAAAGCATCAAATGTGGCCTCTGCCTCTAGATTGCTATTTGACGAAAAATACAAACCCCGACGAATTTGCTCTGATAGCGTATTTAGGGCGACGCTTAAGACGCTCCCAACAAAAAAATCAATAGACTCATCTGTTAAGTCAGACCGGCCGTAATGCGTAGGAAATAAAGCAGCGAACAGTCCTTTTAAAACTTCTTCAAGCGCCTCCCTTGAAGGCAGTTCACGCACCCTTCCTAAGTGTCGAATCTTATGAGTCTCTTCGCGAGAATGGCGAAGATCTGCGACAACTCGCGAAAGTTGAAATGAGGCAGGAACCTGATGATGACTAGACATAAAACATTTGTGCAATGAATAAACAAATGAAATTTATGACTAAAAGTGAAATAACAGAACTAAGAATTATGTATAAGCATTCCTAAATATCGATATCAGAATTTCTTGATTCCAAGTTTTGAACAATCTCATTACAGTGAGGACCTAATTCACTATGACTAATACAAATACCCTCATCATTCCAGGATATCGCGGTAGCGAGGATGCTCATTGGCAAAGCTGGATGGAGAGCCAAATTCCTGGGTCAAAGCGAATTCACCAGAACTGGGAACAGCCCGCCCTCTCCAACTGGGCAACTAATATTGGTCGCACCCTAACTGATCTGACATCCCCTGCATGGCTTATTGCACATAGCTTTGGCTGCCTGGCATCCATACTGGCTGCAATTGAAAATCCAGAGAAAGTTGCCGGTTTAATGCTTGTTGCACCAGCCGATCCAGAGCGATTTGATCAAAATGGAGTTAAGCGTTGGCATGGAATTGGCGCATCAGAAAGTATTCGCGCACAAATTCCAGCACATGCCCTACCCGTACCAAGTCTTCTCATTGCAAGTGATAACGATCCATGGATGCAAGCATCGAAGGCTAGGCTATGGGGTGAGTGCTGGGGTAGCCGCACTTTTACATTGAAAGAGGCTGGGCATATTAATACTGCCTCTGGGTTTGGGCCTTGGCCCGATGGTCTCAAGCTTTTTTATCATTTCAAAGGCTATGCCCATACTTATAAATCATCCCAAGCCTCTGTTTTTAAAGATAATTCGGCTTTAATTCCATTTAACGATAACCAATCCACTTTTTCTTGCTTCCCTGCTTAAGGGTTTTTCTCTAAATTCTTTCCATCTACTGAAAGGAATTGCAATGAAACGTATTGGTTTATCAAAATTTGCAGCCGCACTCTTCTTGGGTATAGGCCTAATCTCTATAAGCTTTGCTCAACAAAGTATTTTGAATGTGTCTTACGATCCTACTCGTGAGCTCTATCAGGACTACGACAAAGTCTTCACGGCTGACTGGAAGAAATCGGCCGGGCAAGATATCTCAATTAAACAATCTCATGGCGGCTCTGGGAAACAAGCACGTGCTGTTTTGGATGGATTAGATGCGGATGTTGTAACCCTCGCCCTAGCTTATGACATCGATATCCTGGCGGAGAAAGGTCTAGTAGCCAAAGACTGGCAGAAGAAATTCAAAGACAATTCTTCCCCGTACACCTCAACGATTGTTTTCTTGGTACGTAAAGGCAACCCAAAGGGCATCAAAGATTGGAATGATCTAACAAAACCTGGTATCGAGGTGATTACACCAAATCCGAAAACTTCAGGTGGCGCTCGCTGGAACTACTTAGCAGCATGGGCATATGCACTTAAACAACCTGGCGGCAATGATGCTTCAGCAAAAGCTTTTGTTAAAAAACTCTATGCCAATGTGAAAGTTCTAGATTCAGGTGCACGTGGTGCAACTACAACCTTTACTGAACGCGGTATTGGTGATGTTTTGATTGCCTGGGAAAACGAAGCTTACTTGGCAGTTAAAGAGTTAGGTCCAGAAAAATTTGACATCGTCACCCCATCAATTTCCATTCTTGCTGAACCACCTGTAGCAGTAGTAGATAAAGTAGTTGATAAGAAAGGCACTCGTAAGGTGGCAACAGCTTACCTACAAGGTCTATACACCCCAGAGGGTCAAGAGATTGCCGCCCAAAACTACTATCGCCCACGTGACCCTAAGGTAGCTGCTAAGTACGCAAATCAATTCGCTAAAGTGAAGCTTGTCACGATTGATCAAGTATTCGGTGGCTGGCAGAAAGCTCAAAAGACCCACTTCAATGATGGAGGTATATTTGATGAAATCATTGTTAAATGATCACCGCTAGTAGTTATATGAATTAACCCTAAACAGCCCAGACGACACTCTCTGGGCTGTTTTTCTTGATACATGCCTCTTATATGCATTTTGCATATAAGTTAATGATCTTTTCTTGTTTCCCTTTAATGGAGCAAAACCCTAGACTGATGGGATGTCTTCAGCAAAGAAAAATAGCATCTTCCCTGGTTTTGGTTTATCGCTTGGTTACACCATTACCTATTTGTCGATCATCGTCTTAATTCCACTCTCTGCAGTCATTTTTAAGACCACTAGCCTCACTTTTAGCGAGTTCATTACTGAAGTTACTTCTCCTAGGGTAATGGCATCGTATCGACTTAGCTTTGGTATGGCCCTATTAGCCGGATTCATCAACTCAATCTTTGGTCTTTTACTAGCATGGTCTCTTGTGCGCTACACCTTTATTGGTAAAAATTTAGTTGATGCTCTAGTAGATCTTCCATTCGCATTACCCACCGCCGTAACTGGTATTGCATTAGCTGCTCTCTACTCAAAAAATGGTTGGATCGGTCAATACCTTGAACCACTTGGAATCAAGATTGCTTTTACCCCATGGGGCGTTCTTGTTGCCCTGATATTTATTGGACTTCCCTTTGTTGTCAGAACAGTACAGCCCATTCTCGAAGAAATTGAAATAGAGTTAGAAGAGGCCTCTGCAAGCCTTGGCGCTAGTCGTTGGCAAACCTTTAGACGGGTGGTGTTACCCATTCTTTTGCCTGCCTTACTTACTGGATTTGCACTTGCTTTCGCACGTGCTGTTGGTGAGTACGGCTCTGTCATCTTTATTGCTGGCAATATTCCAATGGTCTCGGAAATCACTCCACTGATGATCATTACCAAGCTGGAACAGTACGACTACGCTGGCGCAACGGCGATCGCCTCTGTGATGCTCGTTATCTCAATGATTTTGCTTCTTGCAATTAATGGCTTGCAAGCCTGGACTGCGAAAAGAACGGGGAGGACTCGCTAATGAGTACGACGCGTTTTGAACGTAGTAGCGCAACACGAGACTCTGCAATCGTAAAAACGATTGTTTTATTTCTGTCCTTAAGCTTCTTTGGTATCTTTCTGCTGCTCCCACTTTTTTCAGTGTTTGCAGAAGCGCTACATAAAGGCTGGGTCTATTACTTCAATGCCTTAACGGAGCCTGATACTTGGTCAGCCATTAAATTAACCTTGCTCGCAGCAGGTATTGCAGTTCCTTTGAATCTTATCTTCGGAGTTGCAGCTTCATGGGCTATCGCTAAGTTTGATTTCAGGGGAAAACACCTTCTGATCACACTAATTGACATCCCCTTTTCCGTTTCTCCCGTCATCGCAGGCTTAATTTTCGTACTGGTATTTGGTGCCCAAGGTTGGTTCGGCAGCTGGCTTTCCGACCATGACATCAAGATCATTTTTGCCGTGCCTGGAATTATTTTGGCTACTATTTTTGTCACCTTTCCATTTGTCGCACGTGAACTAATCCCATTAATGGAGGCACAGGGTCGCGAAGAGGAAGAGGCTGCAACCGTTTTAGGTGCTAATGGTTGGCAAACCTTTTGGTATGTCACCCTCCCCAACATCAAATGGGGCTTGCTATACGGAGTCATTCTTTGTAATGCTCGTGCAATGGGAGAATTTGGAGCTGTTTCAGTTGTCTCTGGTCACATTCGCGGCTATACAAATACCATTCCACTGCAAGTAGAAATTCTCTACAACGAATACAACTATGTTGCTGCATTTGCAGTGGCATCCCTACTGGCTCTCTTAGCACTATTAACTCTGGCTGCCAAAACCTATGTGGAATGGCGCCTTGAATCCGAAACAAACGCAGCACCCGCAATCGAAGGTCCATTATGAGTATTGTTGTTCAAAACGTTAATAAAAAATTTGGTGACTTTGTTGCCTTAAATAATGTTTCTCTCGAATTTCCATCGGGCGAGCTAGTTGCCCTTTTAGGCCCATCTGGCTGTGGAAAGACTACGCTTTTGCGCATCATTGCCGGTCTTGAGACCCCCGATAGTGGCAATATTATTTTAGATGGTGCCGATACTTCAGCCACCCCCGTGCGCGATCGTCAAGTGGGATTTGTATTTCAACACTATGCCCTGTTTAAGCATATGACTGTTTTTGATAACGTTGCTTTTGGCTTGCAAGTGAAGAATCGTAAAGAGCGCCCAAGCAAAGATGAGATCGCGCACAAAGTTCATGAGCTATTAAAGCTCGTTCAACTAGATTGGCTACATGATCGCTTCCCCGCACAACTATCTGGCGGTCAACGTCAACGCATTGCTTTGGCTCGAGCTTTGGCCGTGCAACCTAAAGTATTACTATTAGATGAACCCTTTGGTGCACTAGATGCCAAAGTGCGTAAAGAGTTGCGTCGCTGGTTACGTCAATTACATGATGAACTCCATATCACCTCAATTTTCGTAACCCACGATCAGGAGGAAGCGCTCGAAGTAGCTGATCGTGTAGTGCTCATGAACCAAGGCAATGTCGAGCAAATCGGCAGTCCAGATGAAGTCTATGAACATCCTGCCACTCCTTTTGTATATGGGTTCTTGGGCAATGTGAATTTATTTCATGGTCGTGTGGAGGGCGAAGGCATTCAAGTAGGAAATGACAAGCTCGAGCACAACTACTCCAGCAGTATTTCTCAAGGCGCATCGGTGATGGCGTTTGCACGCCCACATGAACTCGATATTGTTGCCGACAATAGTCGAAGTGATGGGGTACCAGCCAAAATAGATCGCATTCTCTCTTTTGGATTGAATTCTCGTATTGAACTCTCCGCAGCATCAAGCGGTGGCGAATATGCTCAGCAATTCTATGAAGTAGAGCTTCCTAAGATCGAAGTAGTAAAACGTGGTCTGGTTGAAGGTCAGCAAGTTAGAATTGTTCCATCACAATTACGCGTTTTCGAAAAACTATCCAAGAATTAAGACAATAGGTCGCCATGAACTTTCAACAACTGCGTATCATTCGCGAAACTGTCCGTCGTAATTTCAACCTGACTGAGGTTGGTAACGCTCTGGCTACCTCACAGTCTGGCGTTAGCAAACATATTCTGGATTTAGAGGATGAATTGGGAGTAGAGCTTTTTGTTCGCAAAGGCAAGCGCCTCCTAGGCCTTACAGAGCCTGGCAAAGAGCTACTAACGATCGTTGAACGCATCTTGCTCGATACCAAAAATATTAAGCAGTTGGGAGCGCAGTTTAGCCAGGCCGATAAAGGGCAGCTGACAATCGCTACAACCCACACGCAAGCGCGTTATGCATTGCCAAATGTAGTTAGTCAGTTTAAGAAAAAATTTCCGAATGTACACCTTGCACTTCATCAAGGCAGTCCACAAGAAATTGTTGAGTTATTGCTTGAGGGTCGCGCGGACATCGGCATTGCTACTGAAGCTTTAGAAGGCATTCCAGAATTGGTCACCTTCCCTTATTACTCTTGGCATCACACAGTAGTCGTTCCAAAAGGCCATCCACTCGAAGGTAAAAAGAATTTATCTTTAGAAGAAATTGCAGAATATCCCATCGTGACCTATCACGAAGGATTTACTGGTAGAAAATCGGTTGATGAAACTTTTTCTAAAGCTGGCATTACTCCAGACATCGTGATGTCTGCACTCGATGCTGACGTGATCAAAACCTACGTAGAGTTAGGCCTTGGAATTGGCATCATCGCTTCCATGGCTTATCAATCGGATCGTGATACCAAGCTCAGCCTCTTGGATGTGGGCAATCTCTTTGAAGACAACACCACCCGTATTGCCCTGAGAAAAGGCTACTTCTTGCGAGGTTTTGCCTATGAATTCATAGAGTTATGCTCACCCAAGCTCGATGAAGCCAAGGTCAAGGCAGCCCTCAAACCCGAATCTGACATCGACTTAGACTAAAAAGCGGTTATGGGGCTTCAAAACCCTCTTTTTCCATTACTTTTGAGTATAAAAAGATGACTTATATATATTTGTAAGTAATAAGAATAGCCAATAAACTGCTGTGTCAGAGTTGGAAGCGCCTATTTGCTTCCCTCTCGGAGCAAGTAAATGACCCAGCAAAACCTACAAAATTCTCTCGAAAAACCCACCTTTTGGTCCATTCCACCAAGCGTCTTATCGCCAGCGGAACTTGCACAAAAGTCTGCCACTTTAAAGCAGCGCTTAAGCGATATTTCTCAGCGCTTTTCTGATGTTCGTTTTGCAACGAGCTTGGCTGCAGAAGATATGGTGGTAACAGATGCGATTAGCAAAGCCAATGCAAAGATTAAGTTATTTACTTTAGCTACTGGTCGTCTGCATCAAGAAACCGTTGATATGGTCAAAACGACTGAAGATCATTACGGCCTAGCTATTGAAAAAGTGTATCCACAAGAAAGTGATGTACAGGCTTTTATCGATCAATATGGCATGAATGGTTTTTATGAGGGTGAAGAACCCAAAAAAGCATGCTGTGGTGCACGCAAAATCAAACCACTGAATGCAGCATTGCTTGGTGCCGATGCCTGGATAACCGGTCAACGTCGTGAGCAATCTACTACTCGCACAGAACTCAATTTAGAAGAACTAGATGATGTAAGAGGTATTGCCAAGTTCAATCCTTTGTTTGATTGGAGTGAAGCCGATGTCTGGGCTTACATTAAACAAGAGAACGTCCCAATCCACCCGCTACATCTCAAAGGCTACCCTAGCATTGGCTGTGAGCCCTGCACCCGCCAGGTAAAGAAGGGCGAGGATATTCGGGCTGGCCGCTGGTGGTGGCTACAAAGCGATAGCAAAGAGTGCGGCTTGCACGTTAATAAATAACTTATTCATTAAAACTTAGTAGAAATAACTTACAGCATGTCAGAACAAAAATTACTTGATGATCACTTAGATTGGCTAGAAGCCGAATCGATTTACATCATTCGAGAAGTGGTTGCGCAATGCTCAAATCCAGCAATGCTCTTCTCGGGTGGTAAGGATTCGATTGTGATGTTTCATTTAGCTCGTAAAGCCTTCCAATTTGGTGATCGCCCTGTAAAGCTACCATTCCCCATTTTGCATATCGATACAGGACATAACTATCCTGAAGTGATTCAGTATCGTGATGATGTTGTCAAAAATACTGGTGTGAAACTCATCGTTGGTCACGTTGAGGACTCCATCAAAAAAGGGACTGTGCGCCTTCGCAAAGAAACCGATTCACGCAATGCTGCACAAGCTGTAACCCTGCTTGAAACCATCGCTGAGTACGAATTTGATGCCCTCATGGGTGGCGCACGCCGTGATGAAGAAAAGGCTCGCGCTAAAGAGCGCATCTTCTCTTTCCGCGATGAATTTGGCCAATGGGATCCTAAGGCACAGCGCCCCGAGCTCTGGAATCTCTATAACGCCCGCATCGCCAAAGGCGAAAACATGCGCGTGTTCCCAATCTCTAATTGGACTGAGCTCGATATCTGGCAATACATCGCCCGTGAAAACCTCGCTTTACCGAGTATCTACTACACCCATCAACGTGAAGTAGTAAAGAAGAACAATCTTTTGGTACCTGTGACCGATGTGACACCAAAGGCACCTGGTGACATTAGTGAAATTCTCAGCGTCCGCTTCCGTACCGTTGGCGACATCAGCTGCACCTGCCCAGTTTTGAGTACTGCCGCCAACCCACTAGAGATCATTGCCGAGACAGCAATTACTGAAATCACCGAACGAGGTGCAACTCGCATGGATGATCAAACCAATGAGGCCTCAATGGAGCGCCGTAAGAAAGAAGGTTACTTCTAATGACTACCAATCAAAATCAAAACGTTGTGCGCTTCATTACCGCTGGTAGCGTCGATGATGGTAAGAGCACACTTATTGGTCGCCTACTATATGACACTAAGTCTATTTTGGTAGACCAACTAGAGTCTCTTTCAAAAACTAAGCATGCTCGTGTCACCTCATCTGACGCTGGAGTTGACTTAGCCCTCTTGACCGATGGCCTTGAGGCCGAACGTGAGCAAGGCATCACGATTGATGTGGCGTATCGGTATTTCTCAACACCGAAGCGCAAGTTCATTGTGGCTGATGCTCCTGGTCATGAGCAATATACTCGCAACCTGGTTACTGGCGCATCACAATCTGATGTAGCTGTGATTTTGGTTGATGCAACTCGTGTTGATCTAAGCACTACACCAGCGACTTTATTGGCACAAACCAAACGTCATGCGGCCATTGTGCATTTATTGGGATTGCGTCATGTGGTGTTTGCTATTAATAAGATGGATTTATTTGAATTTGATGAGAAGATCTACAACACCATTAAAACTTCTATTGAAGATCTCGCTCAGAAAATTGGTTTGCCAAAGCCTACTTTGATTCCGATTTCTGCTCTATTGGGCGCTAATGTGGTTACTGCCAGTAAGTATACACCTTGGTATAAAGGACCTACTTTGCTTGCATGGTTAGAAAGTTTGGACACCAGCCCTGAATCTGAAAAACTCGCCTTACGTTTCCCGGTGCAATATGTGGCCCGTCAAGATGGCAGCGCTTCTGATGACTTCCGTGGTTACCTGGGTGAAATTGAATCGGGCAGTATTCACAAAGGCCAGAAAATCAAGGTGTTACCAGGTGGCTCCGAAGCGACCGTTGCCGAGATCTATTTGGGTAATCGCTCAAGCAGCAAGCAAACCAATGGAAGCAACGCTGTAGATTCAGCCGAAACTGGACAAGCCGTTGCGATTCAACTAGCAGAAGATATTGATATCTCCCGTGGCTCTCTATTCATTAGCGCTGATGACAGCAAACCACCAGTATTGAGTAAGCAACTTTCAGCTGATTTGTGCTGGTTAGATAGCGAACCTCTCTCGTTAAGCCGTAAATATGCTTTACGTCACACTACCAATACTGTTGGCGCAAAAGTGAAGAATATTCAACAAGTTCTAGATGTTCAAACGCTTTCGAATGCAAGTGATATTCATGCACTCTCGACTAATGAAATTGGCCGTGTGGATTTCATTCTGCAAAAACCAATCGTTGCCGACTTGTTTGATCAGTCTCAACGCACTGGCGCTTTCATCTTGATTGATGAGGCAACTAATCATACGGTTGCTGCCGGGATGATTCGTGAGGCAGTTTCACAATAAACCAACCGGTTTATAGAAATCTGCCTGCCGCAGTATTGATCACTGCGCCACCAATCACTAGCCACACAAATAAAACTGCAGCTAACTGCAAGGGTTTAATTCCTGCCTTCGCTACTGCCGAAAGATGCGTGGTGAGACCAAGCGCACCCATAGCTAAAGCTAACAGGAAGTTATCTAAATAAATTAAATTGGTACGCATCGATGAGCTGATATAGCCTGTTGAATTAATGCCAATCGCAATTAAAAAGAAGATAGCAAATACGGGGAAAAATTGTCCAAAGGAATTTTTCTTGGCATTAGCCTCAATATCACCAGATCCTGGCACATTCTTCGATTTTTCCCAAAAAGAAACTAGGGCAGATACCGCAATTAAAAACGGTGCCAACATCATGACACGAACCATTTTTGCAATGACTGCAGTATTGGTAACATCCTCGCCAATCGCATCAGCCGTCGCCACCACCTGTGCTACCTCATGGATAGTTGAGCCAATATAAATTCCAAATTTCTCTGGGCCGCAATATTCTGCGTAATTGAATAAACAATATGAGTAAATCACTGGGTAAATAAAAATAGATAGCGTACCAAATATCACGATCGTCGAAATCGCTACAGCAACTCGCTCATTTGAGGCCTTTAAGATAGGCTCAGTGGCAAGAATTGCAGCAGCACCACAGATGGAACTTCCCGCGCCAATTAAGACTGAAGTATCTCGATCTAATTTGAAATACTTCATACCTAGATATACCGCCAAAACGAAAGTTGATGTCAACATAAAGGCGTCAATCACAATTCCACTAAAGCCTACCTCGCCAATATCTTGAAAAGTTAATCGGAAACCATACAAAATAATTCCGAGGCGCAAGACTTTTTGCTTGGAGAAATTAATTCCAGCACCACAATAAGAAATCAAAAATTTATAAATTGGCATATTGCCTATTGCAATGCCAATCAAAATAGCTAGGGTCAAAATACTTAAACCGCTTTTGCCCAAAGCTGGGTATCTACCAGACATCTCGATAGCCACCAAGGCAACTACTGTTGAAAACAGTATTCCCGGAATATTTTTGATAAATTGCATTACTTTGATGTCGAAAACTTAAGCAATCAATTCACTAAAATACTCATGTTGATCTGTATTTAATGTGGATACACGCCACTCAATAGGATCATCCTGGATACCAAGAGCTACTCTTCGTATAAACAATACAGGAGCATTGGGCTTAATACCAAGCCACTCAGCATGCTGCTTGCTTGCAAGCCCTGCTCTTAAGCGCTCACTACTACGAACAACAGTCTGGCCATATTTCATTTGGTACAACTGGTAAATGCTGCCCTCGCGATTAATGTAATCAGCTCGGTTCAGTTTTTGAAAACGCCTTTTATCAAGCGTAATCTGATCAATCATGACGCATTTATCGTCTAGATAAAGGCAGTTGACGAGGCGCCATACTGCGGCACCTTCTTTAATCTCGAGCTTACTAGCCTCTTCCTTGTTTGCAACGGCACTGGTCAACGAAACCAGCTCAACCCTTGGGTTAATTTTTTTGTCGGCATCATGTTTGACAACGTGGAAAAAGTAATAGAGCAAACGCTTGAGGTCATGCTCAGCAACATAGGTACCCCTGCCTTGGCGACGAACCACAATGCCTTCAGCAACCAACTCATCTACCGCTTTGCGCAGGGTTCCTATAGATACATCTAACTCTTTTGATAAATCCTTTTCGGCAGGCAATGCCTGCCCCATGGGATAACGACCCCTGACCAGATCTTCGGTGATCTTCTGCTTTACTTCTTGATAAGCGGTCAGGGATTTCATGCTGTAAGACTTACGCTGATTCGTATAAACGCGTCAATACAAATTCACGGTGACCGAGAATCTCAGAGGCAGTCAATTCGCCATCAGCAGTGCGCAATAGGCACTCCAATAACTTATCACCTGCCTGATCCATATTCTCTTCACGACGCAAAAGGCCTGACACATCAACGTCAATGTGCTCACCCATCGTACGAACTGTTTTTGGATTGGCACAAATCTTAATGACCGGAAGAATTGCGTTACCGATGACGTTGCCTTGGCCTGTTGGGAAGAAGTGAGCGGCAAATCCAGCAGCAGCACACAAAGTCACCATCTCAGCAGCAGCTGATGAGGAATCCATAAAGTGCAAGCCAGAGATCTTTGGCTCCTCACCCTTATCTAAGACACTATCAACGATACATTTCTTACCGATTTTCTGAATATTTCCTAAGGCTTTTTCTTCAATCGTAGTTAAACCACCGGCGATATTGCCCTTAGTTGGCTGTGAGTCAGATAAGTCGCTAGTTTTATGACGCTCGATCACATCTTGATAGCGATCAAACATTTCGCGGAACTTTTTCTTCACTTCTGGAGTGCGGCAACGTGCCTCTACCAAATGCTCGCCACCGGTTAACTCAGTAGTCTCACCAAATACCAAGGTTGAGCCAATGCCGTAGAGCTTGTCAAATGCATCGCCAACTGTAGGATTTGCGCCGCAACCTGAAGTGGTATCAGACTCACCACACTTTGTAGATACCCATAGCTCGGACAATGGTGCTTTAACGCGTTGTTGCTTGGATGCATGCTTCATCATTTTGTAAGCAGCCTTACTTGCCGCAGCAATCGTTGCAGTATCCCCATTGCCCTCAATCCAGAAACCTTCTACTGGCTTGCCAGAAGCTTTGATGCCATCAACCACGATTTTGGTCCACTGTGGCTCAATACCAATCACCACTACAGCAGCAACGTTTGGATTAGCACCAGTTCCGATCAAAGTACGGAAGTGTAGATCCAAGTCAGCGCCAAACTGCAAACGGCCATAGGAGTGAGGAATAGCCTGAGTTCCCTTAATGTTGTTTGCAACCGCTTCGCAAGCTGCATTAGACAAGTCATCCAAAGGCAAAATTAATACATGGTTACGAATGCCCATGCGGCCGTTTTCACGGCGGTAACCCATAAAGGTCGCGTCTTTCAAATTAATCATTTTTTTCTTTCTCAATGAATAGGTGAATAAGGGCCTGGATTACCAGCGCTTAGTTTTAACGTTTTGAACATGCAGATGCTCACCCTTTTTAATCGGGGCAACTACTTTTCCAATATCAACGCCATACTTCATCACCGTATCGCCTGGCTTGAAGTCATTCAAAGAAATTTTGTGACCGATTGGAATATCACTCTCAGACTTCATATTGAGTGTTAAATCACCATCCATTACCCAACCAATCAAGTCGTCTCCAGCTTTCACGCCTTCAACCACCACAACACCTACGCCATCTCCTGGCTCATGCACGACAAAATGGATCATGATCTTCTCCTCTTTAATCCCATTAAATGACTGCTATTTCCATGACTGACGAATGCCAGCCCGAATTTCTTCTACAACTACATCAGAAACATTGATGCCATCTTTAAAGCCTGATGCACGCTGTTTAAAACGTCTTTGCCCTGGAACTCGAGTTCCCGCATCGGATGCTAAAGTCTTCAAAAACTCCTGCATCTTGCTTGCAAATACTTGACCACCCGCTAAACCCGGATCAATTGTTAATAAGAGCTGTCCGATGCGAGGGCGGTTACCTTTGGCATCAAAAAAAGAATCTGCCTCATATGAAAAACGGCTTCCAGACAAACCTACAACTAACAACTCAATAATGAGGGCAAGTAAGGCACCCTTATCCCCGCCAAGAGGCACCATTAATCCCTTGAGTCCTTCGTTAGGATCGGTAGTTGGCTTACCATCAGCAGTCAATGCCCAACCCTCAGGGATAGACTCACCCTTTTTAGCTGCTACCAATAACTTGCCACGGGCTACCGCAGAAAGAGACATATCAATCACGAGTGGATCTTGATTAGCAACTGGAAATGCAGCAGCTAAAGGATTGGTACCAAACAATGCTTTACTGCCGCCCACCATCGGCATAGCTGCCGGTGTATTACCAAACAATAAAGAGATGTAGCCAGCACGAGCTGCAGCTTCAGCAAAATGCCCCGCAACACCAAAGTGATGACTATTGGTAACGGCAACTAGACCAACTCCAGTTTTGGACGCTAAATTAACAGATAGATCAGTTGCAAAACGCAGCGCAGGAAATGCAAGCCCATCACAGGCATCAACCAATGCGGCTGAGGTCTTGAATGGACGCGCCTTAATTTTTGGTGATAACTCAATACGACCATTTTTGGCATGTCCAGCATATTGAGATACGCGGGCTAATCCATGAGAAGCTAGTCCATCAAGCTCAGCCAATGCCAAAAATTGCGCAGTCTCATATGCTGCTTTTTCTCCAATGCCGGCCGCCCTTAATCCAGATGAAGCCAACTCAAGCATTTCTTGATAAGACAGATTCACCCTAGACCCCCAAAAATAGATTGACTTCATCGGCAATCATTTGACTGACGCGCTCATTACTTTCATGCGTTACACCCGCTACATGCGGAGTCAAAATAAGATTTTCGATGCCAACAAAATGACTTAAGTCCTTTGCTGGCTCACTTTCGAATACATCCATAGCGGCACCACCTAAACGACCAGAGCGCAAACGCTCTGCCAACGCTCTCTCATCAACAATACCGCCACGAGCAGTATTCACAAGGCAAGCGCCATGCTTCATTTGATCGAGAGTGGAAGCATTAAATAGATTTTTTGTCTCAGGCAAGAAAGGAAGGTGCAAAGTGACAGCATCACTTTGTGCGAGCAGTTCATTTAAAGGTAGCAAAGGCACTGAAAAACCATCCAGCTCCACAGAACCACCAGATAGCATTGGATCATATGCAATGCATTGCAAACCAAAAGCATTTCCCTTTTTAGCCACCACTCTTCCGATACTTCCAAAACCAACAATGCCAAGGGATTTACCCAAAAACTCATGGTATGAAGAAAAACGGGGGCGAGGCCATTCGCCCTTCAAGGTTGAAATCGTTGCGGGAATGAATCCCCTAGTTAATGCAACTGCAGCGCCAACAACATACTCAGCAACAGACTCTGCATTTGCACCGGTTGCTGGAATAACTTTGATATTGCGTTTTGCGCATGCAGGCAATTCAATATTCTCTAGGCCAACTCCAAGCCTACCAACCACTCTTAAATTTGGAGCACCAAGCAATATCTCTTCATTCACCTGAGTGAGATTACGCACAATGAGCGCATCAATTTTTTGCAACGCAGCAATTAGTGCTGGTCGATCTTTATATAGCTCAGGCTCATAAACCACCGCATGCTTAGAACGCAGGGTTTCTAGGGCTTGACTTGTGATGAACTCAGAGATCAAAATGGATGACATATCTAGATCATATAGATGATTTAGATATCTTGCAATACCCCAATTATTGGTTAGCGCAATTTCAAACGAAATCGCACCAACCGATGGCTGGAGGAGACACTAGCAACACATAAGCTTATAACTAACAAATAGAGACTGAATGAATTTTTTGCTGCAAATGCAGATAAGATATTTAGATCAAATTACCATCGGAGATAGTAAGTATGTTTAAGCAACATATCGGCAAGCTAGGCAAAAGTATTCTATTAATTGCAGGCTCATTGTTACTAGCTTCATCAGTAGCGATGGCGCAAAATTGGCCTACCAAACCCATCAAGCTGGTTATCCCCTTTGCTGCTGGCGGAACCACAGATATATTGGGGAGATTATTAGCCCAACAATTATCTAAAGACCTAGGTCAAAACGTGATTGTAGAAAATAAGCCTGGCGCTGGTGGCAATATTGCAGCAGAGTATGTTGCACAGTCCGCTGCTGACGGCTACACCATCATGCTTGCCTCTGGCAGCATGCTCACAGTAAATCCTAATTTATATAAAAAATTACCCGTTAACTATGCCAAGGATTTTGTTTACATTACTAATGTAGCTAGCGGCCCAATGCTTTTATCAGTAAGCAACAAGATACCGGTTAAAAATGTAGCTGAATTTATCGCTTACGCCAAAACCAAAGATCTGAATTTTGGCTCTGCCGGTATTGGCAGCCAGGTTCATATGGCTGAAGAAAACTTTACCTATACCGCCGGCATACCAGCAACACACGTACCCTATAAAGGGGAATCTGCAGCACTTAACGACTTGGTAGCTGGACAAATTGACTTTATGGTGGGTAACCTCACCGCAGCTACTGGTTTTGCTAAGGCTGGGCAAATCAAACCATTAGCAGTTACAAGCCTTAAGCGCTCCAAACAATTGCCAGATGTTCCGACTGTTGCTGAGTCAGGAATCCCCGGATTTGAATCTACTGGTTGGTTTGGTTTGGTGGCACCAGCCAACACGCCTAAGGCAATTACTGACAAGATCTATGCCGCCACTGTTAAAGCAGTCAATTCTGAGGCATTACGTGCAAGCTTAGATTTAAATGGTCTGACAGCAGTAGTCAACAATCAAAAAGATTTTGAATCTCAAGTGAAGGCTGAATCCGTTGTTTGGGAGAAAGTCATTAAGGGTAGAAATATTAGCGCTCAGTAATTTAATACCAGCACTCAGATCAATTTCAAGGGGCGAAGATTTCGCCCCTTGTTTTTTAGAGCTGCCGAATCAATAGCATTGTTCCAGCAAAAACCAGAATCGAACCATATGCCACTCGCATAGCGGCATTACTTAATTTGGTATGGACATGAGTACCCAACCAAATTCCTAAAAAGGTTGCGGGCATCAAGCAAATTGCCAGACCAATGACTGGCCAACTGAGGATCAAACCAGTAACCAACATTAAGGTCAGGCGCAAAAAGGTCAAAGAGAATATTGCAAACGCCATTGTGGCGCGCAATGCCTTTGGATCATTGATGCGCAAACCGAGGTAGGAGACGTAAATCGGCCCACCCGTAGCAAAAAGTGCCGTAAAGGTTCCTCCAAAGAATCCAAATGGCGCTGCCCACCACTTACTAATGGGTTCGCGCATTTCTGTATTTCTCTGCCAAAGGACTCGAACACCATTGATCGCAGCAAAGCAACCCAAGGTAATCAGCAAAGGCTCGCTTGGCGCCTTTACTAGTAAATAAATACCCAGGATCATGCCAATCAAGCTAAATGGAAAAAGCCACTTTAACTCTTTGAAATTGGCATCTTTTGAGGATTTTCTGCCGACATATAAAGAGGCGCAGATGTCAACAATAACCATCATCGGTACCACCGACTTCAACGGATACATCTGTACTAGCAAAGGTACGGAAATGATGGATGATCCAAACCCTGAGATACCAAAAATAAAATAGGCAACAAAGATGACCAGCATCGCCAAAGCAAACTGGATAGGCTCAATCAGATCAAAAATGATAAGCCTCAACTAAGATAGTTTGCCCAGGCTTGATCATCGTAAATTGCACGGGACGATTTTCAATCTTTAACTCTTCATTATTGAAATTGACAGCGGTGTAATAAGAATCCTCAAGCGAGCCCGGCTCAGGGAAATCATCACGATAATGAGCGCCCCTCGAATTCTCGCGGGCAATCGCTGCTTGAGTCACAGCCTGACTTACCAGAATGAGGTTTTGTAAATTCATCCAATCTTGCCAAGTGTTACTGTATTCACGCTGAATATCACCTACCCCCATTTGCTTCAATTGGGAGCCCAACTGCTTTAAAGTTTGGCTTGCACGCAATAGACTTTCGCGAGTTCTAGAGATGCCCACGTCATCCCACATACACTCCGCCAAAGCATCTCGTATAGATTCAATATCGCCAGGCAACTGTTTTAATGGTGCTTCATGCTCTTGAATGCTTGCCATCACCTCATCCATATTGCATTCACTTAACTGCTGAGTGGCAACCCAATGGGCCATTGCGTCACCTGCAATGCCACCAAATACAGTTGAGTTGGCAACGCCATTACCACCCAAACGATTGGCGCCATGTACCCCACCAGTGTCTTCGCCAGCCGCAAACAATCCAGGAAGCTCGGTACTGCAATCCTTTTTAAATACAAGACCGCCCATCATGTAGTGCGCAGTTGGCACCACTTCCACTAAATCATTTGCTAAATCAAACCCGCTGTCAGCGCAACGCTCAACCATTCCCTTGAATTGCTTACGTACATTCTCTGGACCTAAATGACTCATTTGGATATAGACACCACCATTAGGAGTTGCACGCCCCGCACGAATTTCAGAGTTAATCGAGCGAGAAACGATGTCTCTGGTAGCGCGCTCATTGCGTGGGTCATAATTACCCATAAAGCGCTCTTTATTACCGTTGAGCAAATATCCGCCAGCTCCACGTAAACCCTCTTCCAGCACCGTACCGGTCATACGAGTTCCAGGACCCGCCAATAAGCCAGTGGGATGAAACTGCACCATTTCCATATCCCGCAGGGTGAGTCCTGCACGTAATGCCATTGCTAAGCCATCACAGCTCTTATCACCAGATGGGGTATGGTATTTGTACATAGTGGGACCACCACCAGTAGCGAGCAAGACAGCCTTAGCTCGGACCAAAACAAATTGCCCCGTCTGCATGTTGAGCATCAAAACACCCGCAAGCGATTTACCATCCTTGCTATGAATTAATTCAATTGCACGATGTTCTTCAAGTCGATTAATACCCCTTGACCATACTTGCTCGGCCAGGCGATTAATAATCTCAATGCCCGTTAGGTCGCCTTTGTGAACGGTGCGGTCAAATGTTTGACCAGCAAATGCTTTTTGATGAACTGTACCGTCAGGATTGCGATCAAAAAAGCAGCCTAATTCATTTTCCAATTCATGAATACGCTCAACCGCTTTACTGACAAGCGTCCATGCCAAATCTTGATCGGAGAGCCACTTGCCTCCTTCAATCGTATCCATAAAATGGCGCTCGACAGAATCACCTTCTGCAAGTGCGACGTTGTAACCGCCCTGCACCATGCGCGTACAGCCACATTTGCCTAGCAATCCTTTGACAGCGATCGTGATATTTAAATTTGGACTTGCTTGATGGGCATGTAAGGCAGCAAAAAGCCCCGCACCTCCAGAGCCCAATATCAAGATATCAGTATCGATTGTTGGTATTGTTGGAGTCGAACTCATGAAGTGATCCCAAGGCTTTTTAGTACCGCCTCTTTTTTACTAGCAACGTCACTTTTCACTTCTTGATAGATGCTACCGCCATGACTATCCATTGCTACTAACAGTGGGCCAAAATCTTTAATCTTGAAGCGCCATAAAGATTCTGGATTGAGATCATCCATATCGACATCTTCAATCTGCTCGATCCAGGTGGTTTCAAGGGCTGCAGTACCGCCAATAATAGCCAGATAAACGCCGCCTATCTCTTTGAATGCATCTGCAGAACCCTCACGCATGCCACCTTTACCCACAATCATACGCACACCGTTTTGTGTCATCAATGGACGCGTGAATCGCTCCATACGATCTGAGGTAGTTGTACCAATGCAAATAGGCTCATACCCCGCAGGGAACTGGGTACTTACTGGTACCTTACGAACATTCGGTGCCGTATGAATCACTGCATGACCATTTAAATCAAATCGTGTCTTACGATCATGATCAAACATATGTATCTGAGTCGCATCACGAATACCAAACAAGGTATTTTGTAAGGTAACGGTATCGTTAATACGTAGCTTACGAATATCCTCTTCGCTCACTGGTGTAGCAAGGTTGTAATGTGCCATCTGCCGCCTTCCTAGAATCCGTAAGTCACGCCATTGGGCGTAAAGGTTGCACGTGCTCTACGTGCTGAGTGACACTGCATATTGACTGCTACAGGATTTAAAGTAATGTGCGTATGAGCCAACTCTACTTGAACCGCAAAAGCCGTCCCGTCACCACCTAAACCTTGAGGCCCAATGCCCAGTTGATTTACAGCGGCGCTGAGCTCCTTCTCCAGCTTCGCGCCCTCTTCATCACTGCATACACTGCCTAACTCACGAGTTGCCGCGCGTTTAGCCATTGCCACACACTGATCTGAGGTTCCGCCAATACCAACCCCCACAATAGTTGGCGGGCAGGTCTTGCCACCAGCAGAAACTACACTTTCAATCACAAATGCTTTAACACCCTGAATACCCTCTGCAGGGATTGCCATTTTTAGAAAGGAGTTATTTTCTGAACCGCTTCCCTTGGGGACCATTTCAATTTCTACCGACTCAGACGTATCAAAAAAATCAATATGAATGGCTGGCATATCAATGCCGCAAGAGGTGTGATTATTTTTACGTGTAATAGGATGAATAACCGATGAGCGCAATGGGTACTCTTTAGTAGCACGCTCACAGCCCTTGCGAATAGCGGCCTTTAATTCCATGCCATCAAATTGCACATTACGGCCAATCTTGACGTTGTAGATCGGTAGGCCCGTATCTTGGCAAAGGAGATTGTCTTCGCGCTCTGCTACTGAAATATTCGTAATCATGGTCTTTAAAACAACTTGAGCACGTGAATCTGTTTCTGCCTTATCCAGGCGATCAATCCCCGCCTTAATATCATCAGGCAAAACCTTGAGGGCTCGAATGTAGAGCTCTTTACAAGCCTCTTCAACTAAATTCATCTGTAATTGCATATCAACCTAATCAATTAGCAAAATATAAAAACAAAAGTCCGCAAGCAATAGCGAACAAAATGGAAGCCTGAATCCAGCTCTTACGTAATCCCCTCCATGGACCAAACTCAATCATGAGCAAGCGAATCCCGCCAGCTAAATGCACTGACAATAAGATCACTAAAGCCCACTCTCCGAACTTAAAGACCCAAAAATCAGTTAAAGCCAGTGATTTCTCGAAGCCCTGTGCACCTCGCAGCGATTGGGATAGCATCAGAAAGTGCAAAGGAATAAAGCAAGCCAAGAGCAAGCCAGAAAAACGATGGCATGCGTAGGCGAAATACGATAGATGGCTTTTAGCGCGGTAGTCTAACTTTGGTCTAGAGCTCATATCTGACCACCCGTAAATACACCAATCACTGCAGTCGTACCAAGAACCAATATCAGGAAAGCTAAGATCCAAGCTAGAGGCTTAGATAACCCACTTTTAGGTAAAGTCTCTTGCAAAATATTTGCAACGCCAATTGGCGCATGTACAAAACATGCCAAGACAAATACTTCATAAAAAATGGCAAATAATATGTTGCCTTGAGTGCGGCCTAATATCTCTTGCGCACTTAAGCCACCTCTGATGGCATAGAAAATAATCACCAAATGAATTGCCACGCAAAGACCTAGCACCATTGCGCTGATTCTTTGTGCATACCAAAGCTTAGCTTGCAATACTCCGGTACTCATAACTTACCCCATTTACTTCCGCGTACGGCAGCCTTAGCAATCAGTTTCTTCAAGCCTGCAATACTGGCCGTTGGCTCAATAGCCTTGGGGCAACGCTCGGTACAAGAGCCTTGCGTATGACAGGCATGGCAACCAGCGTCGCCAGCGACCGCACGCATACGTTCCAGCTGCTGAACATCCCTCACATCATTCGTTAATGTCCAAGCCCGATTGAGTGCAGCAGGTCCAAGATAATTGGGCCTAGACTCAACTACCTCACAAGATGCATAGCAAACTCCACACCCAATACATTCAATTCCGGCATTGGCTAATTGACGCTCTTTAGAATCTGGCTCAACTTTTGCAAAATCATCATGGCGAGTTTGGCTACCTTTGAAGAATCCAACCGCACCCTTCCATTTATTAAAAAACTCTCGCATATCCGTTGCGAGGTCTTTAATGACAGGCAAGTTGTTTAAGGGGGCAATTTCTAATGAATCGCCTTGAAGAATTTGAGATACATGAGTACGACATGTCCAGCGTGCAACGCCATTTACAGTCATTGCACAAGAACCACACATACCCACTCGGCAAGCAAAGCGATAACTCAAAGTAGGATCGAGCTTTCTCTGAATGTAGGTAACGACATCCAAAACCGTTTGATTTGGGTTACGTGGCACCAAGTACTCTACAAACTCCCCCTCTTGGGAGCCGCGCCATACCCTTACTTTGAGATCAGTATTTGACATATCCTCATTATATTGATGGATAGTAAAAAATAAATCGAATTAATTTTTCTTTGAGATAAAGTATTTATTTATCTCAAAGATAGGGGATTTTGAGGGGTGCCTTAACGCTCTATAGGTATAAAACCATTCCGATTGGGCATCTTTACTAATGGCAATGTTTGCGCATTCATCACAGAATCTTTTGGGACGATCTGATTCAAATACAAAATATAAGCTGTGACAGCATAAACCTGATCGTTACTCAATGATTGGGGCGCATTATGAGGCATTGCTCGGCGGGTGTAATCGAAGATAGTTGTAGCGTACGGCCAATAACTACCAACCGTCTTTATTGGACTTGCCGTATTCAGACCCCCTCCACCCACCAATCGATTGGCTACACCACCTTGACCTTGAGCGCCATGGCAAGAAGCGCATTGCTGTTGGAATACTACCTCGCCCGCAGCAACTGAACCTGAGCCCACTGGTAAACCCACGCCAGCTCCATTGACATCTATATTCCACGCCTGAAGTTGATCTTCAGTAATGGGCTTACCAAGACCTGTAGATCCCTTAACCTGATAGCCAGAAGAGCAAGCAGTGATTAGCCCAAATAAGGTGGCACTAAGTAAAACTTTATTCCAAATGAATTTATCGATCATTTGTGATCTCACCATTTGCCGCTACACGCCATGGCTGAATAGCATTGTTGTGATAAAAAATATTGGCGCCCTTTGCTTTCAATAGGGCATCCATTGTGGGCTGAACATCGCCGCTGGCATCAACAGCACGACTCATCAATACCGCTGGTGCGCCATCCCAAACCCATGGAAAACGGAACCGAACTAAGGACTTATCCATCACAGGCTCCTGAAGAATTGCTTGAGACCAGAATTTACCGCCATCAGTTGAAACCTCAACAGATCTAATTTTGCCGTTGCCAGACCATGCAACCCCTGAAATCTCATAGAAGCCCTTTAATTTGAGCTTCATCATTCCTGATGGCTGCGTGATCACTGACTTCACATCCATCGCAAATGTAAATTGCTCGGCTTTCCCATCGGGCAGAAGATCTGTGTATGCCGAAGTTTCTTCGCGCGTCTGCCAAGGTGCATCGCCTAATTTAATTCGGCGTAGCCACTTAATGCTCATGTTTCCCTCAAAACCCGGTAAAAATAGTCGCAATGGGTAACCCTGCTCTGCCCGCAACATCTCACCATTTTGGGCATATACCAATAGGGCATCATCCATCATTTTGCTCATGGGGATACTACGCGTCATTGCGGCGCCATCAGCCCCCTCTGCCAAAGCCCACTTAGCAGAACTCTGAACGCCGCATTCTTGCAAAATTGTAGAGAGACGAACACCAGTCCATTCACAACAGGAAAGCAAGCCATGTATTTCTTGAGCAGTCTTTCCGGTGGCTTTTTTTAATTCGGCTGCGCTATTGCCAGAACATTCCAAGAAATAGATTCGTGATTCAGATGGAAAGCGAACAATATCTTCCATAGTGAAAATCATCGGACGATCTACCATTCCATGAATAACCAGGCGGTGCTGATCAGGATTGATGTCAGGAATACCCGCATGATGGCGCTCAAATACAAGGCCATTGGGAGTAATGATGCCGTGCAAACTTTGCAATGGTGTTCTCGATCCTGTTGGGAAGGTGGGCACAGGATTGGGAAGAACTCTCACCACATTCTTTTCATACTTTGAAGGCAATCCATAGGGAGGATTTATAAATCCTGATCCTTGAGTCTTAGTCCAAGGATCAACAACTAAAAAATTGGATTCGCTATTTTGAGCAAGTGCAATTTTCGAGGTGACCGCTCCACCAACAACCGACCCAGCAATGAGAGTTTTTTTCAAAAAGTTGCGTCGCACAGATACGTCTTTCTTGCTACTCATATATAGCTCGTCTCCAATAGCTTCACTGAGGTTCAAAATCTTGTTAACACCTTACCATCAATTATTAGACGGCTAAATATTATTTTCTGGATTAAAAATTACTTTCTATCAGATAAAACCCTTCCTTATAATCAAAATCATGTCCAGCATCAGAACCCTCAAAAACTTCCTTGCAATCACTAGGTATAAGAGTGTTGCAGCTGCCGCCAGAGAAATTGGCCTCACAGCAGCCGCAGCTGGTCAGCAATTACAACAGCTGGAAAAAGAAATTGGGCTTGAATTATTTGATCGCACGAAGCGCTCCTTATCATTAAATGCGCACGGAAGATCACTCATTGAGCCTATACAAGAAATTGTGGCGCGTTATGAGGCACTTGGCTCTCACTTGAAATCCGACCTTAGCGGTACGATTGTTTTAGGTGCGCTGGTTTCTACCCTTATGGGCGCATTCGGAAAAACGTTAAACGAATTAAAACAAAACTTTCCAAGCCTAGAAGTCAAACTGATTGCTGGCCTATCAAGTGATTTTCTAGATCAAGTACTAGAAGGCAGTATTGACGCTGCAATTGTGACCGAGTCACCCTATGCTCTACCTCAGAACGTACAGTGGACTGAGCTCTATAAGGAGCCAATGATTCTAATCACCCCAGCATCAAAGTCAAAGCACAAAGAAAGCGTCTCTCCAATTGGATCGAACCTACCCTTTATTCGTTTTGAACGGAATACCTGGACAGGTCACCTGGTAGATCAAACCATCAAAGCGAATAAGCTCTCTATTCAGGAAGGTATGGAGCTCAACTCTGTGGAAGCCATTATTGAATTAGTACGACAAGGCCTTGGCTATTCGATCGTTCCAAAACTAGCCAATATTACTTGGTCTTCTGATCGACAACTGAGCATTCATGAGCTTGAAGGAAAAACGATTTTTAGAAAAGTAGGCTTACTTGAGCGCAAGAAACACACTCGCCAAAATGTCACACAAATGATTAAGCAACAATTTTTAATTGGCGCTAAAAAATAAATCACAAAGAAAAAGCCACCCCGAAGGATGGCTTAAAAGAAATCTATGGAGGTATTGCATAAATCAAACTACAGAATGAACAACTCCATATTAGCGATCTGTAGTTTGGTCTTTTGAGCCAAATGCATGGATTTGAACCAAATGCCCTGTTTTAGTGCAGGAATTGATCTGTTTTAGTGGTTCTCTTTAGCGTGATTAATCGAGTACTTGGGGATTTCAATCACCAAGTCCTGCCTTGCCACGATGGCTTGGCAAGATAAACGGGACTGAGGGTTAAGGCCCCAAGCACGATCCAACATATCCTCCTCGTTCTCATCAGGAGGATTAAGACTACTAAAGCCCTCTTTCACAATCACATGACAGGTTGTGCAAGCACAGACCATATCGCAAGCATGCTCGATGGGAATGTCATTCTCAAGTAGCGCTTCACAAATTGAAGTGCCAGGCGCGACTTCAACCACTGCACCTTCTGGGCAATATTCACTATGGGGAAGAACAACGATTTGGGTCATAGTTTTTATTTGGTTTGTATTGATCTTTGTATTGTTTAAATCTCAGCAACATTCTTACCTGATAGCGCTTTTTGAATACTATGATTCATGCGCATCTGCGCGAACTCATCGGTAGCTTTCGCAGCATGATCAACTGCTTTGCGAACCACAGCACTATCGGTTTCTTCATTCAAAATCTTTTGTAGCACAGCCATCTCTTGATCAATAGCTGCTTGCTCATCGGCACTCAGAAGATTTCGATCGCTTGCTAATGCGGTTTGTACCGCATCTAACAAGCGTTGTGCATTTACCTGCTCTTCACGCAAGGATCTAGAAAGCAAATCCTCTTTGGCAGATGCAAATCCATCTTGCAACATGCGGGTAATTTCCGCATCTGTTAAACCATAGGAAGGTTTGATATCAATTGAGGCTTGAACTCCAGAGCCTTGCTCCATAGCGCTTACGGATAACAATCCATCTGCATCCACCTGGAAAGTGACTCGAATACGTGCAGCCCCTGCAGCCATTGCGGGTATGCCGCGTAACTCAAAACGACCAAGTGAGCGGCAGTCTTGTGCCAACTCACGTTCACCCTGCACTACCTGAATCGCTAAGGCAGTCTGACCATCTTTAAAAGTGGTGAAGTCTTGCGCTCTAGCCACAGGAATTGGTGTATTGCGTGGAATGATTTTTTCAACTAAGCCACCCATCGTCTCAATGCCTAAAGAAAGCGGAATGACATCCAATAAGAGCCACTCATCATCTTTACTTTGATTACCCGCCAATAAATCTGCTTGCATTGCTGCGCCTAGCGCAACTACTTGATCAGGGTTTAAATTATTTAAGGGCTTGCTACCAAATAACTCGCCAACAGCACGCTGAACATTGGGCATCCGGGTTGAACCACCTACCATCACAACACCTTTAACATCTTCAGCTTTTAAGCCAGCATCGCGCAAGGCTTTCTTGCAAGACATTAAAGTTTTAGCAACCAGGTTCTGAGTAATCTCAAAGAACTGGGCTTGGCTGACGCCCACATTGACGACTGTGCCATCTGCAAGCGTCTCATGCACACGGGCAAGAGGGTTATGACTAAGCTGTTCTTTGGCATGTTTACAGGCTTGTAGCAGAGTGCGGTGATCATAGATCGATAAAGGTGGCAACTTAGCCTGTTCAATCACCCAGCAATACAAGCGGTGGTCAAAGTCATCACCACCCAAAGCGGAATCTCCGCCAGTAGAGAGCACCTCAAACACACCTCTACTCATTCGCAGAATAGAGATATCAAAGGTTCCGCCGCCAAGGTCATAGACTGCGTAGATACCTTCTGAAGCATTATCTAAACCATAAGCAATCGCAGCAGCAGTTGGCTCATTAAGTAAACGCAAAACTTCAATACCAGCTAACTTAGCGGCATCTTTGGTTGCTTGGCGCTGTGCATCATCAAAATAGGCTGGCACAGTAATGACAGCACCAACGATGTCATCATTCACTGAATCTTCAGCCAGCTGGCGCAAGCGCGCAAGAATTTCTGCAGAAACTTCAATAGGGCTTTTATCGCCGGCAACGGTTCTGAGTTTGAGCATGCCAGGCTGATCAACAAAATCATAGGGAGCGCTCTCAATATGCTCAACATCCGTTAAGCCGCGGCCCATGAAACGCTTTACCGAAACAATCGTGTTCTTTGGATCAATAACAATGCTTTCAAGCGCCTCAAATCCAGCTTGGGTGCGGCCATTAGGCAAGTAGCGAACTACAGAAGGAAGCAGCTCGCGCCCTTGTTCATCGGGAAGGACCTTAGGGAGCGCATCTTTGACAATTGCAACTAAAGAATTGGTGGTACCCAAATCAATACCCACGGCAATACGGCGCTGGTGTGGCGCAAGCGATTTACCGGGTTCAGAGATTTGTAATAAGGCCATAGAAAATAGAGTTTAGCTTGTATAGCTTAGATTAATTCAGCAATAGTGTCGTCAAGCTCAACCGCGAACTTATCAATAAAGAGTAAACCACGCAGAAGTTCTGCTGCGCGTTGATAGTTTTTGGCGCCGTCAATGGCTTGGGTAATCTCAGCAAGAGTCTCGGCTTTCGATTGTTCAACTTCTGCCATCATGGCTTCAAGGGCGGACAAATCTTCGGCCTGCTCATCTAGATTCTCACGCCATTCCATCTGCTTCATCAAGAAAGCAGCTGGCATAGCAGTATTGGTTTCAAGTTTGGCATCCACCCCATGTAACTGGCACAGATAAAGGCCGCGTTGAATCGGATTTTTAAGAGTCTGAAATGCAGTATTGGCTAATGTGGCCATTTGCATTGCAAGGCGTTGTTCAGACTCACTACCTCGAGCATGGCGATCAGGGTGAACCTCTTTCTGAATCGCCAAGTAAGCCTGATCTAGCGCAGGCAAGTCGATATTGAATTGCTGATTTAAACCAAAGAAACGGAAGTAATCGTCAGACGCGGAAAGATTCGCCACAACCACACTCATCTTTTACGTTTGGATTTTGAAACTTAAATCCCTCGTTCAAACCCTCACGTACGAAATCCAATTCTGTACCATCCAAATAAGCTAAGCTCTTTGGATCAACAAATACTTTCACGCCATTGGACTCAAATACCTGATCTTCGGCCGCTGGCTCATCGACATACTCCAACTGATAAGCCAAGCCAGAGCAACCAGTAGTGCGAACACCCAAACGCAGACCGCACCCTTTACCGCGCTTCTCTAGATTGCGGTTGACGTGCTTTGCAGCTTTTTCAGTTAAGGTAATTGCCATAGTTTTCTCGAATTTCTAATGCTTATTTCGCTGGATGCTTTTCTTTGTAGTCAGCAACTGCAGCCTTAATCGCATCTTCAGCCAAGATGGAACAGTGAATCTTCACTGGTGGCAATGCCAACTCTTCAGCAATCAACGAATTCTTAATCTCTAAGGCTTGATCCAATGTCTTGCCCTTAACCCACTCAGTCACTAATGAAGAAGAGGCAATGGCAGAACCACAGCCATAAGTCTTGAACTTCGCATCTTCGATTACACCTTGATCATTCACGCGAATCTGCAACTTCATGACGTCGCCACAAGCTGGTGCGCCAACCATGCCAGTACCTACGCTATTGTCACCCTTTTCAAAAGAGCCAACGTTGCGGGGATTTTCATAATGGTCAATGACCTTTTCGCTATATGCCATGGTATTTCCTCTTTAATTTCTTTATCTAGATATTTTTTAGTGTGCAGCCCACTGAATCGTGCTCAAGTCGATTCCGTCTTTATACATTTCCCATAATGGGGAGAGCTCACGCAACTTCGCAATCTTTTCTTTTACTAACTTAATTGTGAAATCAACTTCTTGTTCAGTTGTAAAACGACCCAAAGTGAAACGAATCGAGCTATGCGCCAACTCATCATTACGGCCTAGTGCGCGCAATACATAAGAAGGCTCTAGCGAGGCAGAAGTACAAGCAGAGCCAGAAGAGATCGCCAAGTCTTTAAGCGCCATCAACATAGACTCGCCCTCGACATAGTTAAAGCTGATGTTGAGGTTATGCGGAACACGGTGATCCATATCGCCGTTTACATAAACTTCTTCAATGTCTTTTAAACCGGCTAACAAGCGATCACGCAATCCGCGGATACGTTTATTTTCTTCGGTCATCTCGATACGGGCAATGCGGAATGCCTCACCCATACCAACGATTTGATGAACCGCCAGGGTGCCAGAACGCATACCGCGCTCATGACCACCACCATGAATCTGCGCTTCAATACGAATACGAGGCTTACGACGCACAAACAATGCGCCAATGCCTTTTGGACCATAGGTCTTGTGAGCAGAAAAGCTCATCAAATCGACCTTAATCTTTTCTAAATTGATTTCAACCTTACCGGTAGCCTGAGCTGCATCCACATGAAAGATCACGTTACGTGAGCGGCACAACTCACCAATTGCTGGAATATCTTGTACTACACCGATCTCATTGTTGACGTACATCACAGAAGCCAAAATTGTGCCTGGCTTCATTGCTGTTTCTAATTGCGCAAAATCAATCAAGCCGTTTGGCAATACATCTAAGTAGGTCACCTCAAAACCTTCGCGCTCTAATTCGCGGCAGGTATCTAAAGTTGCCTTATGTTCAGTCTTTACGGTAATGATGTGATTACCGCGTTCTTTGTAGAAATGTGCAGCACCCTTAAGGGCTAAGTTAATACTTTCAGTAGCACCACTAGTAAATACGATCTCTCTTGGATCAGCATGCACTAATTGAGCCACCTCTGAACGCGCCCACTCAACAGCCTCTTCTGCCGCCCAACCATAAGCATGGCTACGGGAAGCAGCATTGCCGAATTGCTCACGCAAGTAAGGCAACATCTTGTCAACCACACGAGGATCAATCGGTGTTGTTGCTGAATAGTCCATATACACCGGAAAGTGCTTAGGACTAAACATCGGAACCGGTTGCTGAGGAAGGTCTTGTGGTGCGTTCATGGTTTATTTCTACGTAGGTATTACTGCTGTTTAACTTTGCCGCGCCAAATTAAATACGGAATTGACTAAAGGCGCTTTAGGAGCAACTTCTTTTTTCGCTGCAAGTGCTGGGGCTGCTTTTTCAGCTTTAGTACTTTCAACTTTAATTTTCTTCTGGCGCATGTCTTGAATAACCATGCCACGACCTTCTTGCTGCTGAACTAAATCTTTTAGGCTTACCGAGCTGAGGTACTCAACCATTTTGGAATTGAGATTGCTCCAAAGATCGTGAGTCATGCAACGGCCATGACCTTCTTCTTCAGTGTGACAGTTACCTTTACCGCCACATTGGGTGGCATCCAATGGCTCATCTACCGCCACGATGATGTCGGCTACGCTAATTTCAGTGGATGGGCGCGCTAAGGTGTAACCACCGCCAGGTCCACGTGTGCTCTTCACGATATTGAAACGGCGCAATTTGCCGAACAACTGCTCGAGGTAAGAAAGGGAAATCTTTTGTCTTTGGCTAATACCAGCCAAAGTTACAGGACCATGCGTTTCACGCAGGGCTAAATCAATCATTGCGGTTACTGCAAAACGACCTTTAGTTGTAAGTCTCATATGTCACCTTGGTAATGGATTGTTATGGACAGCTCATGGCCAGGTGGGTAATACCTGACCATTCCACTCAACTTTACCATAAGACCCAGCAAACTGCTCGGGAATTATCCCAAAAATCCCCTATAGATTCCAGGAATTAGGGGGTCTTTAGACGGAGTCTCTAGACCTGGCGCCAAATGCCATTTCTTTGACCTTACTAAGTCGATCACGTGTACTGGCAGCCTTTTCAAACTCTAGATTTTTGGCTTCAGCATTCATCTGCTTCTCTAAGCGTTTGATTTCGTTGGATAAATCTTTCTCAGTCATATCCTCGTAGCGAGCCCGCTCTTGCTCCACCTGCATCTCTTGGCGCTTCTCTTTGACGTCATAAACGCCATCAATAATGTCTTTAATGCGTTTTTGAACCCCTTTAGGTTCAATGCCATGCAGCTTATTAAAGGCAATTTGCTTGGTCCGACGTCGTTCAGTCTCGCCCATCGCTAGCCTCATGGAATTAGTAACCTTATCGGCATAAAGAATCGCCTTACCACGAACATTTCGAGCGGCGCGCCCAATGGTCTGAATCAAAGATCGCTCAGAGCGTAGGAAGCCTTCTTTATCTGCATCCAAAATAGCTACCAAGGAAACCTCTGGGATATCCAAACCTTCGCGTAATAAGTTAATCCCCACGAGTACATCGAAGACACCCAAACGCAAGTCACGCAAAATTTCAACGCGCTCAACAGTATCAATATCGGAGTGAACGTAACGCACCTTCACGCCATTATCGGAGAGGTAATCTGTTAGTTGTTCAGCCATGCGTTTAGTCAGCACCGTCACTAATACTCGCTCGCCCACTTTGACACGCTCATGAATTTGACTGAGTAAATCATCAACCTGAGTGCTTGCTGGTAGCACCTCAATTTCTGGGTCAACCAAACCAGTAGGTCGCGCTACTTGCTCGACAACTTGACCTTGATGTTCTTTCTCATAATCAGCCGGTGTTGCGGAAACAAAAATGGTTTGACGCATTTTGGTTTCGAACTCAGTAAATTTGAGTGGGCGGTTATCCATCGCAGAAGGTAAACGGAAACCAAATTCCACTAAGGTATGTTTGCGAGATTTATCGCCGTTGTACATCGCATTGAGCTGACCAATTAACACATGGCTCTCATCCAAGAACATCAATGCATCATTGGGCAAATAGTCCACTAGCGTAGGTGGCGCCTCGCCTGGGGCTGCGCCTGACAGATGGCGGGAGTAGTTCTCGATTCCCTTACAAAAACCCAATTCGTTGAGCATCTCTAAATCAAACCGAGTTCGTTGTTCTAAACGCTGCGCTTCAACCAACTTACCATCTTTTACGAACTCATCTAGGCGCGTACGCAATTCTTCTTTGATTGTTTCAATCGCCTTGAGAACCGTTTCACGCGGAGTGACATAGTGTGAGCTTGGATAAACAGTGAAGCGCGGAATCTTTTGCCGAATTTTTCCAGTCAGCGGGTCAAAGAATTGCAAACTTTCCACCACATCATCAAACAATTCAACACGTACTGCCAATTCATTATGTTCGGCAGGGAAGATATCAATCGTGTCACCACGTACTCGGAATACGCCACGCTTAAAGTCAGTTTCATTACGGTCATACTGCATCGCAATGAGTCTTGTCAAAATATCGCGCTGACTCATCTTGTCGCCAGGGCGCAATGTCATCACCATGCTGTGGTAATCGCCAGGATTACCGATGCCGTAAATCGCAGACACGGTTGCAACAATGATGACGTCACGACGCTCTAACAAACTCTTGGTGGCCGACAAACGCATCTGCTCAATGTGTTCGTTTATAGACGAATCCTTCTCAATAAAGAGATCGCGCTGAGGCACATAAGCCTCAGGCTGGTAGTAGTCGTAGTAACTCACAAAGTACTCAACCGCGTTTTTAGGGAAAAACTCCCTAAATTCGCTATAGAGCTGGGCTGCCAAAGTCTTATTTGGGGCAAAAATGATGGCTGGGCGCCCTGTTCTAGCGATGACATTGGCCATCGTGAAGGTCTTTCCAGAGCCTGTGACGCCCAATAAGGTCTGGAAGGTCAGGCCATCCTCCACCCCCTCCACCAAGGCATCAATCGCACCTGGCTGGTCTCCTGCAGGCGGGAAAGGCTGGTATAGCTGATATGGGGAGTCAGGGAAGCTGACAAACTTGGCTGGATCGAGGTCGTGTCCAACCTCACCCAAGGGGTCAGCAACAGGGGTTTTCTGCACTTCTTTTACTTCCGGTTTTGAACCATTTTTGGGCAACTTAGGGGGCATCTCGGCTATCATTTCACCTGTGAGTTTTCTTCACAGCGAATTTTGTACAAACAATGATTTTGCCGTTTTTATTAGGAAATAGTTGATTCTGATCTCAAAAACAGTCAATTAGGTTCAATTAAACGTCAATCACCAGCAAAACTAACCTTAAACCATCACTTCCGACCTCAAATGACCCTGTTTGCCTCAGTTCAACTAGCCCCTAAAGATCCTATTTTTGGCCTTACAGAAGCCTACGTTGCCGATCAGCGTTCTGACAAAGTTAACCTTGGTGTTGGTGTGTATTACACAGATGAAGGCAAGGTGCCTCTCTTAAAAGCCGTGATTAAAGCAGAAGAAGCAATCGTGGCTAAACACTCACCACGTAGCTACATTCCTATTGAAGGCCCAAACCCCTATAACAGCGCAGTACAAAATTTATTGTTTGGCGCTGACTCTACCCTCATTAAAGATGGTCGTGTAGTTACCGCTGAATGTTTGGGTGGCACCGGTGCATTGCGTGTTGGCGCTGACTTCATTAAGCGTCTCAATTTAAATGCGCCATGTGCAATTAGTAACCCGACTTGGGAAAACCATCGCGGTATTTTTGAATCCGCTGGCTTTGAAGTCGTTGAGTACACCTACTTTGATGGCAAGACTCGTGGTGTTGATTTTGATGGCATGGTGAAGTCTTTGGAGTCATTCCCAAAGAACACTACTGTGCTCTTGCACGCATGCTGTCATAACCCAACCGGCGCAGACATTACTGAAGCGCAATGGCGCCAAGTGATTGATATTTGCAAGAACAAAGGTTTAATTCCTTTCTTGGATATGGCTTACCAGGGCTTTGCGGCTGGGATTGAGCAAGACGGTATTGCTGTGCGCCTCTTTGCGCAATCTGGCATGTCCTTCTTCGTATCGAGCTCTTTCTCCAAGTCATTCTCGCTCTATGGTGAGCGTGTAGGCGCATTATCTATCGTGACCCAAAGTAAAGATGAATCTACTCGCGTGCTCTCACAATTAAAGCGCGTGATTCGTACCAACTATTCCAATCCACCAACTCATGGTGCTGCCATCGCAGCAGCGGTTTTGAATTCTCCTGAGTTACGTCAGCTCTGGGAAGATGAATTAGCAGAGATGCGTGATCGCATTAAAGCCATGCGTCATGGTTTGGTTGAAAAATTGGCGGCTGCTGGTGTGAAGCAAGATTTTGCTTTTATTGAAAAGCAGCGTGGAATGTTTTCTTACTCAGGCCTAACTGCTGAGCAAGTAGATCGCTTACAGAAAGAAGATGGCATTTATGCCCTCTCTACTGGACGCATTTGTGTGGCGGCGCTCAATACTAAAAATATTGATAAAGTTGCCAAAGCAATCGCCCGCGTATTGGCTTAAACAAGCGTAAATAAGCGGCTATTTAGATTTACAGGGGGTACCATGCTTTATCAGTTACACGAGTTCCAAAAAGCCTTACTTCAACCCATGAGCTCATGGGCACGCGCTGCGTCTGAGGCTTTTATTAATGCCTCTAATCCAGCCTCCAAGGTTCCAGGATCAGAGCGTTTAGCTGCTAGCTATGAACTCCTTTACCGCTTAGGTAAGAACTATAAAAAGCCAGAATTTGGTATTCGCTCAGTAATTGCCCATGGAAGTGAAGTCGCTATCCACGAAAGAACCACTGTAGCCAAGCCTTTTTGCAATTTGGTGCGCTTCAAGCGTTTCTCTGACGATGTAGAAACCATCAAAAAACTGAAAGAAGATCCTGCAGTATTGGTGGTAGCACCTCTATCTGGACATCACTCCACTTTATTGCGCGACACAGTACGCACCCTTTTGCAAGATCACAAGGTTTACATTACCGACTGGATTGATGCACGTAATGTGCCAGTGAGCGAAGGTGAATTTGGTCTTGATGACTATGTTCATTACATACAAGAATTCATTCGCTCGATTGGCGCCGAAGATTTGCATGTGATCTCGGTTTGCCAACCTACCGTTCCAACCTTAGGCGCTATTTCATTAATGGCATCTGCAGGTGAAGCTACTCCCGCCTCCATGATTATGATGGGCGGCCCAATTGATGCTCGCAAATCACCAACTGCCGTAAATAACTTGGCAGAACAAAAGTCACACGATTGGTTTGAGAGTCATGTGATCTACAAAGTACCGCCAACCTATCCAGGCGCGGGTCGTCGCGTTTACCCAGGCTTCTTGCAGCACACTGGCTTTATTGCCATGAACCCACAAAACCATCTGCAATCTCACTGGGATTATTTCCAGAACCTGGTTAAAGGTGATGAGCAGGATGCTGAATCACATATTCGCTTCTATGACGAGTACAACGCCGTATTAGATTTGGATGCGAAGTTCTATCTCGATACGATCAAGACAGTCTTCCAGGACTACTCACTGCCCAATGGCACATGGGAAGTTGCAGGCAAATTAGTAAAGCCACAAGATATTCAAAACACTGCTCTTCTCACAGTTGAAGGCGAGTTGGACGATATTTCCGGAAGCGGACAGACTCGTTCAGCACATGGCCTATGTGCTGGCATCCCGAAAGAGCACAAAGATCACTACGAAGTTTCTGGCGCGGGTCACTATGGCATCTTTGCTGGACGTCGTTGGCGCGAAAAGGTCTATCCAAAGATCAAATCCTTTATTCGCGATCATCAACCCGCGCAAAGAAAGACTAAAGCGCGTTTACCTAAGCTAGACGCAAAGTAAACCCATAAAATGAGAGACCACAGCGTCTCTCATTTACTTAGGAACTAGTCTTGTAATGAATATTAAGCAGGTGAACGAACTCACTGATCGCCTGGAGGATCTTCTTCCTCAAACTCAATGCACAAAATGTGGCTACCCAGATTGCAGGGGCTATGCAGAAGCTTTAGCGAGTGGAGAGGCTTTGCCAAATCGCTGTCCACCAGGAGGTGTCGAGGGCATTCATCGACTTAGTCAAATCCTAAGCCCAATTTATCCACAAGATGCTTTTGATTTACACCCCACTATCGATCCCAAGTGTGGCATAGAGCGTCCAAGGCCTGTCGCTTTCATTGATCCGCAAAAATGTATTGGCTGCACTCTTTGTATTCAGGCATGTCCAGTTGATGCGATTGTTGGTGCATCCAAACAAATGCACGTAGTCCTGACTGAGTGGTGTACGGGTTGTGACCTGTGTATACCTCCATGTCCAGTAGATTGCATCAGCATGATTGATATCACAGAAAATAAAACAGGCTGGGATGCTTGGTCTCAAGACTTGGCGGATATCTCACGCAAGCGTTATCACGATCGGGAGCAACGTCTTAAGCGTGAACAAAAAGATAATGATGAACGCTTAGCCAAAAAGGCTGAGGCTAAATTAGCAGCGGTCAATGCAGGGCATCCCGCCTCAGCAGATGAGGAGAAAGAAAAAGAGCGTAAACGCGCCATCATTGCTGCTGCGATTG
Source organism: Polynucleobacter wuianus (assembly GCF_001659725.1). Classification (NCBI taxonomy): domain Bacteria; kingdom Pseudomonadati; phylum Pseudomonadota; class Betaproteobacteria; order Burkholderiales; family Burkholderiaceae; genus Polynucleobacter; species Polynucleobacter wuianus. The sequence continues at coordinate 431,498 of NZ_CP015922.1, read as the reverse complement.
CTAGGGCTCAGCAAAAGAAATGATGAATCCTGAAAAGCGACGTGCTTTTTTTGAGCAACTCAAAGCGAACAATCCTAAGCCCACTACCGAGTTAGAGTACAGCACCCCTTTTGAACTCTTGATTGCCGTGCTCTTATCAGCGCAAGCAACTGATGTGTCGGTCAATAAGGGTACAAAGAAACTATTTAAGATCGCCAATACTCCTCAGGCTCTTTTGGATCTTGGCGAAGAAGGCGTGCGCCCCTACATTCAACACATTGGTTTATTTAATTCCAAAGGCAAGCACATTCAAGAGACCTGCCAACTTCTCTTGGAAAAACATGGAGGTAAAGTACCTGAAACACGCGAGGAACTTGAAGCGCTACCAGGTGTAGGTAGAAAAACAGCCAACGTTATTCTCAATACTGCCTTTGGCCAAGCGACGATTGCAGTTGATACCCATATCTTTCGCGTTTCAAACCGCACGGGATTAGCTCCAGGTAAAGACGTCCTGAAGGTAGAGCAACAACTACTAAAACGAGTACCCAAAGAATATCTATTAGATGCTCATCATTGGCTCATTCTTCATGGTAGATACACTTGCAAGGCACGCAACCCTGAATGCGCGCAATGCATCGTAGAGCCACTATGCGGCTTTAAGCAAAAGACCAGCAAAGGAAAAGTTCGTGGCGATATTTAATCCAACCCGTGAAGAAGTACGACGCTTTTTCTGTGACACCTGGAAAAAGAAGACTGAAAATCATATTCTGGATCCCATGGAAACGATTGCTGGCGATTGGATGGCGGAGCATCCGGAATACCATGCACTACTAGCCGACCCGGAGGGCGCTTTAGGACAGGACTACACGCCAGAGCGTGGCGAAACTAATCCGTTCCTGCATTTATCCATGCATTTATCCATTAGCGAACAGATCTCTATCAATCAACCGCCTGGTATTAAAGAGCTTGCAGAAAAACTGAGTAAGAAATTAGGTTCTGAGCATGAAGCTCAACACCTCATGATGGAATGTCTTGGTCAAGTAATGTGGGAAGCACAGCGCGAAGGCAGGCCACTAAACCCCGAGAACTATCTCGAGGCTCTTAAGAAGTTAGTTTAGCTATTACTCATTAGACTGGCTCAAAGAGGTGGGTTTTTTGCCCATCTTGTGTTTCCTGAAACACCACTTTCACTTTTTGCCCAACACGAATCGCATCGAAATCGCAATTTGTCAGATGGGTAAGGATGGAGATGCCCTCGTTTAAGCGAACATAGGCCATCGCAAACGGCACTTCAACACCACGCCTCATCACAGTGTAGGAATAAATCTCTCCGAGACCCTCAGACTTAATCCAACTTGTATCGTTACTGCCGCAATGTGGACAAATCGTACGCGGATAGTAATGCGCCTGATTGCAAGCGTTGCAATGTTTTAAAACCAACTGATCATTTTGCGCAGCCTCTAAGAAAGCTTTGTTTTCAGGGTTTGCAATCGGGCTGGGTAAACGATGCTCTTTATTCAATTGGCTCATTACAGTCTCCCTAAAATTAATACAGCCGCGCCATGACGAGTGCCAAGCGCACCACCAATCCCTGAGGCAAGCGCAAACTCTAGATTAGGAACCTGTACTGCTGGGTGACCCTCTCCACGCAACTGTCTCACCGCCTCAATCACTTTAGTCATACCGCCGCGGTTTGCAGGATGGTTGTTACACAAGCCTCCACCATCGGTATTAAATGCCAACTTACCTTTACCCGAAATCAATTGACCGCCCTCTACAAATTTGCCGCCCTCACCCTTCTTACAGAATCCAAGATCCTCCAACTGAATCAACACAGTAATAGTGAAGCTATCGTAAATAGAGGCATACCGAATTTGCTCAGGCGTTAACTTCGCTTCTTTAAAAGCCAATGGTGCAGCCCAGGCTAAACCTGAGTAAGTCAGATCCACTTTGCCACCCATCTGCCCTTTAGTAGTTTCACCTGCACCCATCATCGTCACAACTGGCTTTTTCAAAGTCTTTGCAATATCAGGATGAACCACTACCAATGCACCGCCGCTATCAGTCACTACACAGCAATCTGCACGATGCAATGGATCAGCAATCATCGGCGAGTTCAGAACATCTTCGACAGTGAGCACATCTTTAAGTGCAGCATTGGGATTATGTTGCGCATGATGTGATGCAGCTACCTTAATCCAAGCGAGCTGCTCGCTAGTGGTGCCAAACTCATACATGTGACGCATGGCGCACATTGCGTAAGTATTTAAAGGCGCTGGAGAATATGGTTTCTCGAAAGCAAAGTCAGGGGCGCTAGCCCACTGGCTCCGCACTTGCGTTCCACTAGAGCCTTCAGATTTTGGACGACCAGCCAAAGTAATCAAGGCCACCTTACATTGACCAGTTGCAATCGCACGAGCAGCATGGTTTACATGAGTTAAATAGGAAGAGCCACCAGTATCAGTAGAGTCGAGATACTTGAGTTTTTTTAGCCCCAAGTAATCGGCCATCGATACTGGACCCATTCCAGGGGCATCACCCGCACAGAAATAACCATCGACATCATCTAGCGTGAGGCCAGCGTCCAACAAAGCACCGCGTGCCACTTCGGCATGTAATTGTGCAACCGTGTGATCAGGCGCCACCCTTAAAGGATGCTCATATATTCCGGCTATACAGGCATTGGATGCAAATGACATGAATCTTCCTTTGAAATTTTTGGAATACTAAATTCTTAAACGAATATTTAATCAACGGTAATATTTGACTGCGCAATCAACTTGCGCCACTTTTCTGTTTCGCTCTTAATTAACGCCGAAAATTGTTCGGGTGTTCCTGGCATCGGATCAGCGCCTTGCGCAATCAACTTATCTTTAAATTTAGGATCGGCCAAAATGCTTTGCAATTCTTTATTTAAGCGGTTACGAATATCTATAGGTAAGTTTGCAGGCGCTACAACACCGTACCAAGTTGCCATGTCATAACCAGGCAAACCAGATTCTGCAATGGTTGGAACGCTTGGGGCAGCAGCTGAACGTTTTGCTGTAGTAACACCTAAAGCCCGTAAGTTACCCGCTTTCACTTGAGGCCACCCACTCGGTAAGTTTGGGAAACTCATATCGACTTGACCAGAAATCACATCCGGCATTGCGCTACCAGTCCCTTTGTATGGAATATGAATCATGTCAATCTTAGCCATCTTCTCAAATAGCACCGCGGACAGATGCACCGATGTGCCGCTGCCACTAGAAGCAAAAGTGAGCTTGCCAGGGTTAGCCTTTGCTGCAGCAATCAATTCAGGAACAGATTTATAGGACGAATTGACAGGCACTACTAAGATGTTGGGTGCTGAAAACACACCACCAACAGCTGTGAAATCTTTAATCGGATCGTATGGCAGATTTTTATATAGCGATGCATTTACTGCATGGCCAATCGATGGGAAATACAAGGTGTATCCGTCTGGAGCGGAGCGTGCTACTAACTCGGCAGCAATATTGCCATTAGCACCTGCTTTATTCTCAACAATCACTGGTTGACCTAGTCGAGTAGACAAGCCTTCTGCTAAAGCACGACCTACCGTATCAGCCGAGCCACCTGGGGAAAAGCCCACGATTAAATGAATCGGTTTATTGGGGTAAGCGGTCTTAGTATCAGCAAAGCTTGAGCCAATGCTGAATGAACACGATAGAAATAACAGGAAAATTTTGATGCGCAATTTTATTTACCTAATTTGCGCATTGGCACGCCACTAAGTTCTTGCAACTCTTCAAAACTCAGGCCATCTACCCAATCAATCGCTACTAAACCCTCGGGCATAACAGCAATCGTTGCTAAATCTGTATAAATGCAATCGACTGCTGCCAGTGCAGTGAGTGGATAAGTGCATTCCATCACCAACTTCGATTCTCCGGACTTCGTAAGATGTTCCATCATCACAAAGAGCTTCTTCGCACCCAAAGCAAGATCCATGGCACCACCAACCGCAGGAATAGCTTTAGGATCGCCTGTGCGCCAATTAGCAATATCGCCTTTAACCGAAACCTGGAAAGCGCCTAAGACACAAATATCAATATGCCCGCCACGAATCATCACGAAAGAATCGGCATGGTGGCAAAGCGAAGCGCCTGGTAACATAGTTACGGGCTGCTTTCCTGCGTTGACTAATTCTTCATCAATCTCATGCTCTTTAGCCAATGGCCCCATACCCAGCAAACCATTTTCAGAATGCATCAAGATTTCTTTATCTGCAGGTAGATAGTTGCAGATCGTCATAGGCTGACCAATACCCAAGTTCACATGAGCGCCATCAGGAATGTCTTGCACAATGCGCTTGGCAATATCAGCAGTAGTACGCTTTTGTACTTTAGAGTGATCAATCATGATTTACCTCCAACGAGCACTACGCGTTTTACGAAAATGCCGGGTGTCACAATGGTTTCTGGATCCAAAGCTCCGAGCTCTACAACTTGGTTTACTTGGGCAATCGTGCAACGTGCTGCAGTAGCCATAATGGGGCCAAAGTTTCGGCCAGTGCGATGATATGTGAGATTACCCCAGCGATCACCTTTGTCCGCCTTAATCAAGGCATAGTCCGTTTTAATCGCAGTTTCAAAAATATGATTCACACCATCAATCACTCTAGTGTCTTTACCGATGGCTAACTCAGTTCCATAACCAGTAGGTGTATAAAAGCCGCCTATACCTGCGCCACCAGCGCGAATGCGCTCTGCGAGAGTGCCTTGTGGCACTAACTCTAATTCAATTTTTCCAGCGCGATAAAGATCGTCAAATGCGCCAGACTCCGGTTGACGCGGGAATGAACATACTACTTTTTTGACTTGGCCATTGCCAATCAATTTAGCAATGCCAATTCCCGAATTACCCGCGTTATTACTAATGATGGTGAGGTTCTTTGCGCCCTGCTCGGCAAGTGCATCTAATAAATAAATAGGTAGGCCTGCACCACCGAAACCAGAAACTAAAATGGTCGAGCCATCACCAATGTCCTGCACGGCACTCGCCACGCTAGGAATGATCTTATCTATCACTACCTGTCTCCATCTATTTTTTATTATGGGTACTGCTTTTCAGCTTTTTGCTGTATTTCTACTAATTTAATGCATTTGAGAAATAGCAGACCGAATTGCTGCAGGGAGCTCTTTAGCAAGAGTCCTTCTTGCCTCCAAAACGGATTTGGAGGCCTCTTGGGCTCTCGCCGACCATGCTGATCCCGGAAAGAAAGCATCGTCCTTAAATCGTGGGATCACGTGCCAATGAATATGTGGAACCATATTGCCGAGTGCGGCTAAATTGATCTTATCCGGATCCATTACCTGACGAATGGCTTCTTCAACGGCAAATACGAGGGACAGGATGTGATCTCGCTCTCCATAAGTTAGATCAGACATCTCTGAGACATGTGGATTCCAGATAACACGGCAAAATCCAGGAAGATCAGGATCATTGATCAAAATGACTCGACAGTAATCCCCGCGCCAAATAAGTTCACCCTCTTCAGGCCTGAGATCTTCTTTACAGAGCACGCAATTAGTCATGGGAAGAATGTATACGAAAACGGCATCTAAGTCACCCTTGTGGGGTAATTTAGATGCCGCGGCAGTATGGATATTACTGCTACTACAAGACTACTTAGGGATTCTTAGTGGAACTGCTCTTCTTCAGTAGAACCGGTCAACGCAGTAACAGAAGACTTACCACCTTGGATTACGGTTGTTACATCATCAAAGTAGCCTGTACCAACTTCTTGCTGATGTGAAACGAAGGTGTAACCACGATCACGTGCAGCAAATTCTGGCTCTTGTACTTTCTCAACGTAAGCAGTCATGCCACGCTTAGAGTAGTCTTGCGCCAAGTCGTACATGTTGTACCACATGGAGTGGATACCAGCGAGAGTAATAAATTGATATTTGTAACCCATCGCACCCAACTCACGTTGGAATTTCGCAATCGTTGCATCATCCAAGTTTTTCTTCCAGTTGAAAGAGGGTGAGCAGTTGTAGGCCAACATCTTGCCTGGGAACTTCGCACGAATTGCTTCAGCAAACTGACGAGCAAACTCAAGATCAGGAGTACCAGTCTCACACCAAACCATATCAGCGTAAGCAGCGTATGCCAAACCACGTGAGATCGCTTGATCCAAGCCCTTACGTGTTTTATAGAAGCCTTCTGGAGTACGTTCGCCAGTCAAGAATGGCTTGTCGTTCTCATCGTAGTCAGAAGTTAACAAGTCAGCAGCTTCAGCGTCAGTACGAGCCAAGATGATCGTTGGAACGCCCATTACGTCAGCAGCCAAACGGGCAGAGATCAATTTCTGTACAGACTCAGTTGTTGGCAACAATACTTTGCCACCCAAGTGACCGCACTTCTTCACAGAAGACAATTGGTCTTCAAAGTGAACGCCAGCAGCGCCTTGCTTGATTAATGCTTTGCTCAATTCAAATGCATTCAATACACCACCGAAACCTGCTTCAGCATCTGCAACGATTGGAGCAAAGTACTCGATATAACCAGGATCGCCTTTGTTGATACCTTTAGCAGTTTGAATTTCATCAGCACGTTGGAATGAGTTATTAATGCGCTCAACCATCTTAGGCACTGAATCCACTGGATACAAAGATTGGTCTGGGTACATTGCAGCGTAAGAGTTACCATCAGCAGCAACTTGCCAGCCGGATAAGTAAATTGCTTGGATACCCGCTTTAACTTGTTGCATTGCTTGACCACCAGTCAAAGCACCCAAACAGTTAACGTAAGCTTCGTTATTGACCAACTCCCAAAGACGCTCTGCACCATGTTTAGCCAATGTGTGCTCAATCTTCAGTGAGCCACGAAGACGTACTACGTCCTCAGCTGTATAGCCACGAGTAATACCTTTCCAGCGTGGATTGGTATCCCAGTCTTTTTGTAGTGCTGCGATTTCTGCTTTGCGATCTGCCATGTTTTTCTCCCTAAGTTAAACAAGTACTTCAAATTTGAGGACCTTTAAGACTTTTTTAAGTCTTATGTCTTATATAAGAGTTTAGAGAGTTAAAAAAGCTGAGCAAGCGAAATATCCATCTTTTGTAAAAATATTTAACTGATTAAATTCATTTACTTATGGTTAATATTTTGCAATATGAAATGAATATTCATTTCGCGAAATAATTCCAGCGGCTAGTTGTTGCACCGCATTTTACGCAGTGTAATGCTGTTTCATATTATGAAAAATATAAGCGCTGTGGATTGGCGCAAAGGATTTGATTGCGTACCGCCTCGTCCGGTGCATATAAAGTCAAGCTTTCCAGCATCTGCGCAACCCTAGGCATGATTCCCCAATTGGCGACATGAGGCCAATCAGAACCCCAAATACATCGATCTGGAGCGGCTGCAATTAACGCCTTGGCATAAGGAACCACATCTTCATAAGGTGGAGGCTCATCCGTTAATCGATAAGCTCCAGATACTTTTACCCACGCCCTCTCTTTCACAAGCTCACGCAAGGCTTGAAAACCAGGCGACTGCAAGCCAACAGATGTGCGCAGATATCCCATGTGATCGATGACTAATGTGGACTGCAACTTTTGCATACGGGGCATCAATGTTGGTAAATCATTTGCATCTAACAAAAATTGAATATGCCAGTCCCAGTCTTTTGCCAAGGCATCGCACTCTTCCAACTTAGAGATATCTAAACCACCCCCTGAAAACATCAAGTTCATCCGAATACCAACAACACCCGCATCTTTCATTCTTTGATAGTACGCATCAGGCTGATTTAGCAATGGAACAGCAACCCCACGCAGACGTTGAGGATGACGCTCGAGCACGTTAAGCATTGGCTCATTATCTTGCCCATTAACGCTTACCTGGATCAACACACCATAGGTCATGCCGACTTCATCCAGCATGCGAATGTATTGATCTTCAGTTGCTTCTGGGGAGGTATATGAGCGATCAGGAACAAAGCTTGCAGCGCTAATCACATGCGCATGCGTATCCACCGCACCTACAGGAACTTTAAAAGGAAAAGGACCGCTCTGATGTTCAGGCGGTCCCGGGCAAAACGGAATATCTACTGCTGACACGAAATCCCCATCAGTTTGCTTGCAATTCTCGTCCTCGAGTTTCTGGGAGGATCACTGCGGCAATGAAGAAGACTCCATAAGCAATCACAGCAAAGATCGCAATTGCCATGGCCAAACCATATTGAGCGGAGAAGTAACCAACTAAAGCCGGGAACAATGCGCCAATACCACGACCAAAGTTATAGCAAAAGCCCTGGCCAGATCCACGCAAGCGAGTTGGGAACAACTCAGTCAGGAATGCACCCATCCCAGAGAAGTAACCGCTAGCAAAGAATCCTAATGGGAAACCAAGCCACATCATCATCTCATTCGTAATTTCTAGTTGGGTATAAGCCAGCACCAGAACGATTGCGCCAAGTGAGAAAGTCATAAACAACTTACGACGTCCGAAACGGTCAGCCATCCATGCACCAAACAAATATCCAACAAAACTACCGACAATCAAAAATGCCAAGTAACCAGTAGAACCAACTACGGTTAACTTACGTTCTGCTTTCAAGAAAGTTGGTACCCAAGTAGTAATTGCGTAGTAACCACCTTGTGCACCCATTGTGAGCAATGAAGCCAAGATAGTAGTTTTCAAAATACCAGGCTTGAAGATTTCTAGGATGGATGGTGAATCACCTGCAGCAACTACTTTTTCACGAGCAACTTTTGCAATCTCTGGCTCCTCCACATGACGGCGAATATAGAGCAAGAGTAAAGCAGGGAAGAAACCCACTACAAACATTGCGCGCCAAGCCATATCTGGTGGTAACAGGCTAAACATAATGGCTTGCAAAAGTACCGCAGCGCCCCAACCTACAGCCCATGCTGACTGTACGCTACCCACGGCACGGCCACGATATTCAGCACGAATGGTTTCACCCATCAACACTGCACCTGCTGCCCACTCACCACCGAAACCAAAACCTAAGAGTGCACGAGCAACCATCAATTGATTAAAGTCTTGCGTGAACGCACAAATCAAACTGAATGTAGAAAACCACAGAATGGTGAATTGCAAAGTACGAACGCGACCGATACGATCAGCTAAGTAGCCAGCAAACCAGCCACCGAAAGCAGAAGCCAAAAGTGTGCCAGTTACCGCAAGTCCAGCCATACCTCGATCAACCTGCCATACTGCAATAATGGTTCCGATCACTAAAGGATAGATCATGAAGTCCATGCCATCCAATGCCCAACCTAAGAAGCAACCCCAAAAGGTTTTCTTCTCTTTGGGATTCATGACCTTATAAAAACCGGTCAGACTGGTATCTGTTTGTTGACTCACTTTGTCTCCTTTTATTTTTAGGCTTTAAATTAATGAATGAGTAGCATCTTTATAACCCAAATATTCTGCCCACAGGGCAAACTAGAGAAAACCCCTAACCCCTTTTCATGATGCATTGCACACTAATCGGCGATCACAGTGTTTTAATTGATTTTTCAAAATCCAATCAAGCCCTGAAAGATATTCATGAGCTTAGCAAGCTACTGTTTGCAAATAAGCCATCGTGGGCCACCGAAATTGTTCCCGGCTTAGATTCACTAGTCGTACAGCTGAAATATGAACTGAATGATCCCAAACAAATTCGCCAAACTGCTTTTACAGATTTGGAAAAAATTGGTAAACAATTAGAGAAGCAAAAGAAAGGTAAAACTTATCCGACTAAGATTCATCGTATTCATGTTTGCTACCACCCAGATGTTGCGCTAGATTTAATGGCAATCGCTCAAGCCTGTAAGCTACCCCCCGAACAAGTTGTAAATTTACACAAAAGCAGCACATACACAGTAGATATTTTGGGATTCATGCCAGGTTTTGCGTATTTCAGTGGACTCAATCCTAAACTCCAGTTACCACGTCTTGCCTCACCTCGTCCTGCAGTTCCTAAAGGTAGCGTAGCGATTGCTGAACTACAAACTGCGATTTATCCCCGCACCACCCCAGGCGGTTGGAACATTATTGGTAGATCGCCAAATATCCTATTTGACATAGAACAAAATCCGCCGGGCTTGTTTATGGCTGGAGATCAAATGCAAATCGAAGAAATTTCACTCGATGCACTACAGAAGTTTGAACAAAAAAATCAACCTAAAGAAATTATTCGCACCTTAGATAAAAACAAAGCAAGTATTGAGGTCATACAGCCCGGAACATTCAGTAGCATCCAGGATGATCCTCGCTCTGGCCTATCGCATTGGGCCGTTGGCCCTGGTGGAGCCTGTGACTTATCATCACTTCACCTTGCAAATGCTTTGGTCGGCAACCCATTAGATACTGCTGCGATTGAAATGACTTCAAGTGGACCCAGCCTACTCTTTCATGAAACGGCTTGCTTAGCATGGGTTGGGGCTGGATGCGATGGCATCGTAGAGGGAGAACGCATTCCAGGCAATCGCCCTATATGGTTAAATAAGGGTACCACTCTAAAGTTCTCTTCATTAAACCCAGGATTTCGTGCGGTACTTGCGATTGGCGGTGGATTCAATCTTCCAAATATTTTAGGTAGAGCGGGCTCTCATATCAGCGCAGACATCGGACCTAAGCGTCTAGAAAAAGGGGATTTCTTGCAGTTAAAAGATCCCAAGGCGCCGCTCAGATCCTCTTTCTTAAAAAGCTTATTCAAAGAGGATGCGCTGCCGTGTTTCCCCAAATGGCATGTCCGATCACCCTTTGTGCCCATGAGTGCGATTACTTCGGTGCATTGTTTAGCGGGAGCTCACCTTTCCTTCCTCTCGGTTAAAGAGCGAGAATTGTTTTGGTCTACGATTTGGAAAGTAAGCAAGCAAAGCAATCGTATGGGCGTGCGTCTCGAGGGCGACTTTAAGCTCAAAAAAGATTTACCTAATATTCCCTCGCAAGCAATTGCTTTTGGAACCGTACAGTTTCCACCATCACATGAGCCAATTGTGATGCTAGCGGAGCACCAAACTACTGGTGGATATCCTCGTCTCGCTGAGGTGATTCATGCCGACCTCACTAAATTAGCGCAAGTGAAACCGGGTAATGTAATACAGTTAATACCCGTTACCCTTGAAGAGGCAGATCAACTAAATGCAGAAGCTGTAAAGTTACAAGAATCAACTATTAATTCAATTCAAACAATGATTCAACCCAATGGAAATGCGTAATGGATATTAATAGCGATATGGGAGAAGGCTTCGGCGCCTGGGACATGGGCAACGATGCCTTATTGCTTGACTACATCACCTCCACCAATATTGCCTGTGGATGGCATGCTGGCGATCCAGCCCGGATGAAAAAACTGGTCGAGCTTGCCACAGCAAAGAAAGTGCATATTGGCGCACATCCCGGCTTACCTGATTTGGTTGGCTTTGGACGACGCGAGATGGCCATCTCTGAGCAAGATGCTTACAACTATGTTCTCTATCAAGCAGGGGCGCTACAAGCATTTGTCAATGCAGCAGGTAAAACATTGCATCACGTTAAACCCCATGGTGCTCTATACAACCAAGCAGCCAAAGATATTAAGCTCGCAAGAGGTATTGCTAGAGCGGTGAGAGACTTAGGTGGCGACATTATTTTATATGGCTTAGCAGGCAGTTACCTAATAGATGCGGCAAAAGAATTGAATGTACCGGTATGGCAAGAAGTCTTTGCCGATCGCAAATACACCAAGGAAGGATTTCTGGTGCCACGCACTCAAGCGGGCGCTGTAATCTCAGATGAGTCTGAGGCGCTCGAACAGGTAATGAGCATGTCTAAAGATGGCAAAGTCGTAGCGATCGATGGTAGTGAGATCAAAATACAAGCGGATACTTTATGCATCCATGGCGATAACCCGCATGCGGTAGAATTTGCTAAAAAAATTAAAGCGGCCTTATCTTAGGCGGGACGCTGGGTATTGGAAGATACCTTAAAGACCGTTGGAATGATCATCAACTGGAATAAGGCGATACCAATAAATAACGCCTTGGGTAGTCCAGCATCCATAAAAAAGCCAAAAATGAATGGGCCAACTGCAGCCCCAAGATCAATGCCGGAATAAACAATTCCATAGACCCGTCCGGCCACCCCTTTTGGGGTTGCTTGCTTTACTAGCAAATCCCTCGAGGGCGCTACAACCCCATACCCAAATCCAAGCGCACAAAAAACAATCGGGATGATCTCAAGCGAAATAGAACCAGTTGCAAACAAAAGACAAATGGCGATAGTGATCGACAAAAAAGAGGTGACGATGCGTTCTGGGGTGTAAAACTTAGCTGCTAGATAACCCCCCACCAAAACACCAACCGCACTACCCAAAGCCAATAAAGTTAAATAGTAATTTCCAACATCTACTGGTAGCCCATAGATTTTAAATAATGCACTTGGTGAAAATGATTGCAAGCTCGAGGTAGACGCCATACTAAAGAAAAAGAAAACCCAACAAAGCCACACTGCTTTTAACTTCAAAAATGCAAAGGTACTCTCTGGATCCCCTCCCGGATTGATCGCTTGCGCATCCGCATGGCTATTCTCATGGCGCTCTTTAACGTTATCAATCAAGTAACTTCTATTAAGCCAAAGAATTATTAGGATCAAAATTTCCAATGAGGCCGCAGATAAAAATGCAATACGCCAGTCAGAAAACCGTGCAATTCCAACCATAAAGACAGGCGCAGCAGCCCACCCCAAATATCCCGTAACACCGTGGATCGAATAGGCATAAGGCAAATTGGGCGGAGAAATTTTGTGGTTAATCAAGGTGTAGTCGACCGGGTGAAAGATGCCATTCCCACAACCTGCAACGACTGCACCCAGCGCAAACATTAGATAGCCATTGCTTTGAGAGTAGATGAGTCCAGCAAGTGCGAGCAATATCACTCCAGCAAATAAGACCGGTCTTGCACCAATGCGATCAACTAAAAATCCTGAGGAGGCTTGAGCAATACAAGAAACCACAAAGAAAATCGACATGAGCAGACCAAGCTCGGCGTAACTTAGAGCAAAAGCATCCCGCAACCATGGGAACATGGGAGGAAGCACTAAATGAAAGAAATGGGAGCTGCCGTGAGCTAGGCTAATGAGACCAATAACCCGGACATCACTGGCACGCCTACTAAGCGCTACAGTCATGTACCGAGTTTACTGGCGCAGGAAGATTCCTGCAAAAACTACTGAGGTATCAGTGAACCTGACGAGTAAAGCTAAAGTCACCCTTCTTATCAACATCGACGGGTACTACATCTTTTGGGCCAAACTTGCCTTCAAGGATCATCTTGGAAACAGGGTTCTCAATATGCTGCTGGATTGCACGCTTGAGTGGTCTTGCTCCAAATACAGGATCAAATCCAACTTCTGCGATCTTGCTTAGGGCTGCATCACTCACCTCAAGCTGCATATCTACTTTTGCTAAACGATCGGACAAGTTTTTAAGCAAGATCTTCGCAATATTAGCGATATTGCCTTTATCTAAACCATGGAAGACCACAATCTCATCAATCCGGTTTAAGAACTCAGGACGGAAATGATTCTTTAACTCTTCAAAAACAGCTTCTTTGATTTCTGACTGCTTCTTATCGGTCATTGACTGAATCAACTGTGAGCCGATATTACTGGTCATCACAATTACGGTGTTCTTAAAGTCCACGGTGCGGCCTTGACCATCTGTTAAGCGACCGTCATCAAGCACCTGTAAGAGCACGTTAAAGACATCTGGATGTGCCTTTTCAATTTCGTCAAACAAGATGACGCTGTATGGATGACGACGCACTTGCTCGGTTAGGTAACCACCCTCTTCGTAACCAACATAACCGGGAGGCGCGCCAATCAGACGAGCAACGCTATGTTTCTCCATGAACTCACTCATGTCGATACGAATTAAATGGTCTTCGCTGTCAAATAGGAAGCCAGCCAGCGCTTTACAAAGCTCTGTCTTACCAACACCAGTAGGGCCTAAGAATAAGAATGAGCCATAAGGACGATTCTCTTCAGCCAAACCTGCACGGGAACGACGGATTGCATCTGATACAGCACGAATCGCCTCTTCTTGACCAACCACGCGCTTGTGCAATAACTCCTCCATCTTCAGTAACTTATCGCGCTCACCTTGCATCATCTTCGACACTGGAATACCAGTCGCACGAGAAACAACTTCAGCGATTTCTTCTGCGCCTACTTGAGTGCGCAAGAGTTTGTTCTTCACAACGCCATCTTTATCGCCCTTCGCTTCTGCAGCAGTTGCAGACTTGAGCTTAGCTTCGAGCTCAGGCAGCTTGCCGTATTGCAACTCAGCAACTTTCTCAAGCTTGCCTTCACGCTGTAACTTGGCAATCTCTCCGCGCACCTTCTCAATCTCTTCTTTTAGATTGGCAGCACCCAGGACAGCACCCTTCTCCGCCTTCCAGATCTCCTCTAAATCAGCGTATTCAGCACCGAGTCGCTTAATTTCATCCTCGATGAGGGCAAGACGCTTCTGAGATGCTTCATCTTTTTCCTTCTTTACAGCCTCACGCTCAATCTTGAGCTGAATTAAACGGCGATCAAGCTTATCCATTACCTCTGGCTTAGAGTCGATCTCCATTCTGATGCGTGAACCTGCCTCGTCAATGAGGTCAATAGCCTTATCTGGTAAGAAACGGTCAGTAATGTAGCGGTGTGACAACTCAGCTGCCGCCACAATTGCTGGATCGGTGATCTCAATACCGTGATGGAGCTCATAGCGCTCTTGCAAGCCACGCAAGATTGCAATGGTTGCCTCAACACTAGGCTCTTCAACCATCACTTTTTGAAAACGGCGCTCAAGCGCAGGATCTTTCTCGATGTACTTGCGGTACTCATCTAAAGTGGTTGCGCCAATACAATGCAATTCGCCACGTGCCAATGCAGGCTTGAGCATATTGCCAGCATCCATTGCGCCATCACCTTTACCTGCGCCAACCATCGTATGAATCTCATCAATAAAGATAATAGTTTGACCTTCATCTTTAGCAACATCACTCAAAACCGCTTTGAGACGCTCCTCAAATTCGCCGCGATACTTTGCACCAGCCAAGAGTAAGGCCATATCCAAAACTAAGACGCGCTTATCTTTGAGGGTTTCAGGCACTTCACCATTCACAATGCGTTGGGCTAAGCCTTCAACAATAGCAGTCTTACCTACACCAGGCTCACCAATCAGTACTGGGTTGTTCTTACCGCGACGCTGCAAGATCTGAATGGTGCGACGAATCTCATCATCACGACCAATCACAGGATCGAGCTTACCCATGCGGGCACGTTCTGTTAAGTCGACGGTGTATTTCTTTAAGGCCTCACGTTGACCTTCGGCATCCGCACTATTCACTGATTCTCCTCCGCGCACTAAATCAATAGCCGCCTCTAACGATTTCCGATTTAAACCATTTTCACGAGCAACCTTACCTAGCTCGCCCTTGTCGTCCGCTACCACCAGCAGAAATAACTCGCCAGCGATAAATTGATCATTGCGCTTGTTTGCCTCTTTCTCGCATAGATTCAGCCAATTACTCAGATCACGACCAACTTGAACTTCACCGCTAGTGCCCTGCACTTCGGGCAAATTGGAGATGATTTTCTCCACACCTTTTTCTAAACCCGGGACATTGACGCCAGCTCGCGTCAGCAAACTCTTGGCAGCACCATCCGAATCACGCAACATCGCCAGCAAAACATGGGCTGACTCTATATATTGGTTATCTTTAGCTAAAGCGATACTCTGGGCTTCACTTAAAGCCTCTTGAAACTTGGTTGTTAATTTATCTATTCTCATTTTTATGCCTCATGCATTCCATGTATTTCTATCTATAGAATATAAGGGCAATATTGCCAATTTCAAGGCTTTCTGAGCCCTTTTTAACCCTAATCTGACCCAATTTGAGCTGGCTTGTTTACCTTCTAGAGTGTTCCGATGGCAGCTATTACGCTGGCATTACTAACCGCCTAGAACATCGTTTGGAAGCCCATAATTCAGGGCAAGGCGCCCGCTATACAAGATCACGCAGACCGGTTGTCCTTTTGGCTACACAAGAGCACCCAGACAGATCAGAGGCCTCCAAGGCCGAGGCGAAATTAAAACGTTTGCCCAAGAACCAAAAGCTGGGGTTCTTCAAGAATTAAGCCGCTCATCAAAAGAAAAGCCACCCCGCAGAGTGGCTTACATTTCCGTCAATAACTTCTTAGAAGTTAAATGTTGCAGAGATTTGCGGACCAGCAGTTAGCGACTTGATCGCAGCAACTCGTGAGTCTAGGCCAAAGTACATAGCGCGATATGACAAAGTCACGTCACCCCAAGAGTAAGCATTGCCAACACCCACTAAAGTTTGCCAAGTAGTAGTGTTGCTACCAGGACCTTTACCAATATCAGCATAGTAAGGAATAAACCAAGAACTATCAGCGATACGTGCGCGCCCTTTGAAACCAATGATTGCATCAGTAGTTTGATTGGTAAAGCTTTTGTTTAATGATGGAGAGATGGGATAGGTGCTGCCATCAACAGTTAACTTTGCATTTGCATCTAACGATGTCGTGAGACTGATATATCGAATGCCAGCTAGGGCATCAAGATAAATATTGCCTGATCTATAAGCCGTATAAGTACCAGCAAATGTCAGAACCGTTTCCTTAATCTTGGTATTTTGACCAGCATATAAGGAATTTGGCAAGTCATCCTTATTGGGAATGTACTTAGTGGTACTACCGCTACCACCCATTTGGGAGTAAACGAGATCAGCCATCAGACCCCAGTCACCTTTATGAGCCTCAGCCGTAAGAAACGCAAAAACGGATGCACTATTTAAGTTATCACTAATAGATGAGTCAGCTGTTTTAGAAAGGCGACTTGCAGATGCGGTCGTCCAACTTGCAGGTGCCCAGCCACTAATCGTGCCTGAAAAACGCCAATCATTTCCGATAACAGGAATAGGATTAATTGCGCCCTCAGCAAAAGCAGTGGTCGACAATAATGCGAAGGAGGTTATGGTGAGTAGTTTTTTTAATGAAATCATTTTGGTCTAAATAAGAATTAATTGTTGTTAAAGAATGAATTATTTTTTATTCCAACGAGCCATTGCAATATCGTCAGTCACACGAGCGTCAACCCAGCGCGCGCCTTCGGGTGTATCTTCCTTTTTCCAAAAAGGGGCTGCAGTCTTGAGGTAATCCATGATAAATTCACATGCAGCGAAGGCCTCGCCTCTATGAGCACTGGTGACAGCAACTAAAACGATTTGATCTTCAGGCAATAATGGTCCAACACGATGAATGATAAGGGTGTTGTAAATGTCCCAGCGTGACTTTGCTTGGGCGATGATTTCTTCTAAAGCCTTTTCTGTCATGCCTGGGTAATGCTCTAAAGACATGCCCTTAACCTGACTACCATCATTCATATCGCGCACGGTACCCAGGAACGTCACTACCGCGCCCACCCTAGGATCACCCTTGCGAAGCGCTGCAATCTCGGCACTCACATCAAAATCATTTTCTTGAATTTTGATTGGCATACTAACCACCAGTGACTGGAGGGAAAAAGGCTACTTCAGCGCCTTCTTGTAAAACTGTATTGAAATCAACCATATGCTGATTCAGTGCGCAGCGCAAAGCTTTGCCCTCAGCCAGAGCTTGAGCCCAAATACCACCCCTTTGCACGAGGAAAGATCTCAAGTCAGAAATAGTCTTAATTGAGGATGGCACATCAATACTCTCTTGCGAAGTTTCAAGAGCTTCACGTAAAGAGGCAAAAAATCGTAATTCAAGTTTCATTAGGCAATCGTAATCCGATTATTTCAGCAATGCATCAAAAGGGGTGTACTTCACTAAATCACCCTTTTGAATAGCCTGCCCCGGTGGACAGTCGACCAAACCATCACCCCATGAGGCGCTCGTTAGCACTCCAGAGCTTTGATTGGGGAATAAATCTAGGCCGCCTTTCGCATTAAATTTCACACGCAAAAATTCATTACGTCGATCTGCTTTAAGCCAGTCAAAGTCGGCACGTACTAAGTAAGAGTGAGGAGTCTTCGTCTCCCGACCCTGTAATTTCAGAATGAATGGGCGCACAAATAATAAGAAGGTCACAAAGCTCGATACCGGGTTACCAGGTAATCCAATAAACCATGCTTCACCATCTTTGGGCTCATCAGATTTGCGCACTGCTCCAAATGCTAATGGCTTGCCAGGCTTAATCGCAATTTGCCAAAGATCTAATCTACCTTCAGCACTTACTGCTGGCTTGATATGATCTTCTTCGCCAACCGATACACCACCAGAAGTAATAATGAGGTCGTGATCTTTGCTCGCTTTACGTAATGCCGCACGAGTAGCATCCAAACGATCAGGAACAATACCTAAATCGGTTGCATCGCAGCCCAAAGACTTCAGGCAAGCCAATAAGGTATCGCGATTGGAGTTGTAAATCCCGCCTGGTTTGAGTGGCTCACCCGGTAAAGCTAATTCATCGCCAGTAAAGAAGGCTGCCACATTCACGCGTCGCTTCACATTGAGATGCGTTAATCCTGCAGATGCTGCGACGCCTAGCTCTTGAGGGCGTAAAAATGTTCCCGCATTGAGTGCCGTTTTGCCAGCAGTTAAATCTTCGCCACGACGACGGATCCATTGGCCTAATATCGGCGCAACATTGACCTGCACCTTATCGGTAGCGCCTTCAGGAATTACACAATCTTCTTGCATCACAACGGCATCAGCCCCTAGCGGTACCGGTGCGCCTGTAAAAATACGAGCCGCTGTACTAGGCTCTAATTGAGTACCCACTGAGCCCGCCGGAATACGCTGTGCAACTTTAAGCACTTGTCCTGCGCTTGATGTATCGGCAGTTCTGACTGCATAACCATCCATTGAGGTGTTATCAAGGGGAGGCACATCCACCAAACTATTAACATCTTCTGCGAGTACGCGACCCAGTGCTGCCTGCATAGGAACGCTTTCGCTTTGCTCAACCGGCTTTGCATGAGAGAGCAAGTGCTCTAAAGCCTGCTGTGCAGTCAACATCGGTGGCTTAGTCATAGCAATTTAATTGTTGCTTCGGTATTGGATTGAAAATTTAACTGACGTGCGTGGTAATAAAATCTTTAACTTGATTTATATCCGCATCAATATTTTCGACACGTTGCGGCTTAGATTTAATATCTTTAAATGCAGGAGGACACTCAGCAGGACGGCCTAAGGCCTCTTGAATCGTCTCTTCAAACTTAATTGGCAAGGCGGTCTCAAGCACCAACATCGGAATGCCAGCCTGCAGATGTTCACGCGCCACTTTAACGCCATCAGCAGTATGCGTATCGATCATGACGCCATATTTTTGATCGATATCACGAATGGTTTCTAATCGATTATTGTGGGTACTTCGTCCAGATTGGAAGCCATATTTACCAAGATCCTTGAAGACGGCATCGTTTGAGATATCAAAGCCACCAGCGCTATCAACTTGCTTAAACATCGCAGCTGTGGCATTGCCGTCTTGACCCATGAAGTCAAAGACAAAGCGCTCAAAGTTACTTGCTTTGGAGATGTCCATGGAGGGACTTGTAGTGTGTAGAGTCTCAGCAGCCTTGCGTGCACGATAGACACCAGTACGGAAGAACTCATCGAGCACATCGTTCTCATTGGTTGCTACAACCAAATGCGCAATCGGTAAACCCATCATACGAGCAATATGTCCTGCGCATACATTACCGAAGTTACCTGAAGGAACAGTGAAAGAGACCTTCTCAGAGCTAGACTTGGTCGCTAGTAGATAACCTTGGAAGTAGTACACCACTTGAGCGACTACGCGACCCCAGTTAATGGAGTTCACAGTACCGATTTGATTTTTAGCTTTGAAAGTGTGGTCATTGCTCACCGCTTTCACAATGTCTTGGCAATCATCAAATACACCCGCTACCGCCAAATTGAAAATATTTGGATCTTGCAAGGAATACATCTGGGCAGATTGGAATGCACTCATCTTGCCGCGTGGTGAAAGCATGAATACCCTAACACCCTCTTTACCGCGCATTGCATATTCAGCAGCACTACCGGTATCACCAGAAGTCGCACCCAAAATATTGAGCTTCTGACCCGCACGCTTTAATGCATATTCAAAAAGATTGCCCAGCAACTGCATCGCCATGTCTTTAAAGGCTAGGGTTGGGCCGTTAGAAAGACTTAATAAACCAATACGTGTACCCCCCTCTTCACCCAGCCAATGCAAAGGGGTAATATCTTTTGCATTATCTTGTGAGCGACCGTTGCAATAGACTTGCTCTGTATAGGTCTTGCGTATGAGCGCACGTAGATCTGCCTCTGGAATGTCATCACAATACAAACTCAACACTTCATATGCTAAGTCGGCATAAGACAAACCGCGCCAAGAATCTAGCTGAGCGGGAGTCACTTGAGGATATTGCGTTGGCAAATACAGACCGCCATCAGGCGCCAATCCACCCAACAAAATTTCTAAGAATGATTGTTGTGGGCTATTGCCACGAGTAGATTGGTAACGCATGGATTTACTTAAGACAGATTTTCTAAACGAATCTTCACCACTTCACCAGCAACTGTCTTGAGATTCTGAATCTCTTTAATTGCGGCAAGCATGTTCTTCTCTTTGGTTTCGTGTGTCAAAGCAACTAAGTCAGTTTGACTTTCACCCTCATCAGCCTCTTTTTGCAAGAGCGCATCGATTGATACGCCGTGTGAAGCCAAGATCTTGGTGATATCAGCCAAAACGCCAGCTTGGTCAGCAACACGCATACGCAAGTAGTAACTTGTGGTGATCTCGCCAATTGGTAGAACTGGAGTATCTTGAACTGCATCTGGCTGGAAAGCCAGGTAAGGAACGCGGTGCTCAGCATCAGCACTTAGCAAGCGAGTGATATCTACCAAGTCGGCGATGACTGCAGAAGCGGTTGGCTCTGAACCAGCGCCTTTTCCGTAGTACAGGGTTGTACCGACAGCGTCACCGAATACTTGTACTGCATTCATGGCACCTTCAACGTTTGCAATTAATCGCTTAGAAGGAATTAAGGTTGGGTGTACGCGTAGCTCAACGCCTGTTGGTGTTTTCTTCGCAATGCCAAGCAACTTAATGCGATAACCCAATTGCTCCGCATAACGAATATCAATTGCCGCTAATTTAGTAATGCCTTCTACGTGCGCTTTTTCAAACTGCATTGGAATACCAAAGGCAATCGCACTCATGATGGTTGCTTTATGCGCCGCATCAACCCCTTCGATGTCGAAAGTTGGGTCTGCTTCTGCGTAACCTAAACGTTGCGCCTCTTTGAGAACGGTTTCAAAGTCCAAGCCTTTGTCACGCATCTCAGAGAGAATGAAATTGGTTGTGCCGTTGATGATGCCGGCAATCCACTCAATTCGGTTGGCAGTTAAGCCTTCACGCAAAGCTTTAATGATCGGAATCCCTCCAGCGACCGCTGCCTCAAAAGCTACCATCACGCCTTTAGCATGAGCTGCTTTAAAAATTTCATTACCATGAACTGCAATTAAGGCCTTATTGGCCGTAACGACATGTTTACCAGCCGCAATCGCCTCTAGAACCAAGTCTTTAGCAATTCCGTAGCCGCCAATAAGCTCAACAACGATATCAATTTCAGGATTATTAATCACCGCACGTGCGTCATTAACAACCTGCGCACGATCTTTAACGAGCTCTTTAGCGCGCTCTACATTTAAATCGGCAACGGTATTAATGCGAATGCCACGGCCCGCACGACGGGTAATCTCATCTTGGTTACGCTCGAGAACAGTAAATACGCCACCACCAACGGTGCCAATACCCAATAGACCTACTTGAATCGGTTTCATGATGCCTTTGCTGCGGTTGAAGATGCCTTACGGGCATGCTTATTACGATAACGCTCAAGAAAACGTGCCAAGCGACCAATCGCCTCTTTAAGCACATCCTCATGGGGTAAGAACACTACGCGGAAGTGATCAGGCTTGCCCCAGTTAAAACCGGAACCCTGCACTAACAATACTTTTTCTTCTTTTAGAAGATCGGCAACAAACTGCTGATCATCTTCAATTGGATAAACATCTGGGTCTAATTTTGGAAATAAATACAAAGCAGATTTTGGTTTAATACAAGTCACGCCAGGAATATCAGTAATGAGTTTCCAGGCAAGGTCACGCTGCTTTGCAAGACGACCGCCCTCGCCTACCAAATCATTAATACTTTGATAACCACCCAATGCAGTTTGAATCGCATATTGACCAGGAACGTTTGCGCACAAGCGCATCGAGGCCAACATATTGAGGCCCTCGATATAGTCGCGTACCATCTCTTTATCCCCTGAAACCACCATCCAGCCTGCTCGGTAGCCGCATGAGCGGTAATTCTTGGATAAACCGTTGAAGGTAATGACGACAACGTCACTTGACAAGGAAGCCAGAGAAATATGCTTCTCACCGTCGTACAACATCTTGTCGTAAATTTCATCAGCAAACAAAATCAAACCATGTTCACGAGCAATTTGTGTGAGCTCAAGCAAGACTTCTTTAGAGTAAATCGCACCAGTTGGATTGTTTGGGTTAATCACGACAATCGCTTTTGTACGGGACGTAATTTTTTTGCGCAGATCATTTAAATCTGGCGCCCACTCTTTCGATTCATCACAGAGATAATGTACAGGCGTACCACTCGATAAACTGACGGCGGCAGTCCACAGCGGATAGTCAGGCGTCGGCACCAAGACTTCATCGCCATCATTTAAGAGTGCATTCATCGATAGCACGATGAGTTCAGATACGCCGTTACCGGTATATACGTCATCTAAAGTTACGCCCTGAATACCTTTTTCTTGGCAGTACTGCATGATGGCTTTCCGAGCTGCAAAAATACCCTTTGAATCAGAATAGGCAGATGCATTGCTCAAATTGCGAATCATGTCCAACTGAATTTCTTCAGGAGGATCGAAACCGAAAACTCCTACGTTTCCGATGTTTAATTTGATGATTTTGTGACCCTCTTCTTCCATGCGCTGAGCAAGCTCGAGCACAGGTCCACGAATGTCGTAACAGACGTTATCGAGTTTTTGGGACTTTAGGATAGGTTTCACAATAAATTAAAGGGTAAGTTCTTGAAATCTTGGAAAAAACAGCTAGCTATAATCCACATAATTATGACAGAGAGTCCACTTGAAGCTTCAATCTGACCCCCATTCCGGAGCCAATACAATCACTGGCTATGGGGATGGCTACGTTGAGATCAACCAAGTCTCATATGCCCATGCGGTCTTATTGAGCTCGGATGGCGCTATTTCGCAGTGGCCAGCTAAGGCCTTCGATAATCTAGAGACAAGCCATTTTGCTCAAATGGTCAATCTGAAGCCTGAATTGATCCTTATTGGCACTGGAAGTCGTCAGCGCTTCCCCAAGCCGGAGCTCTTAAAACCCCTCATCGATGCCAAAATCGGCTTTGAAATCATGGATTCTCAAGCGGCCTGTCGTACCTACAACATTCTGGTAGGTGAAGGACGTCAAGTTCTGCTAGCCCTGATTGTGGAGCCAACTTAATGCAATTAGGGCAGATTCGCCAATCTTCCCCTCTAGATCCCAGCAAGATTTTGCTCTTGCTCATCATTTATGCCTTGTTATGGTTTGGCACACTGAACTATCGCCATCTCATCCCATCTGATGAGGGACGCTATGCTGAGATGGCCAGAGAGATGTTGGTCACTGGCGATTGGGTTACCCCTCGCTATAACGGCTACAAGTATTTTGAAAAACCACCGTTACAAGTTTGGGCAAACGCTGCAACATTCCAAGTCTTTGGCATTGGTGAGTGGCAAGCTAGGCTTTGGACAGCGCTCACTGGGTTTTTAACCATACTGGCAACTGCTTATACAGGCACACGCATCTATAGCGCGCGAGCAGGATGGTTAGCTGCAGTTGTTTTGGCGTCCAGTCCGATGTGGGTCATTAGCGGCCACTTTAATTCTCTTGACATGGGTCTGTCAGCATTTTTAGTGGCAGCTTTGTGCAGTCTTTTGTTAGCACAAACTTCTCACAACAAAGCAAGTAGTCGTAATTGGATGTGGTCTTGTTGGGTGTTCATGGCGCTTGCAACCTTATCAAAAGGATTGATTGGTGCCGCAATCCCTGCCATGGTTTTTATTGCTTACTCTATTAGCGTGTGGGATTGGAAAATTTGGACTCGCTTAAGATTATTTAGCGGAACTATTATTTACTTACTCATTACAAGCCCATGGTTTGTAATGGTTGCACAGCGTAATCCAGAGTTCTTGGAATTTTTCTTCATCCACGAACACTTTCAACGCTTTACCCAAGATGCGCACAGTAGAACTGGCCCCATTTCTTACTTTGTGCCACTACTTCTCATCGGCGCTCTACCCTGGATATTGCAGATCCCAGGTGCCATTACACAAGCATGGCAAGAGCGTAGGCGAGAGTTTTCTAGTGGATGGTTATTGGTGTGCTGGTTTGCAATCATCTTTGCATTCTTTAGTGTGTCGCACTCGAAATTGCCAGGCTATATCATCCCCATTTTTCCAGCCCTAGCCTTGCTCATTGGTAATCGTTTAGATCACCTACTTGGAAGTACTAACTCTATGGCATTGCCATGGAAGTTACAAACACTTGGATTTGCACTACTAGGAATTTTTGGATTTTTCTTCTTAGATGCCATTGGTAAACAAGCAAGACCTGATGAAATAGAAGCATATGCGCAATATACCTACTGGGTTATCGCAGCATTAATTGCTCTCATTAGCTTTAGTGCGTTTGCAGCGCTGCAATCGAAACGTAATGGCTTGCAAAGTATCGTCAGTTTTGCAAGTGGTTTTTTCTTATGCGCCATCATCGCTGGCACCGGTCACGAAACCTTAGGGCGCGCAGTATCTGGTATCGATCTTGCTAACCGAGTGAAGGCAAGCATCCCGGGGAACGTCAATTTCTATTCTGTCCGCTTACTCGATCACACCATGCCTTTCTATTTAGGTAGAACTATGATCATGGTTGAAGACCCAGATGAACTCTTGTTTGGCGTCAATCAACAGCCAGAAATATGGCTACCGACCTTAGATGCCTTTATTGCTCGCTGGAAAGAAGATCAAACTGCTTACGCCATCATGGTTCCTGAGCAGTATGTCGCACTTCAGGGTACAAACCTGCCGATGCAAGAGGTGGATCGTGACTCTCGTAGAGTGATCGTGAAACATCCAGACAACGCAAACACGACGCAGTAATATAAGACCCATATGTCTAATTCCACCCCTCCCTTTATCCCCTTTACGCGCCCTAGCTTTAATCAAGAAACCATTGACGCTGTTGGAGAGGTATTGCGCTCTGGATGGGTTACCTCAGGACCAAAATTAGCGGAGTTTGAAGCAACGCTAAGCGAATACTTTAGCGGCCGTCATGTGCGCTGTTTTGCTAACGGTACAGCAACCATGAAAATTGCTTTACAAGTTGCCGGCATAGGCGAAGGCGATGAAGTTATCACAACACCAATTTCTTGGGTTGCAACAGCAAACGTCATCTTGAGTGTTGGCGCCAAACCCATCTTTGTTGATATCGATCCTATCACTCGCAATATTGATCTTAACAAAGTAGCGGTAGCCATCACCCCAAAGACTCGCGCCATCATGCCAGTGTATCTAGCAGGTCTGCCAGTAGATATGAATCAGCTCTATAACTTAGCAAAGCAACACAAGCTCCGCGTGATTGAAGATGCAGCACAAGCTTTTGGTTCGCAATGGAAGGGCAAGAAGATTGGTAGCTTTGGTGATCTAGTGAGCTTTAGTTTTCAAGCCAATAAGAATCTCACTACAGTTGAAGGCGGTTGCCTCGTCCTTAACAACGCAGATGAAGCTAAACTGGCTGAGAAATTCCGTCTGCAAGGTTTAACTCGTCAAGGCATGGACGGCATGGATGTGGATGTTCTTGGCGGAAAAGATAATTTGACTGACGTGAATGCAGTGATTGGTTTGCAACAACTCAAACAATTACCAGCCTATCAAACACGTCGCGCTGCATTGGCTCGTCAATACTTTGATGTGATCCGTAGCGAACTCGCATCTGCTGGATTAGAAAATCTCAAATTACAGCTGCCGGTTGAAAACTTTAGCGAAAGTAATTGGCACATGTTTCAGGTAGTACTTCCACTTGATCAACTGAAATGTGATCGCGCTCAAGTCATGACCGAACTAAAAGATCTCGGCATCGGCACTGGCGTGCACTATCCAGCAATCACAGGCTTTACCTTGTACAAAGAACAAGGTTACAAAACTAGCGATACTCCGATCGCAGAACGTATTGGACGCTCCATCCTCACGCTTCCCCTATTCCCAGGCATGACTGATGAGGATATTGGCCGTATAGCCAGCGGATTCGTTGGAATCCTCAAAAAACACCGCAAAAACTAGTCTTGTTGGGTTAGATCCCCAGAATCAGGCAAAATTGCAGCATGACTGCAAACTTAGTTGCTAATCCAAAGCTCAGTATCGTTATTCCCGTATATAACGAGGAAGATGGTCTCCAGGCTTTATTTGATCGCCTCTACCCCGCATTAGATTCTATTGCTGCCAAACGCAATATCGCTTATGAAATCGTTTTTGTTAATGACGGCAGCAAAGATCGCTCCGCTGGAATTCTAGCTAAACAAGTTGATTTACGTCCGGATGTAACCCGCGCAGTTTTATTTCATAGTAACTTTGGTCAGCACATGGCCATTATGGCTGGCTTTGAATATGCCAAAGGCGAATACATCATTACCTTAGATGCAGACTTACAAAATCCCCCTGAAGAAATTGATGCCCTGACTGAGCAGCTATTAAAAGGTCATGATTACGTTGGCACTATTCGTGCAGATCGTCGTGATAGCTTTTTCAGAAAATTTGCTTCACGTGCCATGAATCGTTTGCGTGAAAACATCACCCGTATCACAATGACAGATCAAGGCTGTATGTTGCGTGGTTATAGTCGCCGTATCGTTGACCTAGTTCGCCAATGTGATGAAAACAATACTTTTATTCCTGCGCTGGCTTATACATTTGCCGCAAACCCCATTGAAATAACTGTTAAACACGAAGAGCGTTTTGCTGGCGAGTCTAAATACAGCCTCTATCAACTCATTCGCTTGAACTTTGATTTGGTAACAGGCTTTTCAATCATGCCTTTGCAGATCTTCTCGATTCTGGGCATGCTGTTATCACTCGCTGCGGGCAGTCTGTTTGTATACCTCTTGGTACGCCGCTTTGTTCTGGGTGCTGAGGTTGAGGGAGTCTTTACTCTCTTCGCACTCACCTTCTTCTTGATTGGCGTGATGCTCTTTGGCCTTGGTCTCTTGGGCGAATACATCGGTCGGATCTATCAGCAAATCCGCAATCGCCCACGTTACGTTGTGCAAACTGTTTTAGAGAAAAAATAATTGCACGCAGTCGTATTCGCATATCACGATGTTGGCGTGAACTGCCTCAAAGCACTACTTAATGCAGGCATTCAAGTTGATCTTGTAGTTACTCATCAGGATGATCCAAACGAAAATGTTTGGTTTGGTAGCGTTGCCAAACTCTGCCAAAAGAAAAACATTCCCTACATCACGCCAAGCGCTAGCGAGTTACATGATTTAATTCCGAAACTTGAAGCGCTATCACCGGATTACATTTTCTCTTTCTATTTCCGCCATATGATTCCGGCAAAAATATTAGCTTGCGCCAAGATTGCTGCGCTCAATATGCATGGCTCACTCTTACCCAAGTTTCGCGGAAGAGCGCCAGTCAATTGGGCCATCTTGCACGGCGAGACTGAAACTGGTGCCACCCTGCATGTTATGGAAGTTAAACCCGATGCAGGAGATATCGTTGGGCAGGTTGCAGTCAGCATTGGCCCGGATGAAACTGCTACAGATGTCTTTGGAAAAGTCAGTAGCGCTGCGGAAGAGGTCATTAACCAAGCCCTTCCTGAGTTGATCCAAGGCATAGTGCCTCGCAAGCCTAATGACCTGCAAAAAGGGAGTTATTTTGGCGGTAGAAAGCCAGCAGACGGGCAAATTCATTGGAATCAAACAGCTCTACAAGTACACAACCTAGCCAGGGCTGTTGCACCCCCATACCCAGGCGCCTTTACCGAACACATGGGTCAAACCATGATTGTGGCTAAAACGAGCCTAAAAGGGCCTTTTCCCGCTAACCTGAATCTAGGGACTAGAGGCATCCAAGTGGTTGATAATCGGGTATTTGGCATATGCGGTGACCACGAAGCAGTTGAAATCTTGGAATGGTTTCCGGCAAGCAAATAAGCATTAAATACAAATTAGATTAAAACGAGGCAGTAAAGATGAAAAAAGTACTCATTCTTGGTGTGAACGGTTTTATTGGCCACCACCTTTCCAAACGCATTCTCGAGACAACCGATTGGGATGTCTACGGTATGGATATGCAGAATGATCGCTTGGGTGATTTGATCAATCATTCCCGCATGCATTTCTTTGAGGGTGACATCACCATCAATAAAGAATGGGTTGAATATCACATTCGTAAATGCGATGTCATCTTACCTTTGGTTGCGATTGCTACACCAGCCACTTATGTACAGCAACCACTCAAAGTATTTGAGCTCGACTTCGAAGCCAACCTTCCAATCGTACGTTCGGCAGTGAAGTACAAAAAACATTTGGTATTTCCATCAACCTCTGAGGTTTATGGCATGTGCGAAGACAGCGAATTTGATCCATCTAAATCGAATATGGTTTATGGCCCGATCAATAAACCACGCTGGATTTACGCTTGCTCTAAGCAATTGATGGATCGCGTGATCTGGGGTTACGGCATGGAAGGCTTGCGCTTTACCCTCTTCCGCCCATTTAACTGGATTGGCCCTGGCTTAGATAGCATCTACACACCAAAAGAAGGTTCATCCCGGGTAGTGACCCAGTTCCTAGGTCATATCGTTCGTGGCGAACCCATTAACTTAGTCGATGGTGGCGCACAGAAGCGCGCCTTCACTTATGTGGATGATGGTATCGATGCTCTCATGCGCATCATCGACAACAAAAATGGTGTTGCTAATGGCAAAATCTATAACATCGGCAATCCGAAGAACAACCACTCTGTTCGTGAGTTGGCAAATCAAATGTTAGATATCGCACGAAGTATTCCTGAGTACGCCAAAACAGCGAATGCTGTGAAGATTGTGGAAACTACTTCTGGCGCATATTACGGTGAAGGCTATCAAGATGTTCAGAACCGCGTTCCTGCAATTGATAACACTATGAGCGAACTAGGTTGGAAACCAACCACAACGATGGCAGACGCTCTGAAGAATATTTTCGAAGCCTACCGTCAAGATGTTGAAAAAGCCCGTTCTTTAGTTGATACAGAATAAGTAGCGACACGAAAGAAACATACTCAAGGATTCATGGCTAAGATTGCACTCAAGGTTGACGTTGATACCTTACGCGGCACCAAAGAAGGCGTCCCTAATCTAGCTCGAACCCTTGAGCGATTTGACTTAAAAGCCACCTTCCTATTTAGCCTTGGTCCAGACCATACTGGCTGGGCCTTAAAAAGAGTCTTTCGTCCTGGCTTTCTAAAAAAAGTTAGTCGCACTTCTGTCGTTGAACACTACGGTATCAAAACTCTCTTATATGGCGTTCTAATTCCAGGCCCAGATATTGGCAAAAAGGCTGCTGCAGAAATGCGCGCAATTGATAAAGCCGGTCATGAGACTGGCATTCATACTTGGGACCACGTTGCTTGGCAAGACGCTGTTCGCAATCAAGACTCAATATGGACCAAAGCGATGATGCAAAAAAGTTGGGATCGCTTTGTTGAAATCTTTGGTCATGTACCAGTGACCTATGGTGCAGCTGGTTGGCAAATGAATGAGGCTGCATTTGAGCAACTCGATCAATGGGGAATAGCCTATTCCTCTGATGGTAGAGCCGAACCCAATCTCATACCCTATCGCTTGGCATTGCCATCAGGTAAAACAAAGCATGTACAGTACCCAACCACACTACCGACTTTTGATGAACTAATTGGCATTGATGGCGCAGATGAATTTGGCTCTGTTAAAAAGCTTCTGGAGATAACCCAAAGTAATCCTAATGACCAAGTCTTCACTCTGCACGCAGAACTAGAGGGTCAGAAGCTATTACCTGCGTTTGAACAGCTACTAGCTGGATGGCTAAATCAAGGCCACGACCTCGTTACCATGGGCGAGCTACACCAATCTTGGAAAGCCACCAATCAACTAGATAAAATAGCCGTATTACCACTGACTTGGGGTGAAATCCCAAATCGTAGCGGTGAACTGATTATTCAAAGCAACTAAATAAGTAATTATCAATTCAGAGACAAAGCAAAGGACCATCATGACAGTAGCTATCGGCCAACCTATCCCAGCATGCGCTATCCCAGCGACATCAGGCCTCACTTTTTCTCCAGCATCCGCTAAGGGGAAAAAACTGGTTCTGTACTTTTATCCTAAGGATATGACTCCTGGTTGCACTGCTGAGTCAGGCGAGTTTCGTGACAATATTGAGGCATTTACTAAGGCCAATACTTTGATCGTTGGCGTTTCACGCGATAGCCTCAAATCCCATGACAATTTTCGTAGCAAACTAGAACTGCCGTTTGAGCTAGTTGCCGATACTGAAGAAAAGCTCTGCCAACTTTTTGGCGTCATCAAAATGAAGAATATGTATGGCAAACAGGTCCGCGGTATTGAGCGCAGCACCTTCTTGTTTGATTCCTCTGGCAAGCTGGTTCAAGAGTGGCGCGGCCTTAAAGTTCCGGGCCATGTGACAGAGGTATTACAGGCGGCTAAAGCTGCAAAGTAATTTTTACAACAATTTGTTCTAGGGTGCTTGCAAACCCCAAAATTTGGGGTAAAGTGATTCATATGCACCGTAAACGACGGGAAAGTCTGACAATCCGTTTGAATCAGAAACCTGAATATCTCAGAGCAGGTTCGGGGAACAACCCCCTCCGTTTTTTAGATGTCGCAACCAGTTTCGTAATAAACCGTCAACGCACTCCGCTTGGCGGTTTTTTCTTTTAGGAGAGCCTGCATGCCATTGCCACCCATCCCAACTCAAATTGCTGATCAAGTGAAGCTCAGTCATAAAGACACTCCCGACTTGAAGAAACGCCCAGCTCCAGCAAAACCAGTGGTGGTAGAAAGTTCCGATTGGACAAACGATATGGAAGAGGACTTATCTGCAGCAGAAGTTGCTCTTGAAAAGATCAAGGCAGATCGTAGCCCAATTCGTAACGACAGCAAGGCTACAGCTCCAGCCAAACCAAAACGTGTGATTCGCACAGGGCCTCCTTCTTTATTCGTACTCGACACCAATGTGTTGATGCATGATCCAAGCTCTTTGTTCCGCTTCTCTGAGCATGATCTATTCTTGCCGATGACTACTCTTGAGGAGCTGGATAATCACAAAAAGGGTATGACTGAAGTAGCCCGTAATGCCCGTACCGTCAGCCGCTCTTTAGATCAGTTAATCGCCGGTACTAGCGGCACTTTGGATGATGGCATCCCTCTAGACAAACTTGGCAATCAAGATGTTTCGGGTCGGCTCTTTTTCCAAACCAAGTTGTCTACCCAGGCTCTACCAGAGGGCTTGCCTGAAGGTAAAGGCGACAACATGATTTTGGCAGTTGTTAGCGAGTTACAAAAAACACGTAAGGGTCAAGAGGTTGTATTGGTATCTAAAGATATCAATATGCGCATTAAGGCGCGTGCTTTAGGCTTACCTGCTGAAGACTATTTCAACGACCAAGTTTTAGAAGATCGTGACTTGATGTACTCCGGGGTCATGGCCTTATCAGCAGACTTTTGGCCAAAGCATGGGAAAGATATGGAAAGCTGGGCAGACTCCAAATCCGGAACCATGTTCTATAGAGTTACCGGCCCAGCTGTACCCAGCATGCTGGTCAATCAGTTTGTTTATCAAGAAAATCCTGACGGTTCCACACCGTTCTATGCACACGTTAGAGAAATCAACGGCAAGACCGCCCTCTTGCAAACGCTCAGAGACTTCTCCCACCAGAAAAATAATGTTTGGGGTGTTACTGCACGCAATCGTGAGCAGAACTTTGCAATGAACCTACTCATGAACCCAGATGTGGACTTTGTAACCCTGTTAGGGCAGGCTGGCACTGGTAAAACTTTATTGGCATTAGCTGCCGGACTTGAGCAAGTCTTGGATAGTAAGCGCTATAACGAAATCATCATCACCCGTGCCACCGTCCCCGTAGGCGAAGACATTGGCTTTCTACCAGGCACTGAAGAAGAAAAAATGCAGCCTTGGATGGGTGCCTTTGATGACAACCTTGAGGTACTTCAACGTAACGACGATGCTGGTGAATGGGGTCGTGCCGCCACTCAAGAACTGATTCGCTCACGCATTAAAGTCAAGAGTATGAACTTTATGCGCGGCAGAACCTTTGTAAGTAAGTTTGTGATCATCGATGAAGCACAAAACTTAACACCAAAGCAAATGAAAACTTTGGTAACCCGTGCAGGCCCTGGAACGAAGATTGTTTGCTTAGGCAATATTGCTCAGATTGATACTCCTTACCTCACAGAAGGATCATCGGGCCTTACCTATGTTGTTGACCGCTTCAAAGGTTGGCGGCACGGTGGCCATGTCACTCTTGCGCGCGGTGAGCGTTCACGTCTTGCGGATCATGCTGCCGACGCACTCTAAGCAATCCTTCTCATGCCGCACTCTAATCGGGTGCGGCATTTTTATTTGTACGATCCTAGTAGTATCGGGATGCAGTATGCTTGGAAGTAAATCAAACCCAGCGAAAGTAGCGCAGTTTAAGCAAGATACTAGCGTCGGTACGGAAGATATATCGATTGCAGCGGTTGGCTTAGTAGATGTTCCCTATCGCTATGGCGGCAATACACCCAAAGGTGGCTTTGACTGTAGTGGTCTTATTGTCTATGTGTACAACAAAGCGGCTGGCATTAAATTACCTCGTACTATCCAACAGATGAGCACCAAAGGAAGAAGTGTTGAGAATCAACCCCCAGCACCTGGAGACCTTGTTTTCTTTAACACTACGGGTGAAAAATACTCACATGCCGGCATCTATGTTGGGCAAGGCAGATTTGTACATGCTCCTAGTGCAGGTGGCACCGTGCGCCTAGATTACATTACCTCACCCTATTGGGCGGCAAAGTTTACTGAGGCAAGACGTATTGCCCCCTAATATTATGATTTTACAGGGTTAATAGCGCTTTCCCTATATTCCCTTATCCCTTCATTTTGATTAGAGTGGCTAATCAGCAGTCTATTTAATGAAGTAAACACTAGAGGAGTTGCCATGAAGAAAATCATCATTACCTTAAGTATCGCACTGAGCTTTGCGCTACCTTCTTACGCATTTGCCGATCAGGCTGCCTGTGAAGCAAAAGCTGTGAGTAAAGATGGTAAGCCGTTATACGGAGCAGCCAAAGATGCATCCATCAAAAAATGTATGGGCGATGCAAAGCCCAACGATTGCGAAGCTAAAGCAGTCAGCAAGGATGGCAAGCCTTTGTATGGCGCCGCTAAAACTGCGTCAATAAAGAAATGTGAAGGCGGAAAATAAAATTATTCTTCTAAATCTTACTTAACTACTTCAGTAAAAAAGCCTCGCAATGCGAGGCTTTTAATTTATCAATTTATTTGGTTATCTATTTTTAGAACGGCTCGTATCCACCAGAAGAATAACCAATGGACCCCATCGCCAAGTTATCGAACTTGGTATACGGACCTTGCCAGCTTAAGCGCACCGTTCCGATTGGGCCGTTACGCTGCTTACCAATGATGATCTCTGCAACACCTTTGTCGGTGGTGGTATCTGGGTGATACACCTCATCACGATAGATGAACATGATTAAGTCGGCATCTTGCTCGATAGCGCCAGACTCACGTAAGTCAGACATGATTGGGCGTTTGTTGGGACGTTGCTCAAGACCACGATTTAACTGTGAGAGAGCAACGACTGGGCACTGCAATTCTTTTGCGAGGGATTTAAGTGAGCGTGAAATTTCAGAAATCTCAGTTGCACGGTTTTCAGAACCAGAGCCACTCATCAACTGTAAATAGTCAATCACCACTAAACCTAAGGTACCGCCAAAGTTTCTAGCAATACGACGTGCACGTGCACGCAATTCAAGACTTGATAGAGAACCAGTCTCATCGATCAAAATTTGGGTATTACTTAATCGAGCAATTGCATCTGTTACACGTGGCCACTCATCGTCTTGTAATTTACCAGTACGCATACGACCTTGGTCAACGCGCCCTACTGAACCTAGCAAACGAGCAGCTAATTGCTCACCCGACATCTCCATCGAGAAGACTACAACTGGCAAGCCTTCAGCTAAGGCAACGTTCTCTGCAATATTCAAGGCAAATGCAGTGTTGTGAGTTACGACATAATCATTCGTTACATAAGTTCTTTGTGGGTGGCTAACTGAAATACATTGCGCCTCAGACATCCTGGAAGGCTCAATACTTTGAAATGAAATTCTACGTTGGCGATCCCATTTTGCTCTTAATCTTTCGGCCTTTTCGGGCAGGGTAAACGCCTGAAAACCAGGACCAAAACTCATATTTAAAACATAAGATAATCGACCTTGCTTCTTTTCACCCTTGTAGGTATAGCTAGTTTGCTTTTGCCCTATTGAGCAAAAGCCTCCTAATGACCTAGCTAAAGTTGTAACATCTTCAGATAATTGCTTACTTACTGTACAAAAACGAATAGAGCCCCACTTCTCAATCCATCCATCGGTATCCATCAAACCTTGGAACAATGCAAGACGAGAATTCTTATTGGCCTCAAGATAAGTAGCCGGAATATATTTATCAAAACTCCTGCAACCTAAAACACCTAATTCATCTAAAGCAGCTCTAAAATAATTTGTCTTTATAGCCGCTCTTTGACCATTAGCAGCAATTCTTTCTTTCGAAGCCAATCTCCAGTCATATGCATTAGCATGCACTAACTCCATCTCATACTTCGCAAGCAAATTCATGCGCTCTACAAGCTCAGGTGACTTAGTTGAAAACATGACTGATCTATGAGATAGAGCTAGAGTGCCATCACCTAGCAACGCACCTAAAACCCACGGGTGAATTGGCAATGTATTCGAGTGGCCAAAATCACCTGTGACAGGATCAATCCATAACCTATTCTTATATCGTACACACTGCAGCATTTCCATCAAGCGAGTGGTGTTGATAACACGCGGCTCAGACCAATCGCGATACATCACCCTCCAGAGATGTTCATCGCAACATTCAGATTGACGGCCATCAGAAAACGTGACTTTGTATATCTGCTTCGCACCTTGTGGGTAAATGCCTGTGACCATTGAGTACTGGCCATCAACAGAAGCGAGGCGATCACCAAACTTTAGATCTCCCATAAACTTCCAACCATTAACAGTCTTTACTTTTGCATCTAATGGCTGTGCTTTACCCATAGAAGGACGACCAGCCACAATCACCAAGTCACCTTTTTGCAAACCGCTAGTTTGCTTATCTAAATCGATAAAGCCTGTAGCGATACCAGTGATATCGCTACCACCTTGACGGTTATAGAGCTCATCAATTCTGGCAACAACTGAACGTAATAATGGTTCAATCTCGAGGTAATCAGCTTTGCGGCTACCCTCTTCACCAATCTGCAAGATGCGTGACTCAGCCTCATCCAGCAGAGTGCGAACAGTCCGGCCTTCTGGCACAAATGCTGAGTTAACAATGCTGTCTGATACTTCAATCAGGCGACGCAAAATACTGCGGTCGCGAACAATGTCGGCATAGCCTTTAATGTTGGCCGCACTTGGCGTGTTTTGCGCTAATGAATTCAGGTAATCAATACTCACCAAATCACCGCCCTGCTCAGACTTGATTGCATCATGAACAGTAATTACGTCTGCAGGATGGTTGTCACCAACTAAACGCGCAATGACCTTGTAGATCAAAGCATGTTCAGGGCGATAGAAATCTTTGTCGTTTAATACTCCGCCAAGGTTGTCCCAAGAGGAGTTGTCGATCAGTAGACCGCCGAGCAAAGATTGCTCGGCTTCTACAGAATGGGGGGGAACTTTTAAAGCCTGCACGACTGCATCCCCAGGTCCCGACATGCCGGGATTCAGCGTTACGGAACGTGAACGGGATTCAGCCATGAGGCTAGTTTACAGCTCTTAAACTTAAGCTTGCTCGCCAACTACACGGATAGTGATATCAACCACTACATCGGTATGAACAGCAACCGCTACAGGGTGATCACCAACCATCTTCAATGGGCCAGTAGGCATACGGATTGAAGCTTTCTCAATCGTGAAACCTTTAGCTTTCAAAGCATCAGCGATGTCGTGGTTGGTTACAGAACCAAATAAGCGACCGTCAACACCAGCTTTTTGACCGATTTCGAGAACCAAGTCTTTAAGCTTTGCGCCAACCGCTTCAGCAGCAGCCAATTTCTCAGCAGCCAATTTCTCCAACTCAGCACGACGTGTTGCAAAGTCAGCGATAGCCGCTTCAGTTGCACGACGAGCTTTACGTTGTGGGATTAAGAAGTTACGAGCGAAACCGTCTTTAACGCGAACTACGTCACCGAGGTTGCCCAAGTTTGTTACTTTTTCTAAAAGAATGATTTGCATTGAGGGCTCCCAATTATTTTCTATGTTGATCGGAGAATGGCAACAAAGCCAAGAAACGAGCACGCTTGATAGCAGTGTCTAACTGACGCTGATATTTTGCTTTTGTGCCTGTCAAACGAGCAGGAGTAATCTTGGCGTTTTCGCCAATAAAGTCCTTCAATGTGTCTACATCTTTGTAGTCGATCTGTTCTACGCCAGCAACAGTGAAACGGCAATAACGCTTACGCTTGAACAATGGGTTCTGAGCTGGTTTCTTTTTGAAATCGGGTTTCTTTCCAAACGCCATGATGATTTCCTCTTTTTAATTTTTCAATTGAATATGGGTAATATGGAAAACAAGTCTTTGATTACGTAGAGTCTTCGGTGCTAAGAATCCTTCGAACACCGCCTCGGCTCCTAAATCCATTCGCTCCAGATCCTTTTGTATCGGACCGATTGCCATGGCTTCAACGCTCATCTGAATTTTCCTTGCTACTCCTACCTCGTTTGCTTCGCCGCTATGTTCTAGCTGGCAATGCATCACTGGTATTCCTGCAGGTGTAAATCGAATCGCGTCTTTAGATACCAAGATTGCAGTGAGGGTGAAATGATTCAACGCCGCTCCGCTTCTCTGATACGTTTTCTAGTCTGTGTATTCCTCTTCAAATTTCTAACTTATTCCGCTGCTACAGGAGCTTCGGATTGAGCTGATTTGCGCGCTTCTTCACGTTGCACTTCCTTCATCATGATGGAAGGCTCTGTTTCAGCTTTCTTAGTCTTGATGATGAGGTGACGCAAAACAGCATCGTTAAATTTGAACGCATGCTCAAGCTCTTCCAGAGTTTTCTGGTCGCACTCAATGTTCATGCAAACGTAGTGGGCTTTAGCAAGCTTGTCGATCATGTAAGCCATCTGACGACGACCCCAATCTTCAATACGATGAATTTTGCCGCCCGCAGCTGCTAATGTAGCTTTGTAGCGATCGATCATCGCTGGCACTTGCTCGCTTTGGTCCGGGTGGACGATAAAGACGATTTCATAATGACGCATCAAACACTCCTTAAGGATGAAGTCACCTGGGCGTCTTGCTAATTTCTGATGGTTTTGAAATTAGCGCCAGTGTGACAAGGTAGTAACAAATTGTAGGTACTGCTCACAACACTTTTTAAACCCTTACCCTAAACTCAGGCAAGAGCGCTATTCTAGCAAAAAAATCCTGCCAAGTCAGGGATTTACCAGCTAATTTGGCCTGTTTTTCAGCATTCAGGGCCAGCTGTAGAGCAATTCTGGCCCTAGGAGCTGAAAGAGTACCTGAAGCCATGCAACCAGCTAAGTCCATCTCGGGAATATCCTGCTTAGTTGTGCCCGCGCCCGTTCTCGTAGTTCTGACCAAGGCGATACCGCGCTTGGTAGCGCCTGCCAATGGCTTAGCCCACTCATCATGAAAGCCACCCATTCCTGAGCCAGCAATGACCAAGCCCTGAACCCGTGTATCGAGCCAATGGCTGACCGTTTCAGCCCTCGCGCCGGCATGGCTTGTCAATATTTCAACCCAAGGCCACTCATTACCCGCAGGAATAGGCAAATCCTCAAGCCAAGCCGCCTCTACAGCCTTTACGCCAGATAGCCATGAGGGATTAATCAGCCCTACAGAGCTGCTCGGTGATGCTTGAATTGGGGCATTTAAATCAGTGGCATGCCGCTTTGCCAGATCCATAGCCAAGCACCCCCTACCATCCATAACAGCATAAATACCGCCTGGACAATTCTCCAGCGGAGTGGATGCCCAACGAATAGCATCTAGTAAATTTGAAGGGCCATCAGCCTTAGATGCATTTGACGGCAACATAGCTCCAGTAATGATGACTCTTTTGCCTAAATCTTGAGCACTTCTACCGCAGGTCAACTGTAAGAAGACGCCAGTTTCCTCCATCGTGTCGGTTCCGTGAGTGAGCACTACCCCTTTGACCATTGGATTATCAAGGGCTTGCCTCACGGTCTCACCCAAAAGACTTAATAAGGGCTCAGAAAGATTGCGACTGTTGATATTGGCAACTTGATGGGAAACCAAAGCAATTCCCTCTGGAATTGCGGACCGAATATGGGCAAGCAAAGAACCGACTGCTATCTGCCCAGCTTCATATTTAAGGGGGCTATCTTCAGGATTGGAAGCAATACCAGCAATAGTGCCACCCATACCCAAAACCAAGATATGAGGATTATTTTCGGCTTTCGTTTGAATTGAGCTCATACCCCATTATCACCTTTAAATTGCTTGAATTATCAAAAAGTGCTGTATACAATCCCAGTATGGACATCAATACAGTCGATTTTCAAGAGGAGCTGACTACCCTCCCTAAACTCACTGCCCGCCAGAGTGAGATTTTGGATCTCATTACAAAAGCTATCGATGAGAGCGGTTTACCGCCCACTCGCGCAGAGATTGCAACGCAACTCGGATTTGCTTCTGCAAATGCTGCTGAAGAACATTTACGTGCACTCGCGAAAAAAGGCTATATCGAATTAACGCCGGGCACTTCTCGCGGCATTCGTATTCCACAACGATTCAATCAAACACAACATCCCAATAAATATCGTCAGTTGTCATTGCCATCAGGTGCACTACAACAACTAACACTTCCATTAATCGGTCGCGTTGCTGCTGGCTCACCAATTATGGCCGTCGAGCATATTGAGAAACAAGTACCGATTGATCCGAGCTTATTTAGCAAAGGCGCTGATTACTTATTAAAAGTAAAAGGCATGAGTATGCGTGACGCCGGA
This sequence comes from Polynucleobacter wuianus, assembly GCF_001659725.1. NCBI lineage: Bacteria > Pseudomonadati > Pseudomonadota > Betaproteobacteria > Burkholderiales > Burkholderiaceae > Polynucleobacter > Polynucleobacter wuianus. The sequence continues at coordinate 392,072 of NZ_CP015922.1, read as the reverse complement.
ATTTTGGATGGCGATTATTTGGCTGTTAGAAAAACTACTGAAGTACATAACGGCGATATCGTTGTTGCGCGCTTAGATGATGAAGTCACTGTTAAACGTTGGCAGCAAAAGAAAACCGCTAACGGCATGGTGATTGAATTACAAGCTGAAAATCCAGACTTCAAAAATATTGTGGTTGATGGACGTCAACCTAACTTTGCAATTGAAGGCCAAGCCGTTGGCCTCATCAGGGCTGAAGGTCTGTAGGCCGGGTAGCCAACAAAACAAAGGCCTCCAGTGGAGGCTTTTTTATTTGCCCTCATGAAGGGCAATGGAGTTTCTACTATTACTTCTTACTTGGTGCTACTACGTTTGCATTCTTTGGCGAAGACGTAATGGTGATTAATGTTTTAGGTCCCGTTAATGGACCTTCATTTAATTCCACTGTGGCTGTACGGTCACCTTTAGTGAATACTAAAATACTGGTTTTTGTTTTCACGGCGCTTACAGTTGTCCAACCTGCACGTGGATACTCAGATTGAAAGAAAGCATAAATATCAGTTGGTGTTTGCACGCCAGATAGAACAACGCGACCTACCCAGTTATCTCCACGCCCGATGATTAATGATTCTGCACCAATAATTTTTGAAGCAGCAGGCAAAGGCATATCACCTAAGAGTTGCTGCTGAACCTCTTGCACTTCTTGCGATGTGCCCGTTGGTGAATCGCCAGAGCTTGCGCATGCGCCTAAAAATACAGTTAGGAACAATGCAAGAGCGCTAAGTTTTAAAGTTTTGGTCTTGATCATTTTTCGCTTTAATGAATTAATGCAACTTTCAATACATACTGAAAGTATTTTAGGTGCTAGACCTTTCCAGTCAAGCGAAATTACTGGAGGCGCGTGAGGGAATCGAACCCCCGTACGAAGCTTTGCAGGCTCCTGCCTAACCACTCGGCCAACGCGCCATATCCCTGAATCAAAAATGGGAAGCTTTTTAGGGCTTCCCATCGAACTTGGAGCGGGAAAGGAGGTTCGAACTCCCGACCTATACCTTGGCAAGGTATCGCTCTACCAGCTGAGCTATTCCCGCATAACAGGGCGATAGTTTAACAAACAATCGAAAAGAAAGCATTATTTCTGGGCAAAGGGAAAGTTCTCTGAGTTTAAGCAGCCTTTTAAGCCTTGCCGGCTATAGAGAAAAAGGAATTAGTCGATTTTGCCAGCCAACTGAGGCAGGGCTTTTTTCAGGTAATAAAACATCGACCACAGGGTTAAGAATGCAGCCACCCAAATTAGCCAAGTACCAATCTTGGCGCAATCTAACCAGCCAAACAAAGTTTCATTTAGCAGCAGAAATGGAATGGCTGCTAACTGAGCGGTGGTTTTTAACTTACCTACCATGTGCACTGCGACACTTTTACCTGCGCCAAGTAATGCCATCCACTCTCTTAAAGCAGAGATCGTAATTTCTCGACCAATAATGACTAAGGCGACCCAGACCTGAACGCGGTCCATATTGAGTAGCACCAACAATGCTGCGGCAACAATCAACTTATCAGCAACCGGATCTAAGAACTGACCAAAAGCCGATTCTTGTTTTAAGCGACGCGCCAAAAAACCATCGAGCCAATCGGTGATAGCTGCAGAAATAAAAATAATAGCTGCAATTAAATTCTTCTCAAATGGACTAAACCAAGAATTTGGTAGATAGAAGATCGCCACCAGCAATGGAATTGCTGCAACACGCAACCAAGTTAAGGCGATTGGCAGATTGAATGGCATTAGATAAGCATAACCTAAATATGATGGATCGCTATTAGTGCAGTTGACGGTAGATTTGTTCTGCCAAAGTAAGCGATACCCCCTCTACACTGGCAATCTCTTCAATGCTGGCATTAGCCACCCCCTTCAGCCCACCAAAGCGTGCCAACAGTTTCTGGCGACGCTTGGCGCCAATGCCCTCAATCTCTTCCAGACGAGAAACCGTTCTTGCCTTAGCGCGCTTAGCGCGCATACCGGTGATCGCAAAGCGATGCGCCTCATCCCGAATTTGCGCAACCAGCAATAGTGCCGCACTATCAATACCAAGCTCCAGAGGTTCGCGACCGTCGGCAAAAATTAGTGTTTCTAAGCCAACCTTACGACCTTCGCCTTTAGCAACACCAACAATCAAACCTATATCCATACCAAATTCAGAAAGTACTTGTCTTGCCATCTCCACCTGGCCTTTACCACCATCAATCAAAATGACTTGCGGCATCTTTTCTGGTGGGAGCTCTTGGAAGTTCGCATAACGTCTTTGCAGTACTTGGCGCATTGCTGCATAGTCATCACCAGGTGTGATGTCGTTGATATTAAAGCGACGATACTCACCCGATTGCATTGCATTCTTGGCATACACCACGCAGGATGCTTGTGTAGCTTCACCAGAGGTATGGCTAATATCAAAACACTCAATTCGCAAGTGCTCCAAGCCCTCAAGATCTAAACCCAAAACATCGACCAAGGCACGGGCACGGGCCAGTTGCCCACCGGTTTCAACCAAACGCTTAGTTAATGCAATCTTGGCATTACCTTCCGCCATCGCAAGCCAATGACGGCGTTGACCTTGAGGTTGATGCAAGAAGGTTATTTTTTTACCGGCTTGTGCGTTTAATAAATCATGTAGATCTTCTGGCGGCGCTTCAGTAGATTCGTTGACATCATCACCGACAGAATGTAATGAATGATTTAAAACCAACACTGGTGGAATTAAATTGGCTGTTGATCCTTCTTGATCATTTGCATCCTGCAAATAGTGTTGCGCAATAAAAGCTTCTAGGATTTCTGCAGGCGGTGGAAGCTCACCAGATGCGGTACGCAAACCCTTGGGGAAATAAGCCCTGTCACCTAAGTGACGACCGCCTCGTACCATGGCCAGGTTTACACAAACCATGCCTTCCATCAGTGCCACTGCAATGATGTCAACATCACCCTCACCATCGGCAACTGTATCCATCGCTTGCTGCTGAAGAACACTGGAAAGATCTGCAATACGATCGCGCAGCACAGCAGCCATTTCAAAATCCATGGCATCGCTATGTGCATGCATTTCCTTTTCGAGCTCTGAGAGCACGCGACTATGATCGCCCTCTAAGAAGCGCGTTGCCTGTGCCACGTCTTGCTGATATTGCTCCACACTTAACCTGCCAACGCAAGGAGCACTACAACGATGAATTTGGTGCAATAAGCAGGGACGACTGCGATTCTTAAAGACTGAGTCCTCACAGGTGCGAAGACGAAATACTTTTTGCAAAATCTGCACACTATTGCGCACAGCCCAGCTATTAGGAAACGGTCCAAAGTAATGATTGCGTTTATCGACTTTGCCACGATAAGAAGCCAAACGTGGGAACTGGTGCCCCGTTAACATCACATATGGGTAAGACTTATCGTCACGGAACAAGATATTGAATGGTGGGGCCAACTCTTTAATGAGATTGTTCTCTAGAATGAGGGCTTCCGTTTCAGTCCGTGTTACTGTTGTTTCATAGCGAGCAATTTTGCCGACCATCAGCGCTATTCGTGGTGATAGCTGCTTGCTTTGAAAATAACTGGATACACGCTTTTTAAGGTTACGAGCTTTGCCAACATACAGAATGTTCCCCGCCTCATCAAAGAAGCGATATACCCCCGGCAATCCGGGTAGCCGTTTAACGTCCTGCTGAAGGGTTTCAAAAAGCGAATTACTCATGCGTTGGGATATTTTCTGCCAAATCGTAGATAACTATGGTGATGCCGGTGTTTGCTGGCGTCTAGCCCGAAGCTTATCAAGTCTTCATGGCCAAGAGGTGCGCATTTTCTGCGACGATCTGCCAACCCTCAATTTACTCGCTTCTGGTGTAGACCCCGCAATTAAAGACAAGATTGATATTCAACCTTGGGAGGCATGCTACAACAATGCAAGGCATCCCGTTCAAACTCCAGATGTGGTGATCGAGGCTTTTGGATGTGAATTGCCAGAGCGCTATCTTGCCGGCCTATTTATTGCCCCTATTAAGCCTCTCATCATTAATCTAGAGTACCTTAGTGCAGAACCTTGGATTGTGGACTTTCATGCAAAGGCATCTCCACAATCTCATGGCATATCGAAGTATTTCTTTTTCCCAGGATTTCAGAAAGAGGTTGGTGGTATCTTGGTTGACCCCATTCCACCAGAGGGGGAGAAGGTGGCAAAGCAAATCCCTTATGACTTGAAAGCAGTTTGGGCTAAGCTGCGCAGCGGCGCAAAACGTATCAGCATCTTCTGCTACCCAGGTGCACCTCTACGAAAGTGGCTAGAGGATCTAGGCGCCCTTGGTGAAGATGTTGATATTTTGCTAACGCATGGTCACGCTGAACTTCTCAATTTGTATGGAGAGCAACCCATTCAACTGCCAAGCAATTTGCAATTACTATCTCTACCCTTCGTTTCGCAAGATGATTTAGATTGGGTCTTATCGCAATGCGATTTCAACATCGTGCGCGGTGAAGATTCTTTTGTACGCGCGCAATTAGCTGGTAAGCCATTTATTTGGCATATTTATCCGCAAGAAGATCGGGCTCACGAAGTGAAATTAGCCGCCTTTCTGGACCTCTACCTCGAAGAGGCTAATCAAGAATTAAGACTGGCAACCATCGCGGCAATGACCTGGGCTATGCCTAGCCAGTGGTTCAAGGCCCTCGATCTTTGGAGCACTCATTCCAAGGCCTGGCGCATGCAATTACTCAAAAACCAAGAAGATGGTGGCTTGGCAGCCCGTCTATTAAGGTTTGTAGCCTAAGACCAAGCAATAAAGGCTTGCGGGCGGTTACAATCTTGTTTTTGATAAAAACCGCAGAAAAATCACTCTGCACCCAGGAATAGCAAGATGAAAACAGCACAAGAACTCCGCGTTGGTAACGTAGTCATGATTGGCTCCGATGCTCAGGTCGTTTTAAAGGCCGAATACAGCCGCTCAGGCCGCAACTCTTCAGTTGTGAAAATGAAATTTAAGAACTTGTTAACCGGCGCGCCAAACGAAGGTGTTTACAAAGCGGATGACAAGTTTGATGTTGTGATTCTCGAAAAGAAAGATTGCACCTACTCTTATTTCGCAGATCCAATGTATGTGTTTATGGATGGTGATTACAACCAGTACGAAGTTGAAGCTGAGTTTATGGGTGATGCATTGAACTACCTCGAAGAAAGCATGCCTTGTGAAGTCGTGTTCTACGAAGGTAAGGCGCTCTCAGTTGCAATGCCTAACTCACTCGTTCGTGAAATCGTTTACACCGAGCCCGCAGTAAAGGGTGACACCAGCTCAGGCAAAGTATTGAAGACTGCAAAATTGGCTACTGGCTATGAATTGCAAGTGCCTTTGTTCTGCAATACTGGCGACAAGATCGAAATCGATACCCGCACTGGTGAATATCGTAGCCGCGCTAACTAATCAAGCAGACTACAAAAGCAAAAAGCCCGGCGTGCCGGGCTTTTTTATTGCTTACTTGTTATGGAATTAAAAGATTAAGCAATCAAATTGAACTGCTTGAGTAAACCTTTAGCATGCTGGTACTCAGCTTCTTTTTGAAGCTCATCCCAAGCCAAAGAAATAGAACGTGGCATTAAGCGGTTTAAACGCGTAGCAGACTCAGCTTGCTTAGTCTTTGATACTTTCAATTGACCGAGCAACTGATCCGCTAAATCAGGGCGATTGCAGATCAATACCGCATCACAGCCTGCATCGAGGGCCATTTCAGCGCCCTTCACTACTGAGCCAGCAACACTCGCCCCTTCCATAGAGAGGTCGTCGCTAAAGATAACGCCCTCAAATCCCAACTCTTGGCGCAAGATGGAGTGCAGCCAAATCTTGGAAAAGCCTGCCGGGTTCTTATCCACCTTTGGGTAAATTACATGAGCTGGCATAACTGCTACCAAACTTAAATCTAACCACTCGTAAGGCTTAGCATCATCATTGAGAATTTCAGCCAATGAGCGCTCATCTACCGGAATCGCGACATGCGAATCCGCTTCTGCCCAACCATGACCAGGAAAGTGTTTGCCACAGTTCGCCATGCCACCGAGACGCAAGCCTTCATTCAAACTCTTGGCCAATGCGAACACAATTTGTGGGTCGCGACTAAATGAACGATCACCAATCACGCCACTTCGACCAAAATCTAAATCCAAAACGGGTGTAAAACTAAAGTCCACACCACAAGCACGCAGTTCAGTAGCCAATATATAGCCACACGCAGTTGCTGCTGCCATTGCTAACGCGGCAGATTCAGCAGCGTGAGTCGATTTACTTTTCGCACCCCAAAGCTCACCTAACCTCCGCATTGCGGGAAGATGGGTAAAGCCATCGGTCTTGGCACGCTGTACTCGACCACCTTCATGGTCAATCGAAATCAAAACATCAGGACGAAGCTTCTTAATATCTGCGGTAAGTTTAGTTAACTGCTTGCGATTGGCAAAATTTCTGCCAAACAAGATGACGCCACCGGTCAGAGGATGCAAGATACGACGACGATCCTCGGCATTTAATACCTGTCCCACTACGTCCAAAGTAATAGGGCCGGGATTCATTGTCGCTTTACTCATGGATTCCTCTTCTTAATTTCTTTATTTCTGGGTGACGATTACGTGCGCAATGGCCATATCTTGTTCGTCACTCACAGTGACGTGAGCTTCCCAATTATTCTCTTGCATAAACTGCGCAAGTGCGCCTAGGTAACTCGTTACCGGCTTTCCACTGGGCTCATTTAAGGTTTGTAGGGAACGCCATGTCATAGGCATTCTCATTCCCAAACCAATTGCTTTTGAGAAGGCCTCCTTCGCAGCAAAACGTGTCGCTAAGAATGCAATGCCACGCTTATGATTTCTAGCTAAACGATACTTAAAGACCAACATCTCATCTGGCCCTAGAATTTTTTCAGCCAGGCGGCCATTAGTACGATCGTAAGCAGCCTGCAAGCGTTCAATCTGCAAAATATCTGTGCCGATACCAATGATCATTACGTTTTTAATAATTAAAGAGGGTGAATGTGATCTTTGTGTCGACCGCGAACCATCAAGGCTTTCATATCCTCAATGGCATTTTGCCAACCTTTAAATAAAGCCTCAGCCACAATCGCATGACCAATGTTGAGCTCAGATAATTCTTCAATAGCTGCTATAGGCATCACATTACCTTCATGCAAACCATGACCAGCATTCACTCTGAGTCCAATACGCTTAGCAAACTGAGCTGCTTTACGAATACGCTCTAATTCCTTGCCTTGTTCGATGCCAGATAAATCGGCATAACGACCGGTATGCAGCTCCACTACGGTGGCACCAACATCTTTTGCCGCCTGAATTTGTTTTTCTTCTGGATCAATAAATAAGGAAACGCGTATGCCAGCGTCTTTTAGTTGTTTGGTAGCCGACTTGACTGCCTCAAACTTTCCTAAAATATCCAAACCACCTTCCGTGGTCACCTCTTCCCGCTTCTCAGGCACCAAACACACATCATGTGGGTTTACCCTGCAGGCGATGTCGAGCATTTCTGGGGTTACAGCGCACTCGAGATTCATGCGAGTCTTAATCAGCGGACGCAATGCTAGCAAATCCGCATCTTTAATATGACGACGATCTTCTCGCAGATGGAGAGTGATTAAATCGGCACCAGCTTCTTCAGCCAATTGCGCAGCCTTAAGAGGGTCGGGATACACTGTGCCACGCGCATTGCGAAGTGTGGCAACGTGATCAATATTGATGCCGAGTTCTAGAGTTGTCATCACAGTAGATTACTAGATTTTCTTCAAATCAATCAAAATTTGACGAGTCGTCAATACCTGATCCTGCAAATGTAAACTCAAGAGGAAGCGCATCAGCTGTTTACTCTCAGATAGAGTCTCTGGATCAGAAAAATCTCCTGCTGCAATCGCCAGCAATGATTGCCCCCTGAGGACTGGCCAATGGCCAGGATCATCACCTTGGGCTGGGCGCACTCCCCGCTCTGGCTGATAAACATACTGCGTCTGCGCATCGGGCAAATCATTAGTTTCCACACACCGATCTAAGGCTGCTGCATAACCAGTCTCTTGCAATAAGGATAGCTCAAATGGCCTCAGTATCTCTTCTAATCCCTTGGATTGAAATTCGAGGTTCGATAAGGCATTGATGGTTTCTGCGTAACGATCATAGAGTTTTTCATATTCATCTTCACGCGCCAGAAACTTGACGAGCAATTCATTAAGATAGAAACCACAGAGAAGCGCATCACCCACCAAAGAAGGCATGCCACCAACCCACTCTGACTTTGTTAAGGTACGCAACTCAGACTTACCACTCCAAGAAACTAAAAGCGGCTGAAAGCGCTGCAATACAGGACGCAATACTGAATGGGGTCGTTTAGCCCCTTTAGCAATGAGCGCCATACGGCCATACTGTCTTGTGAAAACATCGAGAATTAAGCTGGTCTCTTTATAGGGAATGCTGTGCAATACAAAAGCAGGCTCGTCAGCAACACGAATCGAGGCCATGGATACTTATTCCAGGCCCTGCGCCCGTAATTCAGCGCGATCATCAGCCCAGCCACGCTTCACTTTGACCCAAGTCTCTAAAAAGACTTTGCCATCAAAGAGCTTCTCCATATCGATACGGGCATCAGTAGAGATCTTCTTTAGACGCTCACCCTTCTGACCAATGATCATGGCTTTATGGCTATCGCGGTCTACCAAGATGGTTGCGGCGATGCGGCGCATCTTGCCATCCATTTTAAATTGATCAATCACCACCGTAGAGGTGTAAGGTAACTCTTCTCCAGTGAAGCGGAAAACTTTTTCACGCAAAATCTCAGCAGCCAGAAAGCGCTCACTACGATCGGTAATGGTGTCACCATCGTAGACTGCTGGCGCTTCAGGTAAATATCCCTCAAGCACATCTAACAAGCGTTCGATGTCACCGGGACTCTTAGCACTCATCGGTACGATTTCAGCGAACTCACACTTTTGATCTTCATGACCACCTAATTCAGACCAAGGTTTCGACATCTCTTTCATGAAGTTGAGCAAAGCTTGGTCGCGCTCAGATGGCGCCTGAAAACGGCTATTAAACAAATCCAGTTTATTTAATACGAGCACTACCGGTAAATCACCTGGCAATAGCTTCAATACTTTTTTATCGTCTTCACCAAAGTAACCCGCCTCCACCACAAAGCAGGCCACGTTCACATCTTGCAAAGCAGTTGTGACAGTACGGTTCAAGGCTTTATTGAGTGTATTCATCAAGCGCGTCTGGAAACCTGGCGTATCAATAAAGATAAACTGCGCTTCTTCGCGATTCTGAATACCCAATATACGATGACGGGTTGTTTGTGCTTTACGTGAAGTAATGCTGATCTTTTGACCAACCAGTGCATTGAGAAGTGTTGATTTGCCCATATTGGGACGCCCAACAATGGCGATAGTACCGCATCTAAACACGATTAGCCCTTCAGCTTAAGATTTAATTGCTCTTCGGTCGCTTCCTTCTTTGCTGCTTTTTTCTTAGCAGACCGAGTTTTCTTAGGTTTGCGAGATTCTTGTGGCAGAGCTTTGAGTACAGCAAGCAATGCAGTCTTAGCGGCAGACTGCTCAGCAGCACGGCGCGATGCGCCCTCACCCTTTACAGCCACCTTCAAGCTTGGAATCAAGCACTCCACTTCAAATTGTTGGTTGTGTGCAGCACCAGTCGTACCGGTCACGTTATAGGTTGGTAATGGCAATTGGTAACTTTGCAAACATTCTTGCAACAAGGTCTTGTCATCTTTCCCCAATGTCTTTGGATCAACCTGCGCCAGGATCACAGAGTACAACTTACGTAAACAGGATTTGGCAGCATCAAAGCCGCCATCCAAAAAGATCGCGCCTGTAACTGCCTCTAAAGTGTCAGCCAAAATAGATGGGCGACGAAAGCCACCACTCTTCAGCTCACCCTCACCTAAGCGCAGGTAGTCAGATAAAGATAATGTTTGAGCAATCTCATACAAAGCTTGTTGCTTGACTAAATTAGCGCGTACACGAGAGAGATCACCCTCATCTAAATCGGAGTAACGCTCGTAAAGTAAATCAGCAACTACGCAATTGAGAATCGAATCGCCTAAAAACTCTAAGCGCTCATTGTTTTTCTTGCTATGACTGCGGTGAGTCAGTGCTTGATTTAAAAGCTCAGGCTTTTTAAAGGTATAACCTAGGCGCTCTTGCAGCGGTGCGGTTTCGATGACGGCGCGCGCGTTCATGATTGCTTACTCAAAACCACCGATACGACCTAGATTACCTAGGTTAAGCCATACAAAGAATGCTCTACCAACGATATTCTTATCAGGAACAAAACCCCAGTAACGAGAGTCTGCACTGTTATCTCGGTTATCACCCATTGCAAAGTAATGACCTGCAGGTACTTTACAAGTTAAACCGGATGGTTGGTACTGACAAAACTCTGCGCCTGGAAAGCGCTCAGTTGGAAACACAGTTGCTGGACGATCAGGATCATTCAAAATCTCATGGCGATTCCCGCCCAAATCGGCTGGGAACGTTTCTGTGAAACGCTTGGCGTAACGCATATTTTCGGGGTCGAGATAAGACTCACCACCGCTATATTGCAAAGGTTGGCCATTAATCGTTAAACGCTTATCTTCATAAGTGATTACATCACCCGGCAAAGCAACGACGCGTTTAATGTAATCAACAGACTCATCGCGTGGATAGCGGAACACAATCACATCACCACGCTTAGGGGATCCCAGATCAACGACCTTCTGATTGATTACCGGCAAACGAATGCCATAAGTAAATTTATTCACCAAAATGAAGTCACCAATCTGCAATGTTGGAATCATGGATCCCGAAGGGATCTTGAAGGGCTCAACGATGAAAGAGCGCAATACAAATACAGCGCAAATGACTGGAAAGAAACCGGCTGTGTATTCCAACCACAATGGCATGCGATCTATACCAGCAACTTTTCTTTGAGGTGCGAAGTACATCTTGTCCGCAATCCAAGCGATGCCAGACACAATTACTAAGATGAAGAGAATCAGAGCGAAGTTCATTAATCTTCTACCTGCAAAATAGCCAAGAAGGCTTCTTGTGGAATCTCTACGTTGCCCACTTGCTTCATGCGTTTCTTACCTTCTTTTTGCTTCTCTAATAACTTACGCTTACGAGAGATGTCACCACCGTAACACTTGGCCAAAACGTTTTTAAGCAAAGCCTTGACGTTTTCACGAGCAACAATGTTGCTACCAATTGCAGCCTGAATCGCGACATCAAACATTTGACGCGGAATAATGCCACGCATTTTGGAAACCACTTCGCGGCCACGGTGCTGACTATTGCTTCTATGCACAATCACCGACAGCGCATCAACACGATCACCATTAATCAGAATATCGACCTTGACCACATCTGCTGGACGATATTCTTTGAATTCATAATCCATCGAGGCATAACCGCGAGAGATCGACTTAAGGCGATCGAAAAAGTCCAAGACAATTTCAGCCATAGGTAACTCGTAAGTGAGCTGCACTTGGCGACCCAAATAGTTCATACCCGTCTGAATACCACGCTTACCGACGCACAAGGTAATGACCGACCCCACATACTCTTGTGGCATGTAGAGATTAACCGTCACTATCGGCTCCATGATGGTGTCAACCTTACTCGTCTCAGGCATCTTTGATGGGTTATCCACCATCAAGATCGTGCCATCCGATTGCTGCACTTGATACACCACGGTTGGCGCGGTTGTAATCAAGTTCATGCCATACTGGCGCTCTAAGCGCTCTTGCACGATCTCCATATGGAGTAAACCCAAGAAGCCGCAACGGAATCCAAAACCTAAAGCCTGAGAAACTTCTGGCTCATACAAGAGAGAGGCATCATTCAGCTTGAGCTTTTCAAGTGACTCACGCAATTGATCGTATTCGCTTGCTTCAACTGGATACAAACCGGCAAACACTTGAGGTTTGACTTCTTTAAATCCAGGCAGTGGTTGGCCTGCAGGAACTCTACCTTGCTGCCCAGGAGAATGCGTCACCGTGTCGCCAACTTTAGCTGCTTTCAATTCTTTAATGCCAGCAATCACAAAACCTACTTGACCTGCAGATAACTCTGGGCGATCTACAGACTTTGGACTAAACACGCCAACATGCTCGACTAAATGGCTGGAGCCATTAGCCATTAAGGTAATTTTTTCTTTTGGTTTTAAGGTGCCGTTCACAACACGGATCAACATGACAACACCAACATAGTTGTCAAACCAAGAATCAATGATCAATGCCTGCAATGGATCCGCCGCATTGCCTTTTGGTGGCGGGACCTTTGCAATCATTTCTTCAATGACGTCTGCAACCCCCATGCCTGTTTTGGCCGAGCAAGTAACCGCTTCTGATGCATCAATACCAATCACGTCTTCGATTTCTTTTTTAGCGCGATCAGGATCAGCTTGCGGTAAGTCAATCTTATTGAGAACTGGAACAACCTCAACACCCAACTCAAGAGCCATGTAACAGTTGGCAACGGTTTGCGCCTCAACGCCTTGACTAGCATCAACCACCAATAAAGCACCCTCACAAGCAGATAAAGAACGGCTTACCTCATAAGAAAAGTCGACGTGCCCTGGGGTATCAATCAGATTGAGGTTGTAAATCTTGCCATCTTTAGCTTTGTAATTGAGGGCTGCAGTTTGAGCCTTAATGGTGATACCCCGCTCACGCTCAATATCCATTGAATCGAGAACCTGGGCTTCCATTTCGCGATCGGAGAGACCGCCACACAGTTGAATAATGCGATCCGCAAGCGTAGATTTGCCGTGATCAATATGGGCGATGATAGAAAAATTGCGGATTAAATCCATAGCGTCTTATTTAGTGATTCGAAAAACGCCTTGTCAGAACGCACCACAATGATGCGCTGCAAAAAGTCGTCTTAAAGGGATTGTAATGGGTGGCGCCCAAAAGGCGCCGAACCCCATTTTTTGGTCTAAAAAGGGCTTATTTTGGCCTGACAGGGATGACTAAAGTACTGTCAGCACGGCGTATAAAGACCGGAACAGCCTTATTAGCATCGAGGCCTTTAACCAGGGTCTCAAACTGCTTTACCCCTGAAATGTCGGCATCAGCCACCCGAATAATCACATCACCAGGACGAACCCCCGCTCTAGCTAGGGGGCCATCGCCCAAACCGGTCACCTCTACCCCACCCTTGATATTCAGATCCTTCTTTTTAGCGTCTGACAAATCAGTCACTGTCACACCCAAGGTATTTGCACTATTGCCATTTGCAGCAGGTGCATCCGACTTCTTGGCAACTTGCGCAGATTCAGTATCTGTCACGGTGACATTGAGTTCGCGTGTTGCACCTTTACGCCAAACTTGCACGGGCACAGAAGTGCCTGGCTTGGTATCACCAACTACTCTTGGTAAGTCAGTGGATTTTGCAATCTCACGACCATTAAAACTCAAGATGACATCGCCTGCTTCAATCCCGCCGGCAGCGGCAGGACCACCTGGCTCAACGTTACGCACATATGCGCCGCGTGGTTTACCTAAACCTAAACTCTCTGCAACCTCTTTTGTCATTTCACCCAAAGCAACGCCAATGCGACCGCGCGTCATTTTTCCGTTGGTGCGCAACTGATCGGCTACCCGCATGGCTTCATCAATCGGAATGGCAAAAGAGATTCCCATATAGCCACCAGAGCGACTAAAGATCTGAGAGTTGATACCAATCACTTGACCTGCAGTATTGAGCAATGGGCCACCAGAGTTACCTGGGTTGACCGCAACGTCAGTCTGGATAAAGGGCAGGTAGTCGCCTGTATCACGGCTCTTTGCAGAAACAATGCCTGCAGTCACAGTATTCTCGAGTCCAAACGGTGAACCAATTGCCAAGACCCACTCACCAACTCGTACCTTTGATGAGTCACCTAAAGGGAGTTTCGGTAAATCACGCGCTTCAATTTTGACGACTGCTACATCGGTACGCTTATCCATACCCAATAGCTTTGCTTTGAACTCACGTTTATCTGTCAGCGTCACATAGATCGTCGTGGCGCCCTCAACCACGTGTGCGTTTGTCAGAATCAAACCATTAGATTCAATAATGAAACCAGACCCAACACCACGGTCTGCTTCTTGTGGCTTACCTAGATTTGGCTGCGCTTGTTTAGGTCCATTCGGAATACCTGGAATCGGAACGCCAAAGAAACGACGGAAGAACTCGGCTTGATCTTCAGGCATTCCTGGAATGCCACCTTGATTCTGTTGAACCATAATTTTTTCAGTCGTACGAATATTAACAACTGCAGGACTTGCACGCTCAACCAAGTCGGCAAAATCCGGAATAGTGACTCGAGGATTTTGAGCGATTGCAGGCGCAATAAACGACATCTGCCCCAGACTCAAAATAGCCAAGAGCGCAATAAAGTGCTTTTTCATAATGCTATGACCTACTTGGTAAAAACCAAAAATTGAAGATAAAGAGAATATTAGGTCAGCTTACCAAAAATCAAGGTGCCGTTAGTACCACCAAAGCCAAAGTTGTTTTTGACTGCATGCTCAATCTTCACATCCCTGGCAGTATTGGCGCAGTAGTCCAAATCACACTCAGGATCTTGGTTGAAGATATTGATGGTTGGTGGAGATTTCTGGTTATGAAGGGCCAAAATTGTGAAAACAGACTCCAAACCACCCGCACCACCCAAAAGGTGACCAGTCATCGACTTAGTAGAGTTAATTAAAGCCTTCTTAGCATGGTCGCCCAATGCCGCTTTGATTGCCTCGGTTTCATTCTTATCACCCAAAGGCGTAGAGGTACCGTGAGCGTTCAAATACTGTATTTGATCTGGATTTAAACCAGCGTCGCGCATCGCGTTCACCATGCAGCGACGTGGGCCGTCCATATTTGGCGCAGTCATGTGATAAGCGTCACCGCTCATACCAAATCCAAGTAGTTCGCAATAAATTTTTGCGCCGCGTGCTTTAGCGTGTTCATACTCTTCAAGCACAACAACACCAGCACCTTCGCCGAGAACAAAACCATCGCGGTCTTTATCCCAAGGTCGTGAAGCAGTGGCAGGATCATCATTACGAGTAGAGAGCGCTCTTGCAGAAGCAAAACCGCCAACACCTAATGCAGAAATGGTGGACTCAGAACCACCAGCAACCATTACATCTGCATCACCGTACTGAATTAAACGTGCAGCCAAACCTATACTGTGCAAACCAGTTGTGCACGCTGTTACCGCAGCAACGTTTGGACCCTTGAGGCCAAACAAAATACTGAGGTGCCCAGAAATCATATTAATAATGGAGCCTGGAACAAAGAATGGTGAGATGCGACGAGGACCGCGAGCCAGAAGCTCAGCGCCAGTCTCTTCAATCATGGGCAGGCCGCCGATGCCAGAACCCACCATCACGCCTACGCGCTCGGCATTTTGCTCTGTGATCTCTAGACCGCTGTCGCGAATGGCTTGCGTACCAGCAGCGATGCCGTAATGGATAAAGGTATCCATGTGGCGCGCCTCTTTGGCAGAAACATATTCTTCGACATTGAAATCTTTCACCTCACCTGCAAAGTGAACGCTAAGTGGGGCGTGGTCAAATTTAGTGATCGTAGCAATACCTGATTTGCCTTCCAGCAAATTAGTCCAAGCTACGTCAACTGAATTACCAACAGGTGAAATGAGACCAAGGCCGGTGACTACTACCCGGCGTCGGCCATTTGATGCTGACACAGTAATACCTAGGCTCGGGAATTAACCCTGAGCTTTTGATTTAGCGAAGTCGATCGCGAGCTGAACTGTGGTGATCTTTTCAGCTTCCTCATCAGGAATTTCGATGCCGAATTCATCTTCCAAAGCCATAACTAGCTCAACAGTGTCAAGAGAGTCAGCGCCCAAGTCGTTCACGAAAGAAGATTCATTTTTGATATCTCCTTCAGCGACGCCTAATTGCTCAGCGACGATTTTCTTAACGCGTTGTTCGATGTTGTCCATTAATTTCCCCAGGGGTTGTAAAAAACGATGAAAAGGATTTTATCAGTTTGGTGGGCTAGATTAGCAAATTCGCCCAAAAATGACCAAATTCATGCTTTGCCGTTAGGCTAAATAGAGTCCGCCGTTGACGTGGAGGGTATTTCCCGTGATATAAGCGGCTGCCGGAGAGGCTAAAAATGCCACTGCCTGAGCAACATCTTCTGGACTACCCAAACGAGCCAGTGGAATGTTCACTTTTAGGGCATTTTGCTGCTCTTCGCTCAAAGCGCGCGTCATATCAGTATCAATAAATCCAGGCGCTACACAATTGACGGTAATGTTACGACTGCCAATTTCACGAGCCAAGGCACGAGTCATGCCAGAAACGCCTGCTTTTGCAGCAGCATAATTTGCCTGACCAGCGTTACCCATATGTCCCACGATAGAGGTGATATTGATAATGCGACCACCCCGTGCTTTCATCATAGGGCGCAAAACAGCTTGGGATAAACGGAAGACTGAACTTAAGTTGGTATCAATCACATCAGTCCATTCTTCAGACTTCATGCGCATTGCTAAGTTATCGCGAGTAATACCAGCGTTGTTCACCAAAATATTGATACCGCCAAAATCTTTCACAATGCGATCAATGATTTCTTCACACGCATTTGATGCAGTGACATTCAATACCAAGCCAGCACCACCAGAAGCCTTTAAGCGCTCATCGATTGCTTTTGCACCACTCTCTGAAGTAGCAGTACCAATCACCTTCGCACCACACTTGACCAACTCATCCGCAATTGCTTGGCCAATGCCACGCGAGGCACCAGTTACTAAGGCAATTTGTCCGTTTAAGTCGAGATTCATATTTGTCTTCCGCTTTTTCTTTTAATTGCTGTTTTTAATCTTTTACCGTTTATTTCAAGCTTGCCAAGACTTCATTCAGACTAGCCTCATCAAATACTGGCACGCCCATCACTTGATCATTAATGCGCTTAGTAAGCCCAGCCAATACCTTGCCAGGGCCGCACTCTACTACTTGAGTAATGCCTTGCGCAGCCATTACTTGAATCGTTTCTTGCCAACGCACTGGTTTAGCAGCTTGACGAACTAGTGCATCTTTAATGGCAGCTGGATCATTCAAAATTTCAACATCAACGTTGTTAATGACGGCAATCGTTGGTGATTTAAATTCGATATCAGCTAAATAGCCTTTGAGCTTTTCTGAGGCTGGTTGCAATAAAGAAGAATGGAATGGTGCGGATACCGGCAATGGCAACGCACGTTTAGCACCAGCTGCTTTTAATAATTCGCATGCTTTTGTTACCGCATCACTTGCGCCAGCGATTACTACTTGGCCAGGTGCATTGAAATTGACTGCCTCAACTACGCCACCAGACGCAGTACTTGCTTCGGCACAAACTTTGATCACAGTTGCATCATCTAAACCTAGAATAGCGGCCATACCACCGGTACCTACTGGTACAGCGGTTTGCATTGCTTCGGCACGAAAACGCACCAAAGGCACTGCGTCCTTAAATGAGATCACGCCAGCAGCAACCAAAGCAGAGTACTCGCCAAGACTATGGCCTGCCATTACCTTAGGGGCCTGACCACCAGCGGCCAACCAGGCGCGGTAGAAAGCCACCGCCGCGGTCAACATCACCGGTTGAGTATTCGTAGTTAATGACAGCGCTTCCGCAGGACCTTCTGCAATCAGCTTTGCAACGTCTTCACCTAAAGCTTCGGAAGCTTCTTGCAATGTTGCGCGCACTTCAGGACGCTCAGAAATGGAATTGAGCATGCCAACCGATTGAGAACCTTGTCCGGGGAATACGAATGCAAATGTCATGGGATTAATTTACTGAATGATCAAAATAGAATGAATACGGATTAACGCGCATTAACGGGATCAATACTTCAGAGCAACTGCGCCCCAAGCGAAACCGCCACCCACACCCTCTAACAAGAGATGTTGACCGCGCTTAATTTGACCAGAACGTACACCAGCATCCAAGGCCAAAGGAATTGATGCTGCAGATGTATTGCCATGCTCATGCACAGTCACAATCACTTTATCCATGGACATGCCCATCTTTTTGGCTGTGCCTTCCATGATGCGGATGTTTGCTTGGTGAGGCACCAACCAATCAATTTGCTCTGGCTTGAGATTTCCTTTTTCTAAAACCTCATGCGCCACTTGCTCCAATACTTTGACTGCCAATTTAAATACCGCTTGACCATCCATGGTCATAAATGGAGAACCGTGAACAGAGCCATTACCAGCGCGTCCAGGCACACATAAAATATCGCGCTGGCTACCATCAGCATGTAGCGCTGTAGATAGAATACCCGGCTCACTTGAAGCCTCAAGCACTACTGCGCCCGCACCATCACCAAACAAAACGCAAGTCCCGCGGTCTTGAAAATCCAAAATACGAGAAAAGGTTTCGGCGCCAATCACTAGGACCTTTTTATAAGAGCCCGAGCGGATAAAAGCATCTGCAGTTGCCATTGCATACATAAAACCAGCACAAACAGCTTGCACATCAAATGCAGCGCAATCGGTATGCGCAACCAATTTGTCTTGCACTACACAAGCAGTACTTGGAAATCCACCCAAATGATCTGGAGTAGAGGTTGCCAAAATGATGAGGTCTAAATCTTCTGAAGTAATGCCCGCACTAGCTAGTGCTGCTTGGGCTGCTTTGACTGCGAGATCGCTAGTAAGTTCATTCTCGGCGGCAAAATGACGTGCCGAAATACCGCTACGAGTAGTAATCCACTCATCGCTGGTTTCTAAACCAGACTTCGCCAAAAGTTCCACTAAATCTTGATTGGTTAGACGCTGTGCAGGAAGATAGCTTCCGGTACCAGCGACTCTTGCAAAAATACTCATACTTTTGTCTCCGCCACAAAGGCTGCGGCAATACGTTCGACCATGCGATTTTTGGCTGCCTCATAGGCGCGATCCAAAGCAAAGCCAAACGCAAAGCGATCCGCAGAACCATGACTCTTAATTACACAACCCCGCAGACCTAACAATACAGCACCGTTATAGCGACGATGATCAACGCGCTTACGAACACGAAGTAGCGGCACCATAGCGCAAATCGCCATCAACTTTGTTAGCCAAGAGCGATTAAATTCTTCACGGATCATACCGCTCATCATTTTTGCCAAGCCTTCGCTAGCTTTCAGCACTACGTTGCCCACAAATCCATCGCATACGACGATATCAGTAGTGCCTTTAAAAATATCGTTACCTTCTACGTTGCCGTAAAAGTTTAAATTAGTCTGTCTCAGCAACTCACTAGTTTGCTTCACGACTTCATTACCCTTAATCACTTCTTCGCCAATATTGAGAAGACCGATAGAAGGGTTTTGTTTGCCATCAACGACCTGAACCATCACGTTAGCCATCTGAGCAAACTGAACCAAGTGTATCGGCTCACAGTCAGCATTAGCGCCAAGATCCAACATCGTTGTGCCGCGCCCTAATTCATTAGGAATAGCCGTAGCAATGGCAGGACGATCAACGCCCTCAAGGGTTTTTAAGATATAGCGTGAGATTGCCATCAATGCACCAGTGTTGCCAGAAGAAATCACCGCATCAGCAGCGCCTTCTTTCACTTGCTCGATCGCAACGCGCATCGATGAATCTTTTTTGCGACGCAAAGCAACTTCAATGGGGTCATCCATCAAAACAACTTCACTTGCAGAAATAATATGAATGCGCTCCATTGGCGCTTTGGGAGATTTGCTCAAGACTTGCTTGATCAATTCCGGATCACCCACTAAGGCAATCTTGACATCAACATGTTTTTCTAGAAAATCGCAGGCAGCGGGAACCGTCACGACGACCCCATGATCTCCGCCCATGGCATCAATAGCAAGAGTAACGCTCATAGACACATTGAGTGTTGCAAGTGATTTATCCAAGAAAAAAGCGGCCTTAACTTGAGCCGCTTCTATCTGTTTAGACTAAAAAATTAGTCGTTTTTAGTTTTAACAACTTTACGACCACGATAGTAGCCGTTTGGTGAAATGTGGTGGCGCAAATGAGCCTCACCAGTTGTGGCTTCAACAGCCGTAGCAGGTGCGGTCAAAAAGTCGTGCGCACGGTGCATGCCACGTTTGGAAGGTGATTTTTTGTTTTGTTGAACGGCCATATTGAACTCCTAAGCAAGGCAACATTCTAGCATGGAAAAGCGTCTAAACGCTTGATTTATCTATGGGACACACTGAAAACAACAGGTCTTCAGATGGCGCCATTTTCAGTTTTTCTTCATATTTTTCAGTATGTTAAAGGGGTTTTCTCGCTCGTCTGACGCCTCATCGCCCCCCTCATCCCCAAAAACTGAGGCATGGGGCTCACAAAATCCCTCTGGATGCTTTGGAATCAAGGGGATAGAGAGCAAAACCTCATCCTCAATGGTTTCCAGAAGGTTAAATTGCTGACTTGCCACCAAAGGCTCCTGCTGCTCATCCTCCAAGGGGTAGTCATCGGCCTCAGCCTCTGAATTCACCAGGACAAATCGACGCTTTTCATCTAAATCCACAGCGCAATCCTGCAAACAGCGCTGACAAATAAGATGTATGCGCCCTTTTAGGCCCAATTCCAGTATTTGACGAGGGTCACTACCTGGAGAATCCTCAAAATGGGTCTCCACCTCCCAATGAAAGCCATCCCCTGAAATAACGGAGGATGCTTCCTCTGCCAACCTTGGAAGGTCAGAGATGCTTAAAAAACCGGCACCCTTATAAGATTGCGGGGCACAGAAATCCACTCGCTTCAAAACACCGGGATCTACGGATAACTGGACTTGAGGTAAAACTTGATTACGATTCATGGCATCAGTCTAAATCAAGGCACTCTCGAAAGTCGGTAGCAATGAGCAACTCAAAAAATTCGCCCCAAAACCCAACATTAATCTTGGCATCCACATCAGTGTATCGCCGTGAACTTTTAGAGCGCCTACGTATTCCGTTTGAAGTAGTTTCCCCCAAAGTAGATGAAACACCTCTCACTGGCGAAAGCACACTCGACTTAGCACTGCGTCTTGCACATGCAAAAGCGACGGCAGTTTCCAAACAACATCCTGATGCATGGGTGATTGGCTCTGATCAAGTTGCAGATCTTTGTGGTGCCGCGATTGGCAAGCCCGGTAATTTTGAAAGAGCAATGGCTCAACTCCAACTCATGCGCGGTCAAACTGTGACCTTTCATACAGCGCTTTGTTTGATGAAGGGTGAAACGCAAACTACTTTGAGTGTTCCGACTGAGGTGACTTTTCGCAAACTCTCAGATGATGTTTTGGAGAACTATTTACTTGCTGAAGAACCTTATGACTGCGCAGGTAGCGCTAAGTCTGAAGGCCTAGGTATCGCCCTTCTAGAAGCAATCAAGAGCGACGACCCTAGCGCCCTCATCGGCTTGCCCCTCATTGCGTTGACGGGATTATTGCGTGATGCTGGTTTCGTGATTCCAGCGAAGAAATAAAAAATAACTAACGAAGAAAACAATCAATACCTTCATGGCAAAGCTCGGCACCCTTTACTTAGTTCCAAATACTTTGGGCGATGATGCTCGCGCCGAGCAATTGCCCTGGGTCTTACCAAGCGAAACCATTGCTTGCACAGCCAAACTAAAACATTGGGTTGTGGAAGATGCCAAAACAGCACGTGCATTCTTAAAAGCCGTTGATAGCATGTCACAACTGGCCTGCACCATTCAAGAAATGCAAATGAGTGAGTGGCGTGGTGCTGCGCGTAATGCAAAGTATGGGGATTCAGTAAAGCCTGCCGACTTATTAAAACCATTGCTCGCTGGTAATGACATGGGGCTGATGTCTGAAGCAGGCGTACCAGGTGTTGCTGATCCCGGCGCTGAACTCGTTCTAGCAGCACACAAACTCGGCGCTCAAGTAAAGCCTTTGGTTGGCCCTAGTTCTATTTTGCTAGGCCTCATGGCTAGCGGCTTAAACGGTCAGCGTTTTGCATTTCAGGGCTACCTGCCGCATGACACGCATGAGCGGAGCGCCAAACTCAAACAATTAGAAGCAGAATCTCGAAAGTTACAACAAACCCAAATTTGGATTGAGACTCCTTATCGCAACACCGCCATGTTGATGGCATGTATCCACTCATTAGCACCACAGACATTACTATGCCTTGGCATGGATCTCAGCCTCAAATCTGAAACGGTCACTACGCTGTCGATCGAGGATTGGCGCAAGCGCTACCCTAACGAAGCAGCATGTGCCTCATTACAAAATAGGCCAACAATATTTCTATTATTGGCCTAAGTGGGCTCACTCTTAATTGAGTGCGCCATGCTTGCAATTTTTTTACTTTAGATCTGGCGCCTTCACCAAAGCCTTACCAGCGGCAGCGCCAGCTTCTGCACCAAAGCGTTTAGCAACACGCTCTGCAAAGTTTTCTTTCATGGTGTAGTCAAGGACATCTGGCGCCTTGAAGATATCGCGCGCTACTGAATCAACTGTGCCATAACCATCCACCAAACCAAGCTTCACAGCCTGTTCGCCATTCCAAATACGGCCAGAGAATAAATCTGGGGTGTCTTTTAAGCGGTCTCCACGACCCTCTTTTACTACCTGAATAAATTGTTGATGAATCTCATCAATCATCTTCTTGACCATCTCAACTTGCTTAGGCTCTTCCTTGCTAAAGGGATCGAGCATCCCTTTATTTGAGCCAGCAGTAATCATGCGACGTGTCACACCTAATTTATCCATCAAACCAGTAAAGCCAAAGCCTTCCATAATGACACCGATAGAGCCTACTAAGCTGGCCTTATCTACCAAGATTTGATCTGCTGCCACTGCAACGTAGTAACCACCAGAGGCGCAAATATCCTCTACCACCACATAAAAAGGTTTGCTTGGATACAGCTTGCGCAAACGATGAATTTCATCGTTAATCATTCCAGCCTGAACTGGTGATCCTCCAGGACTATTGATACGCAAAACGACACCAGCACTATGCTCATTCTCAAACGCAGAAACTAATGATGAGTTGATATCCATGGCATTGGCCATCGAGCTTGATGAGATTTCACCATCTAATGTCACCATAGCAGTATGTTTTTCAGTACTCATACCGCGCCCTGGCAGATGAAAATCAAATACCGACAAAACCACACTAACGATCACTAATAAAGTGAGAACGCGTAATACTGCTTTCCAGCGACGTGCTTTGCGGGTCTCTTTTAAATTCTCCAGGAGTAAGTGCTCAAGCGCTTGGCGTTCCCAGTTTGGGTTTGGATTACTTTCCATCTTGATTCCTCTGTATTGCTTACTAAGTTGCTTATGAAGTTACTAATAAAATTTTAAATAAGGTTTATAAATTCTCTTTGAGCCATTGTGCTAGCTGCGGTACATCATCTACATGCGCTAAAGACTGCGATGTTTTCAGGGTATCTGATGGGTGGGCACCATAAGTAACCGCTACCGCATCTACTCCAGCATTCGATGCCATATCTAAATCATGTGTGGTGTCACCAATCATCAACATGCGACGAGTGGGAACCTGAGTGACGTCGGACAGCTCCAAGAGCATGCCAGGATGTGGCTTTGAGAAAGATTCATCAGCTGTTCTGGTCTCATGAAAAAGATGTCCAATTTGGTGATGCTTAAGTGAGCGGTCTAGGCCAACACGAGATTTACCAGTAGCAACACCCAAGAGATACTTATCTGCTCGCAGATTCTCAAGCAGTTCACGTATCCCCACGAATAAATCGAGCTCATGATCTTTAGCTAAATAGTGAAAACGAAAACGATCTGTCAATTTTGGAAAGTTCACCGGCTCAATCCAAGGTACCGCACGGCGCAATGAATCCTGAATACCCAAACCAATCACCGAACTTGCTAATGCGTCATCCGGCTCTTTAAAACCCAAATCACGACAAGCTTGTTGAATGCAATGCACTATCGTAGGCGTGGAGTCCATGATGGTTCCATCCCAATCCCACACAATGAGGTCGTAACGACGATCGGACTTTTGTTCTTGTGGCATCTTCTTGTGCTGATTATTGCTGTTCAAAACTTTTCATCATGGCAGCAAACTCTGATGGCAACGGCGATTCAATCCGCATCTTTTCTCCTGTACGTGGATGGGTAAAACCCGCCAAATGAGCGTGCAAATAGAGTCTCTTAGATTTAATGACCTTATCTAGGTCCTCAAAACCATATTTATCGTCGCCCAAAATGGCATGCCCTAACTTTTGTAGATGAACACGGATCTGGTGGGTGCGTCCTGTCTTGAGCTGGGCCTCAGCTAGAGTAATAGCAACATCATCACGCTTCATGGTTTTTATCACGCGCAAAGCAGTATGGCTTGGTAAACCCTCAGGATCAACGCGCACGCGGCGCTCACCATTAGCCAATAAATATTTATGTAGCGGGTACTTCAGTTGCATGACTTGAGTACCTTGCTCGATTTCACCATGTGCCAGTAAGTAATAACGTTTATCGGTTTGACCTTCGCGGATCTGGCGATGCAACTCAACAAGAGCACTCCGCTTCTTCGCCAAGAGCAACACTCCCGAGGTATCGCGATCTAAACGATGGACTAATTCTAAAAATTTCAACTCCGGCCGGGTGATGCGCAATGTCTCGATAACACCCAACGCAATTCCGGATCCGCCATGCACAGCCAATCCCGAAGGCTTATCGACTATTAAGAGTGCCTCATCCTCGAACAAAATCGGCATTTTGTCGGAATAACCATGCGCCCGAGATTTAGTCTGGGCAGTATTGACCGCAGCCATTTGAGCAGGCTCAGCAATGCGAACGGGGGGAACTCGCACAACGTCGCCCTCAATTAAGCGGGTGGTTGGCTCAGCTCGCTTTTTATTCACCCGAACCTCGCCTGAGCGAATAATCCGATAAACGTGGCTTTTGGGTACTCCCTTGGCCCAGCGCAGCAAATAATTGTCCAAACGCTGGCCAGCCTCTTCCGGACCAATGGTCTGCAAGTGGACTGCGGGCGGCATGGACGTTTTTGCCTTTGGAGGCTTGGATACTAGGTCGGATTTCATGATTTATCTCTCTTATCGCCTCGGTCTGGGACGACAAGGGACTCAACAATACCCCATTGTCATTCAACTTGTGCCGTATAATCAACGCTCTAGCCAATTTATTGGCCCGATCCCATCCTGAAGTCAGGCTTGAATCGTGGAGCTTGGAGTCGCCCTTTAAAAGACTCCCGGGGTTGCCCCTCCCCCGTTGTAATGAGGCGCAGGGTTGGTGTGCCGTATGCCGCGACCCGCGATTAGAAGACAGTTTTCAGGCGCGCGCCTGCATTGATGACCTAAAGGAGGTCTCTGCGGCGATCGTCAAGTGTGGCACCGAATTAACCAACAGTTAACTGGGTGAACTAGGCAAAAAGTGTCTAGATTTGCATGAACCACACTCATATACCGCCTTAGGCTTAGTCCTTTGCGGCATCTAACTTGTCCCCTAACGCAGCGCGCTTACTTCATCCTCCCCCATAGGAGAGTGTTATGAAACGCATGTTGTTTAATGCAACTCAACAAGAAGAGTTGCGAGTTGCCATCGTTGATGGTCAAAAACTCATTGATATTGATATTGAAGCTGCCGGTCGTGAACAACGTAAAGGCAATATCTACAAAGGTGTTATTACCCGTATTGAGCCTTCCCTGGAAGCTTGTTTTGTTAACTACGGTGAAGAGCGTCATGGCTTCTTACCATTCAAAGAAGTTGCCAGAGCTTATTTCAAAGAAGGTATCGACGTCCGCAATGCCTCCATCAAGGATGCGCTGCGCGAAGGTCAAGAAATCATTGTTCAGGTAGAAAAAGAAGAGCGTGGCCAAAAAGGTGCCGCCCTTACCTCCTTTATCTCCCTAGCAGGCCGTTATTTGGTCTTGATGCCAAATAACCCACGTGGAGGCGGCGTTTCTCGTCGTATTGAAGGTGAAGACCGCCAAGAGTTGCGTGAAGCAATGTCTCAATTAGAGGTGCCAGATGGCATGAGCATCATTGCTCGTACTGCCGGCATTGGTCGTGATGCGACTGAATTGCAGTGGGACTTAAGTTACCTCCTGCAATTGTGGAAAGCAATTGATGAAGCCGCTAAAGGCAATTCAGCGCCGTTGTTGATTTACCTCGAATCTAGCTTGGTGATCCGCGCAATCCGCGACTACTTCCAGCCAGATATCGGCGAGATCCTCATCGATACCGATGACATCTATGAGCAAGCTGCGGCATTTATGTCCGTGGTGATGCCGGACAATTTACCGCGAGTAAAGCGCTATCAAGACGATGTGCCTTTGTTCTCTCGTTTCCAAATTGAGCATCAAATTGAAACTGCGTACTCACGCACAGTGCCATTGCCATCTGGCGGCGCCATTGTGATCGACCACACTGAAGCTTTGGTTTCTGTGGACGTGAACTCTGCACGTGCTACCCGTGGCTCTGATATTGAAGAGACCGCAACCCGAACTAACTTAGAAGCTGCCGATGAAATCGCTCGCCAAGCACGTTTACGTGACTTGGGTGGTTTGATCGTGATCGACTTCATTGATATGGAATCGAGCAAGGCCCAGAAGGATGTTGAGAATCGCTTGCGCGACGCTCTGCGCCATGATCGCGCCCGCGTTCAAATGGGCAAGATCTCCAAGTTTGGCCTGATGGAAATGTCGCGCCAACGTTTGCGCCCAGCTTTGTCTGAGGGTAGCCACGTTACTTGCCCGCGTTGTAACGGCACAGGCCATATCCGTGATACCGAGTCTTCTGCATTGCAAGTTCTGCGCATTATTCAAGAAGAGGCAATGAAAGAAAACACAGCAGCGATTCATACACAGGTACCAGTCGAAGTAGCTGCGTTCCTCTTGAATGAAAAACGTGCTGAAGTGATCAAGATTGAGACTCGCTTCAAAGTGAACGTCTTGATGATTCCAAACAAGCATCTAGAAACTCCGCATTACAAGTTAGAGCGCTTGCGTCACGACGATCCTCGTTTGGATGATCAAAAAGCAAGCTATGTGATGGCTGAAGAAGCTGCTCGCGAGTTGGAAACTGACACAACCGTAAGCAAAAAAGATGCGGACGTGAAGGTTCGTCCAGAAGCGGCAGTGAAAGGTATTACGCCAACCCAACCTGCACCAATCAGTCAACCACGCCCAACTCGTACCGAAAAAGCAACTGCTGAAAGCTCTGGTGGTTTCTTTGGCTTTATCAAAAAGCTCTTCTCTTCCTCTCCAGCGGTTGAAGAGAAACCAGCGTCAAGCAATAACCGTGGTCGTAATCAAGGCCGCAACGGTGGCGATCGCAATCGTGGTCGCAATCGTCGTGGCGAGCGTAATGATCGCAATGGTGATCGCGCCGAGCGCCCAGCAGCAAATGCTGCCGATGGCGCAAGCACTGAAGGCAACAACAACCGCAACGGCAATCGTAATAACCGCAACGGCAATCGCCATCAAGGCAATCCAAATGGTCAGAAGCCTGAGCGTCAAGCAAACCCAGCTGCAGTAACCCCTGCAACTGAAGCAGCTCCTGGTAGCGAAGCCACACCAAGCGCAGATGGTGAAGAGCGTCGTGGTCGTGGTCGCAATCGTCGTGGTCGTGGTCGCAACAGAAATGATCGTGGCGAACGCACTGAGAACGGTGATGCAGCTACTGCAGCAGCTTCAGCAAGTCCTTTTGCAGGCCCTCCAGTAGGTATGGCTGGCGCATCCGCTTCTATGCCCATCCAAAACATCGTGAATAGTTTTGGTAATCGACCTGCTGCTGAGAAACAAGAGCGCAGCGAGAGAGCGCCACGCCCTCCACGTCAATCGAATCGCCCTGTTCAAACTTCTAACTCAGCTCCAGTAGCAACTCCAACGTCAGCACCAATTGTTGTAGCAGCTGCTGCGGCCACAGTTGAAGTCATTACTAAGCCTGCACCAGAGCTTCCAAAGGTTGCCTTCCAGGCGCTTGAAGAAACTCCATTGCATAGCGTGGTGCAATCCGCTGGAATGATTTGGGTCGCTACTGATGCCTCTAAGCATGCAGAAGCACAGAGCCAAATTCAGCCTGAACCAATGAACTTAGGCAGAACGCCGAAACCTGCGGCAGCGCGCCCAGAAGGTCCAATGGTTTTAGTTGAAACCGGCGGCCAAGAAAAAACAGTCTAAGGCTATACAGCTTTTTCTCCAGACCGCCTTTTATCCCAAAAGGATATTGGGCGGTTTGGCAGAAAGACCGTTTCACAGCCATAATTCAGAATATGGTTGAAAAAGCAATTTCCAAAGTAATTCCCATCCGCATTGATGAAGGCAAAGGCCTTACGCCACCCATTGGCGAGGAATTGCATGCACCTCATGATCGTACCCAAGACACCCGTGGTCGCACTTTGCGTGATCTTCGCATCTCGGTCACAGATCGCTGTAACTTCCGCTGCACTTATTGCATGCCCAAAGAAGTCTTCGATCAAAACTATCCTTACCTTGCTCACAAAGAATTATTGAGCTTTGAAGAAATAACACGCCTCACCACTATCTTCTCAACTCTTGGCGTTGAGAAGATTCGATTAACTGGTGGTGAGCCTCTGCTGCGTAAGAATTTAGTACTTCTGATTGAGATGTTGGCTTCGGTGCGAACCTCTTCTGGAAAACCTTTAGATCTCACCTTAACCACTAACGGCAGCATCTTGCGCAAAAAAGCCGCTGCGCTGAAAGCTGCTGGACTACAAAGACTCACTGTCAGCCTTGATGGATTAAATGATGAGATCTTTCGGAAAATGAATGATGTTGATTTTCCAGTAGCGGATGTATTGGATGGCATCGCAGCAGCACAAGAAGCCGGCTTTGAGAATATCAAGGTCAATATGGTTGTGAAAAAAGGCACTAACGATCATGAGATCGTCAGCATGGCAAAACACTTTAAGGGCAGTGGCATCATCTTGCGCTTTATTGAATTTATGGATGTCGGCAGCTCTAACGGTTGGAATATGCAAGAGGTCCTTCCTTCCAAAGACGTGATTGCCCGCATCAACGAAATCTACCCACTAGAGTCTATGGAGCCTAACTATGCTGGCGAAGTAGCGCAACGGTGGCGCTATGCGGATGGTACTGGTGAGATTGGTGTGATCTCTAGCGTGACGCAAACCTTCTGCCACGAATGTACCCGCGCTCGGATCTCGACCGATGGTCAAATGTACCTTTGCCTTTTTGCAAACGAAGGTTTTGATTTCAAAACCATGCTGCGCTCAGGAAAAAGTGATTTAGAGATTGCTAATGCCGTCATGAATACTTGGGCACAACGCACTGACCACTACTCTGAAATCCGAGGCTCTCATACCGTCAACCAATCGGCCGGAAATCGTAAGGTCGAAATGTCTTACATCGGTGGCTAATGATCTCTGGCGCACAAATTACGGGACTCATTCTTGCTGGCGGTCGTGCTCAGCGTATGGGTGGTATCGATAAAGGATTAATTCCTTTTCATCAAAAGCCGTTAATTGAATTCACAATGACGCGCTTAAAGCCTCAAGTTGGAACTATTCTCATTAACGCCAATCGCAACGTTACTAAGTACGCCGCCTATGGTTACCCCGTCATCATGGATGAAACACCAGACTTCTCTGGGCCATTAGCTGGATTCTCAGCAGGTCTTAAGGCTTGCAAGACCCCATATCTACTTACTGCTCCCTGTGATTCTCCCTTGCTTCCGGAAAATTTAGGCATCAGAATGGCCGCAGAACTTGAGGAAGGTGACTTTCAATTGGTTTACGCCTCCAGCAAAGAATCGGATGGCAAAGTTTGGGCCCAACCGGTCTTTTGTTTGATGCGCGCCAACTTACAAGACTCCTTGGAGGATTTTCTAAAGAAAGGTGATCTCAAAATTGATCGCTGGTTTAAGGAATTAAAAAGTAGCACGGTGATTTTTGATGATGCCAATGCTTTTGCAAACGTCAACACGCCTGAAGAATTGAAATCATTAGAAGCGGCGTCTGTATGAAGCATTCACCAAATAGCTCTATATTGCTGACCGCATCACTCCATGTTGATGAAGCTCGTAAAGCAATTGCAAATTTAGTAAGCGAACTCATGCAAGAGTCTCAAGCAATCAATGATCCCGCTGATTTTGAAACAGTCTCACTTGATCATGCAATCAATCGCATTCTTGCTAAGGATTTACTCTCGCCAATTGATGTCCCTGCGGCAGATAACTCAGCAATGGATGGTTATGCGTTCGATGGCAAATGCCTCGCCACCAATAACCCAGACGTCACACTTAAAATTGTCGGCACTGCCCTAGCGGGCAAGCCCTTCGAGGGCAAGATTGGGGTTGGAGAGTGTCTCAAGATCATGACTGGCGCCCTCATGCCAGCAGATTGTGACACTGTCATTCCACAAGAATTTACCGCCAGTAGTAGTGATGAATTGATTAGCTTTAAGTCAGATCTACTGAAGGCTGGAGACAATCGTCGCTTGCGCGGGGAAGATCTCCAAAAAGGGAAAGCGGCAATTTCTGCGGGTCGTCTATTGAGACCCTCTGATTTAGGATTAGCCGCATCACTCGGTATAGCCACCTTAAAAGTGCGCCGTAAATTGAAGGTGGCAATTCTGTCATCAGGTGATGAGTTGCGCTCACTTGGTCAAGCATTAGATGCTGGCAGTATCTATGACAGCAACCGATATAGCCTCACTGGCTTGCTCAATCGTCTCGATTTAGAGATTATTGATTGCGGAATTGTGCGCGATGATCCTCATGTTTTGAAACAAGCATTTATTGAAGCAGCTAGTAAAGCTGATGTATTGATTTCTTCCGGTGGCGTTTCAGTTGGTGAGGCAGATTTCACCAAGCAAATCATGCAAGAGTTGGGTGATGTTGGTTTCTGGAAAATTGCGATGCGCCCAGGGCGACCAATGGCTTTTGGCATCCTGAAGCCAGTTCCTGGAAAATCTCCAGCACGCAAGACCCTCTTCTTTGGCCTACCCGGCAACCCTGTAGCGGTGATGGTCACTTTCTATCAATTTGTCCGCAGCGCACTTTTACAGCTCAATGGCGCCCAGCAAACTGAGCCGCCACTCGTGCAAGCAATTTCTGAAACCGCTATACGCAAGAAGCCAGGCCGCACCGAATTTCAACGCGCCATTTTGGGGCGTAACAGCGAAGGCAAGCCCACTGTCAGACTCACTGGTAGCCAAGGAGCAGGAATTTTGCGCTCGATGAGTGAGGCAAACTGCTTTGTCATTCTTATGCATGACCAAGGAAATATTGCCGCTGGTGACTGGGTGGATATAGCGCTTTTTGATGGACTGCTTTAAGATTGCTCCATCATGAAACTTACCAAAAAAGAACTCGCCTTTCTCGACCCAACACACACCGCTAAAACCCTTGTATTGGTTTATCTCTGCTTCTCAGTGCCCATCGTTTTGTTGGCTTTGTTTGTAGCCTTTATTCGTGATGGCGCCATTCCAGGATTTACCGTTCTATCTGCATTGATACTCAATGCATTGCTCGGCTTTGGTTTACTTTGGGTTGCTTGTAAAGTGTATAACTGGGTCGCCGGGAAATTCGGCGGTATTGAATTAGCCTTGCGCGAACTTCCAGAAGAAGTTGATGCTGAATAATTTACTTTAGCGCGACCAAATAAAAAGCCGAGAATGTCTCGGCTTTTTATTTGTGTGAAGATCTACAATCCTAACCCTTAAACACCTCAGCATTAATTAAACTTGGTGGTCTCTTGCCATCAAGCGCTGCTCTTAGGTTATCAATTGCCAAATCAACCATTGCTCTGCGGGTTTTTTCAGTTGCACTAGCAATATGCGGAGCGAGCACAACGTTGCTCAGTTTTAGTAGCTCGGGATTGACTTTCGGCTCACCCTCAAACACATCTAAACCAGCGGCAAAGATCTTCTTTTCCTTTAGTGCCTGCGCTAACGCTAAGTCATCAACGATGCCGCCGCGGGCGATATTGATTAGGGTTGCCGTGGGTTTCATGAGGGCGATCTCTTTAGCGCCAATAGTGTGGTGACTCTCTGCCGAGTAAGGCAAGACTAATACAACGTGATCTGCAGTGCGTAGCAACTCTTCCTTAGAAACATAGCGTGCACTACAAGCTTTTTCATCAGCTTCAGATAAGCGACTACGGTTGTGATAAATCACATTCATCCCAAAACCTAGTGCACGCTTTGCAATACCTTGGCCGATGCGACCCATACCGATAATGCCAACAGTGCTGTGATGCAAATCCATACCAAGAGGATTATTCACAATCGACCACTTATCCCAATGGCCGGCTCGTATCCAATGCTCAGACTCAGTAATACGTCTTGCGGTACCCATCAATAATGCAAAACCAAAATCAGCAGTGGTATCGGTTAGAACATCTGGTGTATTGGTAGCCATCACTCCAGCAGCACTAATCGCAGGCACATCAAAATTGTTATAGCCCACAGAAATGTTGGCCACAATTTTTAAATCTTTCGCATTCGCCAATGCACTGGCATCGATTCGCTCGCTACCAGCAACTAAAGCCCCTACTATGCTAGAAAGTTCTTTTTGCAACTCTTCTGGCGTAAAGATGCGGTCCTCCTGGTTCGATCGAACCTCGTAGGATTCCTCTAATTTGGCTAAAGCCTCTGGGAATATCGCCCTTGCAACCAGTATTTTTGGCTTCTTGGAGGCGTTTCCAGGGGTAGTTTGGGTATTTGTCTGTGTATTCATATGGGGAACTTTACCTCAAGTAAATTGAGGTATTTCGGCTAAAATTGATGTTTTATAACTTACCAGCCCTCAATTTAGGGCTCTTTAGATCAAACACCATGACCTACGTTGTTACCGAATCCTGCATCCGTTGCAAATATACCGACTGCGTTGACGTTTGCCCAGTTGACTGCTTCCGCGAAGGGCCTAATTTCTTAGTCATCGATCCAGATGAGTGTATCGACTGTGCAGTTTGCGTTCCAGAGTGCCCAGTTAATGCGATTTATGCTGAAGATGACGTGCCCGGTGATCAGCAAGCGTTTATTAAGCTCAATGCCGAGCTCTCACCTTCATGGACATCAATTACTAAATCAAAAGCTGCCCTTCCAGATGCGGAAGAGTGGAAAGATGTCAAAAACAAACTCGATCAATTAGTAAAGTAATACTTTCACTTCCCGAGAATCGATTTGTACTCACCCACAGAAGCTGATGCAGTCATCATTGGCGCCGGCCCTGTGGGTCTCTTCCAAGTATTTGAGCTTGGACTCCTAGAAATTAAAGCGCATGTCATTGATTCTTTGCCAGTGGTTGGCGGTCAATGTATCGAGCTCTATCCCGATAAGCCAATCTACGATATTCCCGCGATACCAGTGTGCACTGGTCGCGAACTGACAAATAATCTACTCAAGCAGATTGAGCCCTTTAGTCCTCAATTTCATTTAGGACAAGAAGTCACTCAACTAGAAAAACAAGCGGATGGTCGCATACTCATCGGCACCTCACAAAACCTACATTTCCTGGCGAAGACCGTCTTTATTGCCGCTGGGGTCGGCGCCTTTCAACCTCGTTTACTCAATTTAGAGGGGATTGAGGCTTTCGTTGATAAACAAGTTTTCTATCGCGTTAAATATCCAGAGCGATTTATTGGTAAGCGAATTGTGATTTGCGGTGGCGGGGATTCTGCTCTAGATTGGGTTTTGTACTTTGCAGATAGAGCAGCAAGCGTTACCTTGATTCATCGTCGCGATGATTTCAAAGGAGCACCGCAATCCATTGCCAAAATGCGCGAGCTTTGTGCTGCTGGAAAAATCCAATTACTCATTGGTCAAATTACTGACTACAAGACTCAAGAAGATCAACTCACTGAAATCACCGTCACTGATATTGACGGCAATACTAAGATCGTGAGCCTTGATGATCTCCTGATCTTTTTTGGACTCTCTCCTAAACTGGGTCCGATTGCCCAATGGGGTCTCGACATTGATCGCAAGCAGCTGATGGTTGATACGGAAAAATTTCAGACGAGCATTCCTGGAATTTATGCCGTGGGGGATATCAACCTCTACCCAGGCAAAAAGAAGCTGATTTTATCTGGCTTTCATGAAGCTGCTTTAGCAGCATTTGCGGCAGCCGCATACCTGAACCCTGAGAAGCAAATTCAGCTGCAATATACGACCACCTCCCCCAAGCTCCATAAGGCACTTGGGGTAAAGCCAGCCACATTCGAATAGGCTATCCTTACGGGTATCCGTTAATCCATTTTTAGTTGATTTATATGCGCCAATATCACGATCTAATGAAAGAAGTCCTTGCTAAGGGCGTTCAAAAGTCCGATAGGACTGGCACTGGCACGATCTCGGTATTTGGCCACCAGATGCGTTTTAACTTAGCTGATGGCTTCCCAATGGTGACTACCAAGAAGCTTCATCTCAAATCCATCATCTATGAATTACTGTGGTTCCTCAAAGGCAGTACAGATAACAATTGGTTGAAAGAACGTGGTGTATCCATTTGGAATGAATGGGCTGCACCTGATGGCGATCTCGGTCCAATCTATGGTTATCAATGGCGTTCTTGGCCTGCGCCCAATGGACAGCACATCGACCAAATTAGCGAGGTTGTGGAGACTATTAAAAAGAATCCTGACTCACGTCGCATCATTGTTTCAGCGTGGAACGTTGCAGACATTCCACGCATGGCATTGGCACCTTGCCACGCCTTCTTTCAGTTTTATGTGGCTGATGGCAAGTTGTCATGCCAACTTTATCAGCGCAGCGCAGATATCTTCTTAGGCGTTCCATTTAATATCGCCAGCTATGCATTACTGACTCACATGATGGCTCAGCAATGTAACCTAGAAGTGGGTGATTTTATTTGGACTGGCGGTGATTGCCACTTGTATAGCAATCATCTTGAACAAGTAGAGCTCCAGCTATCAAGAGATTTCTTCCCGCTACCTAAACTCAATATCTTGCGCAAACCCGCTTCGATCTTTGATTATGAGTTCGAAGATTTTGAGATTTTGGGTTATGAATCCCATCCCCACATCAAAGCTCCCGTGGCTGTCTAAGAAGCGCTCGATATGACACAACCCGCTATCTCAATGATTGTTGCCCGCTCACGGAATCACGTGATTGGTCGCGACAATCAAATGCCTTGGAAAATCTCGGCTGATTTACAGTTTTTTAAACGCGTCACCATGGGTCACCCAGTGATCATGGGTCGCAAGACTTGGGAGTCGATTGGCCGACCTCTACCAGGACGTCGCAATATTGTGGTTAGTCGTAATGCAAATTATGAGTTGGCTGGTGGAGAATTAGCCAGCTCTCTGGATGAAGCCTTGAATCAATTAAGTGAAGCACCAAGAGTCTTTGTCATTGGTGGAGAGCAACTCTTTAAACAAGCATTTCACAAAGCGGATCGCCTCTTTATCACCGAGATTGATATGGATGTTGAGGGTGGCGATACCTTCTTTGAAGTTCCTAATCCATCAGATTGGAAAGAGGTCGAACGCACACCTGGATCAGAAAACGGCATTCACTTTAACTTTATAACGCTTGAGCGCAAATAAAAAGGACTCCTAGGAGTCCTTTTTATTTGATCAGTTTATTGATTACTGAACCACAATTTTTGAATTCTTCGCAATCCCAGAAATAAATTCAAATTGTTTTCTCTGCGCTATGCCCGCACGAATCGCTGGCTTAGCCTGCTCAAAAGTAGGTGGTTTAGTAGACTTCTTATCTTCCAGCTTGACCAAGTACCAGCCTTGCTGCAATTGAATTGGCGCCGATGTTTGACCTTTTCCAAGATTGACTAAGACTGCTGATATTTGGGGTGGCACTTGACCAGGTTGAACCCAACCAGCAGCACCGCCCTGTGCCTTATTGGGGGCTAAGGAAATGCTTTTAGCAACCTTATCAAATGCCTCACCCTTTTTAATACGGTTCAAGGCAGCTTGCGCATCAGCTTCTGAAGCAACTGCGATATCACTAATTTTGTATTCCACGATCAGGCCTTGCGGCCCCAGTGAAGATACTTGCTTGTTGTACTCCGCCTGAACGTCAGCATCAGAAATCGGATTTTGCGCCATGAATGTAGAGAGCTCAAGATCAGCTAAATAATTTTGGCGAATCATCGTTAACTGAGAATTGGCTTTTTCTGAATTTGCCAAGCCATCTTTTTCAGCCTGTTGAGATAACAATAAAACTTCAATGTATTTTTCGATCACTGCTTTACGCAATTCAGGAGAGTCTTTTTGACCTTGCGCAAGAGCTACTTTAATACCCTGCTCAACCATATCGTTAGTGATGATGGTGCCATTGACTGAAGCGGCAGCATTAATGGGCAATCCACTTTGTTGAGCATACGCAGTGCCGCATAAAGCAAGTGTCAAAAGGCTAGCTGAAATAAGGCGAACTGATACTGGTTTGAGTTGAGACATAAAAGGCTTCATGAGGATGGGTCTTTCTAAAATATATCCCTAATACTAACAGCAGAGGTAATGCCATAGGCCAACGGTAAAATGGTCTCATGTGCGTTCAGTACCTCACCACCGTTAATGTCGATTGGGTTAAGACCCATTTTGATCTTGATCTGCCAGCTTCAACTGCGCACGATGTATTCCCGACGTACCCCGGAACGATTATTTTAAAAAGTCATAACACCCAGCGAACTGTTATTGGTCCTGCGCGCTTTGGCCTAATACCGTCTTGGGCAAAAGATGAGGAATTTGGCAGGAAAACGTATAACGCTAGATCTGAAACCGTTACTGAAAAACCTTCCTATAGACATGCATGGTCTAAGCGTCACTATGCTTTGGCATTGGCTGATGCTTTTTATGAGCCTTGTTATGAAACCGGTAAAGCCGTACGCACCAAAATTACGCAAGCTAATCGTGAGCCTATGGCGATTGCCTCGATTTGGGATACCTGGACCGAACCAGAAACTGGTGAGTTAATTGTGTCTTTTTCAATGCTGACAATAGAGGCAAACAAGCACCCCGTCATGAATCGCTGTCATAAACCCGAAGATGAGAAACGCACTGTTGTGCCCTTACGGCCTGAGTTATTTCATGACTGGCTAAATGCAACACCCGAAACTGCGCAAGCACTGCTGAATCTTGAATCCATTCCCGAACTGGTTTTTTCTGAATAAATCTACCGCGATCCTAAAAAGAGATTGCTGGCGTCATCGGTTGATATGGATCGGCAGACTCTGTTTCTAGAGCTTCAGCCTCTTGCTCACCGTCAGGGACATTAAAGAACTTGGAATCAAGATTTGGCTTTTGCTGTAAGTTGAGCTGCTGCTGAGTTAAGTTAACTGGTCCAAATGGGCCCTCTGCTGGAGAGATCTTTTGATTATTAAATGACTTTAGCTGTTCAGGGGTGTATGGTAAAAAAGTTTTCATCTCTTGGCTTGAGTTAGTTTGACCTAAAGCTGAAAAACTTATCGTCACAAGGGTAACTCTAATACCAAAGTAGATTTTCTTCATTAATTGATTGTAAGAGGATTCAGCCTACCCTCCTAATAAGAGCCCCTAGGACGTGATTCGGAGTCTATCTTTGATAAATGGAAGTCGCACTAATAACAAAAGACTGATCACGCCTGCATAAATTGAGACTGTTTCTAAATCATTCTTGCCAGCTTTATGCCACCAATAATGTGCGATCACCGTAAGCGCAATTACATAAATCAATTTATGTAACAAACTCCAGCGGCGCCCTAGTTTTTTGACCGCCCAAGCATTTGATGTGACTGCTAGCGGCATAAGTAAGACTAGACTCAAGAATCCCATAGTAATAAATGGCCTTTTGAGCACATCATGGACCATTGCCTGTAGGTCAAGACTTTGATCGAGTAATAGCCAAATTGAAAAATGAATACTGGCATAGAAAAAACAGAACAGGCCAAACATACGACGCATCCTAATCCACATACCCGAGCCTGTGATTAATCGCAGTGGAGTCATTGCTAATGTGATGCAGAGAAATACTAGTGCCCAAGTACCAGTGGAGCGTGTAATCAATTCAATCGGATTGGCGCCTAAGTTATCTAAATATCCTAACCATAACAAGCGCCCCAATGGTATGAGCGAGGCAAGAAAGAGGATGCTTTTCAGAAACTTCATTCGTCAATGTTAAACGACCCCATCAAATCTCTCTGATGAGGTCGTTTTATGTTGCCTGCGTTCAATAAGCTATGCCAAACTCAAACCTTCTTTATAAAGAGGGAAGTTGCGCACGGGTCTGCCAATCGCTGCAGATACTGCGTTTGCAACCGCCGGCCCAACAACGCAAATCGTTGGCTCACCAACTCCACCCCAGAAATCATAGGTCGGCACTAAGACTGTCTCGATTCTTGGTGTAGAGGCTAACTTAAGCATCGGATAAGAGTCTAAGTTCTGTTGCTTGATGCGGCCATTTTCAACCGTGATCTCGGGATTAAAGATTGCACCCAAAGCCATTGCTACAGAACCTTCAATCTGTTCACGAGTTAAATAAGGGTTCACAACATGGCCAGAGTTCAATGCGAACACTAAGCGCTTCACATGAACGATGTTGCCATCTACCGAAACCTCAGCAACGCATGCGGAGTAACTGGCATAGCCCATAAATTGCGCTACCCCACGGAAAGTTCCCGCAGGAAGCGGCTTATCCCAATTCGCTTTTTGAGCAGCAGCATTAAGCACACCCAAATGCTTGGGATGACTTTGCATGACCGCCTGCCTAAACTTCACTGGATCTTTACCAGCTGCTTTAGCGCATTCATCCATAAAGCATTCCATGAAGATGCCGTTTTGATTGGTATTGACACCTCGCCATGGCCCTACTGGGACATGCGTGTTCTTCATGACATATTCGGTCAACAGAGTTGGGAATGTATAGCCCAGTTGAGCATCAGGCCCCTTCTCATAAAAGCCTTGTAATTGACGCTCATCCTTGCCATCTTTAATTGCAGCTGGAGCAAGTGTTGCGTTGATGGATTGACCTGCAACCTTAATATGCATACCGGTGACATTGCCACTAGCATCAAGCCCTGCAGACATCTTAGCCATCGCAATCGGGTGGTAATAGTCATGGGTCATATCTTCTTCACGACTCCAGAGCACCTTCACGGGTACGCCAGGATATTGCATGGCAACCTTAGCTGCAAAAGTGGTGAAGTCTTGGGTGGAGCCACGACGGCCTAATCCACAACCAGAATCCAGTTTGTAAACCTCACAATTAGCTAATGGAATACCAGTTGCCTCTGATAATGCTGCGAGTGATCCCTCACCATTTTGCGTTGGCACCCATGCTTCTGCACGATCACCACTAATCTTAACGGTGGCGTTCATAGGCTCCATTGTGACGTGAGCACGAAATGGCGTGTAATAGATAGCTTCCACTTTTTTAGAGGAGCTATTAATCACTTCTGGGGCATCACCCACCTTACGCTGCCAAAAATCACCTTGCTCATCCAAGCCAGCGCGCAACATCTTATCAATGTCACCCTGAGAAACGCCTGCGCCTTTCCCCTCATCCCACACAATTGGCAAAGCATTCAAAGCAGTGTTTGCGCGCCACCAAGTATCGGCAACTACCGCCACAGTACTATCATCAATCTTGACTACACCCTTAACACCACGTAAGTTTTTAATCTTGGCTTCGTCATAGCTCACAAGCTTTCCACCAAATACCGGGCAAGCTTTTACTGAGGCGCACAACATGCCTGGCATCTGTAAATCTGCGCCATAGACTTTTGTGCCGTTCACCTTATTGGCAGTGTCTAAACGTGCATAGGGCTGGCCAGCAACTTTCCAGTCACGAGGATCTCTTAGGGTGATCGATTTTGGATCAGGAGGCGTGAGTGTCGATGCAAGCTCGGCAACTTTTCCGTAGGTCGTTTTACGGCCCGTTGGGGTATGGGTAATGACACCTTTGTTAACAGTTAATTCGCTGACCGGTACATTCCATTGATTAGCAGCAGCTTGAACCAACATAATGCGAGCTGCTGCTGCACCACGTCGAACATAATCTTCTGATATGCGAATGCCACGGCTACCACCAGTACCATGCTCACCCCAAACACGCTTGCGTGCCAAACTTTGACCTGGAGTGGCTGACTGAGTCTTCACTTTTTTCCAGTTGCACTCCAATTCTTCAGTAACTAACTGAGCTAAACCTGTGCGAGTACCCTGACCCATTTCTGAGCGTGCAATTCTGACGTAAACAGTGTCATCAGGCTTGATGCTGACCCAAGCATTAACCTCTGCCTCCCCAGCCTTCGTGGGCGAATTTGGGTCATATTGACCAGCTTGTGCAAAGGCAAATTCAGGTAATGCGCCCACTCCCAGCATGAGGCCGCCACCAACTAAGGTGCCCTTAATAATGAAGTCGCGACGTGAAATATTTTCGATAGTCATATTCTTCCCCTTAACCACGTGTTGCAGGAGAAGCTTGGTATTGCGCCAACACTTCTGCTAGTTTTTTCTGACCAGAGGCAACATGAATGCCATCCCGAATTTTTTGATAAGTACCGCAACGACAAATGT
Source organism: Polynucleobacter wuianus (assembly GCF_001659725.1). Taxonomy (NCBI): domain Bacteria; kingdom Pseudomonadati; phylum Pseudomonadota; class Betaproteobacteria; order Burkholderiales; family Burkholderiaceae; genus Polynucleobacter; species Polynucleobacter wuianus. Next base: position 351,600 of record NZ_CP015922.1, on the reverse strand, counting down.
TGGACATCGCGTTATCAATATCTGCATCGGTTGGTTTTGGGATTCTCTTTAATAAAGCTGCAGCAGCCATCACTTGACCAGACTGACAGTAGCCACATTGAGGCACATCTAAAGCAATCCAAGCTTGCTGAACTGGGTGTGAGTTGTCTTTGGAAAGCGATTCGATCGTGGTGATCTTGGCAGCACCTACTGCGGATACCGGGATCGAACAGGAGCGCACAGGTTCACCATTCATATAGACCGTACAGGCGCCGCATTGAGCGACTCCACAACCATATTTTGTGCCCGTTAATCCAACTACTTCTCGAATAGCCCATAACAAGGGCATATTAGGCTCTACGTCGATATTCTGGGTCTGCCCATTGATATTTAGCTGCATGCTGCCTCCTCTGTTTTATTTTTGAATCACTATAAATCATTATTAGATTTTTGCGGGTGCACATCAATAGAGATAAATCCGACCCAGAAGGCCTATACGAAGAATTATTGCTATCCCAGAGGAAGGTAATTTGCTATTCTGAACCCCTCAATTAAGGATATTTATGACAAACGAAAATCAACCCCAAAACGACGAAGATTTTGACTATGGGTGCGAATGTGCCATGACCCTGCTCAATGAGCCAACTGAAGATTGCTTGAATGACTTAATTGATGAGCTTGATGAAGATGGCATGATTTCTACTGAAGTGGTTTATGGCCTCTTAGCAACCATTTTGATGAGCCTCAATGAGGAAGATCACGAGGGTGAAGAGCATTAAGCCCTAAGTTAGGACTTGTAAGGCAATTGCATCCATTGCTTTTGCCATCTGAATATCCAACTCGGTAAGCGCTTTTGCTGAATGGGTACTCAAGTGCACCACCACCTTATTCCAAGAATTACTCCAATCAGGGTGATGATCAATTTCTTCAGCGTATTGCGCGCAGAGCGTCATAAAAGCAAAAGCCTCTTTGAAGTCTTTAAAAATAAACTCGCGAGAAATTTGAATACCCTCTAGTCTCCACAAAGGAATAGAGGCTTGAAAGTCATAGTCTTTTGGTAAGGGTTGTCTACTCATTTTGCATCCACACTTTGTGATAACTGCTTTAAATCATCTTCATAAAGCCAGCGCCACTGACCTTCCGCTAAATCAGCCGGCATGACATAAGCACCAATTTCTGTACGGTGTAATTTAGCCACATGATTGCCCACTGCGGCCATCATTCGCTTTACCTGGTGATAGCGACCCTCAACGATAGTCATTGCCAAGACATTTTCTGAAACTTGTTTACAGGCTGTTGCATAGCATGGCCGTGGATCATCATCCAATATAACGCCATTCATCAGGTGATCGATTTGGTATTGCGTAATGGGGTCGGGGGTCGTGATCTCATACACCTTACCAATATTCTTTTTAGGGGTGGTCATTTTATGAATGAATTGACCATCATCAGAAATCAACAACAATCCTGTGGTGTCATAGTCCAAGCGTCCTACGCATTGCAAACCGCGCTCTACAAAAGGGGCTGGTAATAAGCTGTAAATACTAGGATGGTGTGTCGTTTTATGAGAGCACTCATAGTTAGGCGGCTTATTAAAAGCAATATAGGCTTTTTCGTGATACTCCCAATCTTTGCCCTCAACATTGAGTATGAGACCTTCAGTTGGAATACGCTCTTCAGGATCTTCAGCCACAACCCCATTGACCTTCACCAGATCGGCATAAACCAAATCACTGCAATAGCGCCTGGTGCCAAAGCCTTGGCTAAATAAGATTTTTTCAAGGGAAATTGGTTTGGCCATATGCTGCAGAGAATACTACAGGGGCTCAATTTCAGCAGATCAGAAAGATGCCTTTTCAATTCATTATCATTAGAAATACCAAAACACTAAGCCCTTCAATCACCCTTCCCTCATGCTCTCGACTCCTAAACCCCGATCACTACTACACACCCGAGAAATTACCTTTCAAGGTTTTGAAAGGGAAGATAGCCTATGGGATATTGAAGGTCATCTCAGGGATTTCAAGACAAAGCCATTTATTACTGGTACGAAAACCTGGCAACCTGGCGAGGCTTTCCATGATATGTGGGTACGCCTTACTTTAAATACTGAATTGGTTATTCAAGATATCGAAGTAGCCATGGATGGCCACCCCCACCCTGAATGCCCTCATGTCATTCCATCTATGGATGGGTTGATTGGTGAGCGCTTAGGTAAAGGATGGCGCAAAACCATCCAAACCCATTTAGGCGGAATTGCCGGCTGCACTCACTTACGTGAACTACTCAATAGCCTTGCAACCGCAGCCTTTCAGGCAATTCCAGGGGCGCTATTTGATCCCGACGAAAGCAAGCCACCCCTCTATTTAGGCACCTGCAAATCGTGGGACTTCAATGGCCCCGTGGTGATGCGTATCTATCCGCAGTTTTACCGCTGGAAAGATCAAGACAACAAGTCTTAAAGCTCTCCGCGGTGAATATTGAATGGATTAAATGCTTGTTGAACTGGCATAAGTTCTAAAACATTAATATTCATGTGGCTTGGCAAAGTAGCTGACCAATAAATTGCTTCAGCAACATCGTCAGCACTTAAAGCTTTTACACCGTCATAAACCTTACTCGCTTTATCATCGTCGCCCTTAAAGCGCACATTTGAAAACTCTGTGCCCGCACACATACCAGGTTCAATACATGTCACACGCACTGGGGTCCCGATTAAATCAGCACGCAAGTTCAAGCTGAACTGCTTTACAAATGCTTTCGTGCCACCGTAAACATTGCCACCAGGATATGGATAGTTCGCCGCTACTGACCCCAAATTAATCACATGGCCGCACTTTCGCTCGACCATACCAGGCAAGAATGCACGGCTCATATGAACCAAACCTTTAATGTTGGTATCGATCATTTTGTCCCAGTCGCTCAAGAAAGCCTTGTGTGCAGGCTCGAGACCTAAAGCGAGACCAGCGTTATTCACAAGAACGGTGACTTTGGCAAATTCAGCAGGCAAGTTACTTGCTAATGCATCTACTTTGGCGCTATCACAAACATCTATAGCGAGAGTTAATAATTTTTTCTGTTGGTCTGCTGGCAAAGATGTTTTGAGAGCCTCTAGACGATCGGTTCTTCTGCCAACCGCAATCACTTTGTGGCCATGTGCTAAAAATCGACGCGCAGTTGCTTCACCAAAACCAGCAGTAGCGCCAGTCACTAAAACAGTATGTTCCATATGTCCTCTTTTTTTAAACTTTATCGATTAAATTTTTGCCATCCAATATGGCTGCCCCAGACTTCACTAAAGCTTGTGGCAACCATTGGGAAAATTCCTGTGCATCCATATTAAGCTGATTTGCTGCACTCTTTAGCGCTGGAGTTCGTCCAATCCAATCAATGACTTCATTAAGGCCTTTGGATTGCCACTCGATCAACTTGTACTTTAATAACACTTTCGCCCCATGGCGGGCATTACGGTCAGGATCCGATGCTAGGTAATCCAATCTTGAGCGAGCTGCTGCGATTGATTTAGCGACATCGGTAAATACTTTTCCATGCCCTGGTATCACTAGCGAGATAGCAAGATCGTCAATAAGATCTAAGGTCTGCGCTACCTCTTCAAAGCCAGGTTCACCCCAGAGCTCAGGAAAAATAACGCCAAACCCCTCTTCCCACAGGGCATCCGCAGAAATCAGAATACCGTGTCGTTCTTGATAGAGCATGACTGAATGGGGATCATGACCTGGTGCTGACAGTATCTTCCACGTATAACGCCCTAACACGATGTCATTTCCCGGGACCAGCAAATAATCATGCTTGAAGCGAGGACATTCTTGACCCAAGTTTTGATAGCTTAATAATTCTTCATTCCAATCTTGTACTGCTAATGCTTCTGCAGCAGGAATACCAATTTCGCAAGCAAAAGTCTTAACAAGGTCAGCATTTCCTCCGCAATGATCCGAATGTAGATGTGTATTAACAACCTTATTCAAGGTCTTGAGTCCATGTTTTTCTAGCGCATTGCGCACTAGATTAATGGTCATGGCTTGATGAGTATGGTAGCCGCTATCGACTAAAGAAACGTCATCGTCGCCGAAATGAAAAATATTATTTGCGGATAACCAGCCTCGCTCGAATACCTCAATCCCTGGAGGCAAAGTTAGTATGCTCAATTTAGTTCTTCTGGCTTTGCACTGCTTGCGAAGTGAGCTCTAGTTTACGAATATCAAATTGCTGGGCCTGCAAACGAGAAAGTAATTCTTCATAAGTCTTTTTGTCCATTTGCGGCGTTCTGGAAAGAATCCACAGATACTCGCGCTTAGGATCGCTCACAGCAGCGACTTGATACTGAGGGTCTAAATCAATGACCCAATAGTCGCCCCAAACCATGGGCAAAAATCCTAACCATGCTGGTGCAAAGCGCACTTCAAGCTTTGGAGAATCCTTGGCGCCAATTTGCCGAGCCAAGCCTTCAGCCTGAGATATCTCTCCATCCGCCTGCTTACAACTGTTGAGTACTTTGAGATTGCCATCAGGTCTAAGCGAATAGGCTGCCTGTGTATTGCTGACACATTTTTTTTGAAACCAATTCGGGAACTTGGCAATCTCATACCAGGTTCCTAAGTAGCGAGGAACATCCAACGATGCAATCGTTTTAACTGGAGCGTCAGCAGTTTGGCTATGGCCAGGTAAGCTGATTAATAGAAGAAAGCCGCCAAGGAATGCAACAACTACCGCCGAGTAAAATTTGCTCATTTGTTTAATAGTATTTTTTCAAATCCATACCAGCATACATGCTGGCGACTTGATCGGCATATCCATTAAACATTTGCGTTTTGATCTTCGGAGCAAACATACCTTTTGGATCGCCAATACGACGCTCTGTCGCTTGACTCCAACGCGGATGATCAACCTGTGGGTTTACATTGGAGTAAAAGCCATACTCTCGCGCATCGAATTGATTCCAGCTGGTTTTAGGCATCTCTTCTGTAAACCGAATTTTGACAATCGATTTTGCGCTCTTAAATCCATATTTCCAGGGCACCACGATGCGCACTGGAGCACCATTTTGCTTGGGGAGAACCTCGCCATATAGGCCAAAAGTGAGAAGCGTCAAGGGATTCATAGCCTCATCCATACGCAAACCTTCGCGATAAGGCCAATTAATGATGTTGCTGCTGATTCCTGGCATTTGTTTACGATCTGCCAGTGAAATAAATTCTACATACTTGGCCGAGCCCAATGGCTCTACTTTATCAATCAACTTGGAAAGCGAATATCCGTCCCAAGGAATGATCATTGACCAACCCTCGACACAGCGCATCCGATAAATACGCTCCTCCATGGACGCCAACTTTAGTAAAGCATCAATATCAAGTATCACTGGTTTTTTTACTAAACCTTCGATAGAGATAGTCCAAGGCCTCGTTTGCAAACTTCCAGCATTAGCTGCTGGATCCGATTTATCAGTGCCAAACTCATAGAAGTTGTTATAGCTCGTCACATATTTATATGGCGTTGCTTCATCTTTAGTGCTGTAGGTCGAATTGAGCGTTGCGCTCAACTTTTCTGGAGTAGCTGCTAACGCCTCTCTCGAAAACCAAGGCGCTAAGGCTGCTCCAAAGCTACCAGCAGCGGCAGCCTTAATTAATGTACGGCGATTTTCAAAAACCGCTTTTGGTGTGATGTCACTGGGAACAATTGTTTTATCGATAAACACCATGGAAGGCTCCATCTAAGTAATAGAGCTATTTTGCTACTGTTTTGATTTACGTGCGTTCTATTGATTAATGCTGCGCTTCACGCATTTTATTCAACAATGCTAGGCTATGTTTATCCATTCCCCCGACCATGCCAGCTAGAACAGGATAGTCTTTAACCAGAGTTTCTCCGCCGTAAAACCGGAGTAACCATTCTGGGTAACTCCGCTCGTCGATCTCCCGAATTTCTAATAACTCAATACGGTGATGACGCTTATCTTCCTGAATACGTTTCCAGACTTTCATGATGTTGGCGCGCTCACCCTCAATGACCTGACCAAACTACTGGTTGTCATAAAACAGAATGCCAGTAATGCCATGCTGCTGATTAAAAGCGCGAGCTGACTCCAACAAGCGCATCAAACCCAGAAAAGACATATCCGAGACTGCTTCGCTCAGATAGGTTAATTCAACGAGGTCTTTTGGTTTTGGCATGATTGCTTTTAAGGGGTCTCTAACGACAAAAAAGCAAACCCGAGAGTTTGCTTTTTCATCTTAAACCCAATTGATTCAATTAGGTCTTATCGCTTATACCTACTAGACTCTTGCTGCCTTCAGCGCGGCATTGAAGGTAGCGCTTGGGCGCATCACAGCCTTGCATTTTTCAGGATCAGCAACATAGTAACCACCGATATCAGCTGGCTTACCCTGAACCGCTTTGAGCTCATCGGTAATTTTCTTCTCATTTTCAATCAAAGTTTTAGCCAAAGGTGCAAAGTAAGCTTGCAACTCCTTATCTTCAGTTTGCGCTGCCAAAGCCTCAGCCCAGTACATCGCTAGGTAAAACTGGCTTCCGCGGTTATCTAGCTCGCCAGTACGTGGTGAAGGTGACTTATTGTTATCTAACAACTTGCCAGTCGCTTCGTCCAAGGTACGCGCCAAGATCTTCACTTTTGGATTTCCGGTCTTATCACCGATGTCTTCAAGAGAAACTGCTAAGGCCAAGAACTCGCCCAGCGAATCCCAGCGCAAATGATTTTCTTCAACAAGTTGTTGAACGTGCTTAGGAGCAGAACCGCCAGCACCAGTCTCAAAAAGACCTCCACCAGCCATCAAAGGTACGATGGAAAGCATCTTAGCGCTGGTTCCCAATTCCATGATTGGGAACAAATCGGTGAGGTAGTCACGCAAGATGTTGCCGGTTACAGAGATCGTGTCTTTGCCGCGAATCACACGCTCTAGTGTGTAACGCATTGCACGGGTCTGAGACATGATCTGGATATCAACGCCTTCGAGGTCGTAGTCCTTGAGGTAAGTTTTAACCTTCTTAATTAACTCCGCCTCATGTGGACGGTACTCATCTAACCAGAATACTGCTGGAGTATTGGAGAGACGCGCACGATTGACTGCCAATTTGACCCAGTCACGAATCGGCGCATCTTTACATTGGCACATACGCCAGATGTCACCCTCTTCCACATTCTGCTCAAGCAATACAGTGCCATCATCAGCGACGATACGTGCTATACCAGCCTCTGGAATCTCAAAAGTCTTATCGTGTGAACCATACTCTTCTGCCTGTTGAGCCATCAAGCCCACGTTAGGCACTGTACCCATAGTAGTTGGGTCAAAGTTGCCATGCGTCTTACAGAAATTGATCATTTCTTGATAGATACGAGCAAAGGTACTTTCTGGAATCACAGCCTTGGTGTCATGCAAACGACCATCTGCACCCCACATCTTGCCACCAACACGAATCATGGCAGGCATAGAAGCATCCACGATCACGTCACTTGGAGAATGCAAGTTGGTAATGCCTTTAGCGGAGTCGACCATCGCCAAAGCGGGACGATGCTCGTGGCAAGCGTGCAAATCTTGAATGATTTCTTCACGCTTAGACTCTGGCAAGGTTTTGATCTTGTCGTAGAGGCTGCTCATACCGTTGTTGGCATTCACACCCAGCTCTTCAAACAACTTAGCATGTTTTTCAAAAGCGTCTTTGTAGAAGATCTTCACAGCGTGACCGAACACGATCGGATGTGAAACCTTCATCATGGTTGCCTTAACGTGCAAGGACAGCATCATGCCTGTCTTATAAGCATCTTCGATTTCTTTTTCGTAGAACTCGCACAATGCTTTTTTGCTCATGTACATGCTGTCGATAATCTCGCCAGCCAATAAGGAGACCTTTGGTTTCAAAACAATGGTTTTGCCACTCTTGGTCACTAAGTCCATCTTTACATCACAGGCCTTAGTCATGGTCATTGACTTCTCGCTAGAGTAGAAGTCGCCGCCATGCATATGGGAGACGTGTGTACGCGATGCCTGACTCCACTCACCCATTGAGTGAGGATTCTTACGGGCATAACGTTTAACAGCGGGAGGAGCTCGACGGTCAGAGTTACCTTCACGCAATACTGGGTTTACTGAACTGCCCAAGCATTTGGAATAACGAGCGCGGGTGGCTTTTTCTTCATCCGTTTTAGGATCGTCTGGGAAATTCGGGATCTTGTAGCCTTTATTTTGCAGTTCTTTAATCGCCGCAAGTAATTGAGGAACTGATGCACTGATATTTGGCAGCTTGATGATATTGGTATCTGGGAGCAAAGTCATTTTGCCGAGCTCAGCCAAGTTATCAGGCACTTTTTGTTCAGCAGTTAAGCAATCAGAAAATTCAGCCAAGATACGAGCAGCAACAGAAATGTCGCTTTTTACAATTTCTACTCCAGCAGGCGCTGTAAAAGTACGGATGATCGGCAAAAATGCGCAGGTCGCCAAAAGTGGCGCTTCATCTGTCAGCGTGTAAATAATCTTTGATTTCTCTGAAGCCATTAACTTTTCCTCGATATTGATAAATTTACAGAGTCAGGTTTTTACCCTGCCACTCTCATATTCCGCATTTTGGAAGCCGCTTTTAGCTGGCTTTTGCCAATGAGGCGAGTCTTCAATTTTAAATCATTGGGGTTGGTAAAAATGGGGGTTTTGCACCTGAAACCGACATATAAACCCCAATTTAAGGGAATCCACCGAGTCAGCTAAAGCGCTAAATTCCCCGTAAACTGCAAGCCATGACCAGTAAGCACCCATTACTCAATAAAAACCTTGTCTTGCTGATTTTGTGCCAGGGACTATTCCTGACCAATAACGTCACCTTCATCGCCATTAATGGTCTAGTAGGTTTCAGCTTAGCGCCAGTCAACTGGATGGCCACCCTTCCTGTCATGGGCTATGTAGTTGGGGCGGCCTTCTCCACCTCAATTGTTGCCAAATCCCAAAATCGCTTTGGTCGCAAGATTTCATTCCAGCTAGGGCTGTTGGTAGCTGTGCTGTCTGCCCTTTTGTGCGCCTATGCCGCACTCAGTAAAAACTTCTGGCTATTAGTTGCCGGCACCTTTATTGCGGGCTACTACAGCGCCAACGGACAACTCTACCGGTTTGCAGCAGCAGAACTGACTGAAGCGAGTCAGCGCGATAAGGCGGTGTCCTGGGTTTTGGCTGGTGGAATTCTGGGGGCAGTGATTGGGCCCAATTTAGCTTCATGGACGCGAGATTTCTTCAGCACCGCCTTCTTGGGTGCTTATCTCACGCTGTCGATTGCCGCTCTGATTGGCATCATCGTTATGCAGTTCATTCACTTTCCTGAAGAATTCAAAACCCAGCATGCACTTTCAGATGGACGTTCGCTCAAGATCATCCTCCAGCAGCCCGTATTTATGGTTGCGGTAATTGGCGCATCTCTGGGTTACGGCGTTATGAATCTCCTTATGGCAGCCACACCCCTTGCTATGCAAATTTGCGGTTTACCGTTTTCAGATACGGCGCTGGTATTGGAGTGGCATGTGATCGGCATGTTTGCTCCTGGATTTTTCACAGGCGCCCTCATTCAACGTTTTGGCGCCCTCAAAATTATGGGGGTAGGAGTGTGCCTTAATTTTCTCTGTATTCTGATTGCATTAACGGGAGTAGATCTCCAGCAATTCTTGATCGCCCTCTTCCTACTTGGTGTTGGATGGAATTTCTTATTTACTGGCTCCACCTCTTTAGCAATGACTGCCTATAAACCTAATGAGCGGGATAAAGCGCAAGCAGCCATCAATTTTTTTGTATTTGGCACAATGGCCTTCACCTCTTTTGGCTCAGGTGCCCTCGTCACTTCTCAGGGCTGGAGCATCTTAAACATGGGCTCGCTCATCCCGGTAGTCATTACAGCCTTGGCGTTGCTTTGGCTTGCCGCTCAAAATAAAAAGCAAGCTGTCGCCTAAGAAGCTTTAGTCAGCGGTAAATTAAATAATAGGTTTTGAGGTTTGAGCTTTAATTGCTGCTGATCGTTCATGGCAATCGCTAAGTAGACTGGTTTGCCTTGTTGAGCTTTAGTGACTGCAGCCTCATCAATAAAATCTAGCCGAAATAAGCAAATAACTTTCTCAAGCTCATCAGTATCGAGGGTTTCCTTGTGATAGAGCTTATTGAGTATCTCCGTCGCTGCGGCATCTAAACCAACATGCCAAGACCACTTCGGATCACTAATTTGCTGCATTGGCGTAATACGTACTGCGACACCTAAAAAGTGCTTGATCCACTTTTCAAGTACACGACAAAAATGATTAATGGGCTCGTGACCAAAGTTGAGCTGAACAGCAAAATCAAAGTCTTCATTGCGCGCCCAATATTCACCAGCATTGTCTTCATATAAAACATCAAGATCTGCAGATCGGGTCAGCATGGATTTGCCTTTCAAAAGATCCATGATGTTTCCAGATTCGCCCGCCTGGGCATTGCGTGCAATCACTTCCTCATCTGCACCCATCACAATACTGTCTTCAAGCACACTGATTTTTTGAGCTCGAAAGAATAGTTCACCCATACGCACTTCCAGCGGATGTGCATTCTCTCCTAGGATATGGCGCACAAAAATCTGCGCTAACTGCATGACGAATAAAGGGGGCACATCAACGCCATCGCCTTTAAATAAGCTCATATAAAAATTTTCTAATGAGCTTGCAGCGACCAATCGATCTCGATAGCGCAACCAGACGCGATAGTTTTCTTGAATATCTTCATCTGCCATCGCCTTGATATCTGAGTCAGCGATCTCAGTAAGGGGATTCTCAAGCAAGCGCTGATGAAGCATCTGTTCGGCTGCGCAAGATTCTGGCACCAGATTCAGTTCTGGTCTATGCAAATAGGTACGCAAAAAGTCATTCGTTACTAGCAACTGTCCGTCAGGGCTGGGTAGCAGTGTTTGATATGGGGAATTGGACCAGTAATTCATCATGTCACGAAGCTTTCGATATGCCTAAAGTAATAATCTAGAGCTCAGAATATACTAGCCAGTCAATTTGCACCCAATAGGAAAACATCATGACTGAACTCAAAAAAATCGATACTGTTGTTGGCGATGGCAAAGAAGCTGCTGCTGGCAATCACGTTGACGTCCATTACACCGGCTGGCTATACGATGAGAGCGCCCCTGATCATAAGGGCCAGAAATTTGATAGCTCACTCGATCGCGGACAGCTCTTTAGCTTCCCACTGGGTGCTGGACATGTCATTAAAGGCTGGGACCAAGGCGTTGCTGGCATGAAGATTGGTGGGAAGCGCACCTTAATCATCCCATCGGAGATGGGCTATGGCGCCCGAGGCGCAGGCGGTGTTATCCCTCCTAATGCAACACTCGTTTTTGACGTGGAATTACACGGCATCAACTAAGAAGAGTCTAGCACTCAAATAAAAAGCCACCCAAGGGTGGCTTTTCAATACCTAGATCTGGAATTAAGAACGCAGATCTTTGCCATTAAGTGTTAATCGATTGGTAGATCGAGTCTGGCAAAGACCAATTAAACGATTACGCTCCGCCATTACTTTGTCTGCATAACCACCATCATCTTCAGCATTGGCAGCGCCGACATAGAACTTCAAGCCATTGCGCAACGAACCTGCTGTGGCAATGAGGTACTTCAAGATATAAGCACCAACCCGAATGTTAACTTCTGGCTTGATTGCTTCTTGTGTGCCGCCGTATATAGCATATTTCTCACGGTGAACTGAAGTCATCACCTGCATGAGACCTTCTGCGCCAGCATGACTCTTTGTGTTCGGATTGAAGTTGGATTCAACTGAGATCACTGCCAATAACAACACTGGATCGATATTGACTTCTTTGGCGATCAAAATCGTACTAGAAACGTACTCCTCAATCTTGGCGCGATCGAGGCTGTATTTCTTTTCATAGAAGTCAGCAACAGCACGTTGATTCTGAATTGACCCCATCAAATTACTATCCAATGCTTGGGGATCGATCTTGGAGGTTGGAATGCGATCTGCCAAATGGGAGATTGACTTCACCTGAACCTGAGCAACTGAAGGCATTAATAAGGCTACAGTTTGTTTTTTAGCACTAGCCAAACCAGCGCTGGCAGAAGTGGACTTGTGATAAATCACACTAGCGATATCCGAATTGGAAGCAGATAAGCTAGAGCCCTCGTTGGCACTCTTATATTGATCAAGCATACTAAAGCCATTGCTCCAAACAATATGGCGAGCCTCATCCGGCACTAGGATGCGGGCTAAATCAAAAGCACCGGCATTGGTTCCATTACCTGATAGCCATAGACCTACCACCATGAATACAGTGACAACGAGTAAGCCATTGATGACTCGATACACCGGAGCCATGGCGTGGGCTAGCAGTTGTTTAGCAGCCAACATCGCTGGTTGTGCATCCTGCATCTCACTCAAATTGTTCAATAAACATTTACTCATTCAATTTTTTGCGACACCCCAAAACCGTGATACCGGTTTATGTTGCATCGCAATATATAAAAAACATGGGTCATCCTAAAAAGGTTCTTATATCAAGTCAAGAATAAAGAAATATATTTCGATAACTTTTAGATCTTGAAATACGGGAGTTCCCGAATAAGCCTCAAATATTTCATATAAAATTTATATAAATCAGTAACTTATGGATGTTAAGAGGCACTAATTTCATTTTGTAAAAAATTTTCTAAATTTCGACTTTTTTACTATTTGGAATGAATAATTGTCGCCAAAAACCATACATCTAGTATTTCAGTCGCCCCAATTTTCTACCGGTAGTGCTGACCCATAAATGCTGCAAGGCATTATTTTTTAATGCTTTTAGCTCTGATATTTGAGGACAAATCAGTATTGCCACTGACTTCTTACTAACTTAAGAGCTAAGCGCAAAGTCAACTGAAGCAGGAAATCATTAATAAAACTCACCCACCCCCTACACTTACAGCAGATGAAATTTAGCCGCACAATAATCACGCCCCTACTCTTGCTGGCTTTACTATTAAGCCCAATCTCAGCCTTTGCCCTCTTCGAGGATTGTAAGGGTCTTTTCCCAAAGCAACAGGTGCCAGTAACCCCACAAGCAGGTCGCGACCTTTGCTTTGATAGCTTTGCGGTGTATTACTCACCGCAAGATAAAAAGCCAATCTACACAGTAGAAAAACTCAATCGCGAACAATTGCTTGGACCACATCCTCGTAGAACAAATCAGTTTTACGAAGAAGCAAGACTGCCTTTTGCGGAGCGGGCCCTGCTTTCTGACTACCGTGGGAGCGGATACGATCGTGGCCATAACGCTCCAGCTGGGGATATGGGTAATGAAAGAGCAATGGCGCAGTCTTTCTCCCTAGCAAATATGATGCCGCAGGCCAGGCAGAATAATCAGGGAATTTGGGCAAAAAACGTTGAAGAGCCTACTCGGCTGTATACCAAAAGAGCTTCGGGAGATGTTTACGTCTTTACTGGCTCTATTGGAAATCAAGGTAGCATTGGCAGAAGTCGTGTCACGATTCCCAGTCATCTATTTAAATTGGTTTATGACCCCAACAAGAATCATGCATGGGCTTATTGGGTAGAAAACAGCAATGAGGCGCAAATGTCTCCACCAATTTCTTATTCGGAATTGCTCGCTAAAACAGGAATCGATTTTCAATTACCCATTCAGACTGAGCACTCTCTGCTTAAACCCACTATTGCCACTAAAGCCATACCAAATCAGGGATTGATGGGTGGCTGGTACCCCCTATTTTTTGATGAATACTCAGCCGACAAGCTCAACGCTCTGATTGCACGCATTCAAGAAGGTAAGGTATCCAGTGTTCAGATTCAATATGATCGCAATAGTGAACTTGCCAAAAGAATTGCGAAGCAGATTGAATCACAAACCCCGCTATTTGTAAGTCCAACTCAAAGTAGTCCGCCAGAATCACCTGGGGTCACTTATGAGCGCAACCGCGTAACCGTAATCGTTCGCTCAAAGTAGTTTTGATTTGGCTTGTAAGCCATGGGCTCTTTGAATAGGGGCCAATAGTCCACGCAAGCCATTGTGATCTAGCGTGTGCATCAACTCCAACAACTCGCCCAACTCACCTTTGGGAAATCCCTCGCGCGCAAACCACGCCAAATAATTTCCCGGCAGATCCGCTAAAGCTCGCCCAGCATGTTTACCAAAGGGCATCTTCATAAGAACGAGTTTTTCGAGTGCTTGCGAATCCATTGAAGAGAAATCTTACAAGGGAATTCAAATCACCCTACAAATTGAATCATTTACTGAAATATGGTCTTTTTCCTATTTGAGAATCATTCTCATTTGATGATATATTGAGAACCATTCTCATTTAACTTTCTCAACCCTCTCTCAGAAAACCATGAAATTGACCATTCAAAAACTGATTGCCTTTAGCCTTGTCCTTGCCGCAACATTGCACCTCTCACTAGCCCATGCGGGCGAAGGAGCCTTTGGCTGGATCTATACCTTAGACCTACAACCCAAAGGAAAGTGGGAGTTTGAGCAACGCGTTCAGCTAAACCAAACCCAAGCAGCCGGTACATACGATGCTTGGACTGCCAGAACGGAAATCGAGTACGGCCTCACCAATGACTTACAAGTAGCCGGCTATATCAATTCTTACTATACGAATGCCAATCAAAACTACACCAACCCAGAAGCCTGCGGAGACGCGCCAACTTGCACGGGAGGCTACGGCGTTCCCTCATCACATGATCCCTCCACCGCCTACAGAAAGAGTGGTATTGAAGGTGGTTCCTTAGAAGCGATTTACCGCATTACCAACCCAGTGACTTCACCTGTAGGTGTTGGTCTTTACCTAGAGCCGACTTGGGGTCGAAATAAAGATGAGCTTGAAGCCCGTTTATTGCTGCAATCGAACTTTATTGACGATCGCCTCATACTTGCAGGTAACGTAGTAGTTGCAAATGAGCGTCTCAAATTTATTGAGAACGGTAACGTCCCTGAATCCATGCTAGATATTTTGGTTGGGGCAAGCTATCGATTTGCGCCTAAATGGTCAGCTGGCGTTGAAGCACGCTTTCACAACGACTACTCAGAACTCAATTTACGCAATCAAGTACAACGCGCAACCTTTGTTGGCCCAAATTTGCACTATGCCGCTAAAGATTGGTGGGTGACGGGTGCTTGGCGCTATCAGCTTGCAGGTGGAACCTGCATGGGTGGCGGGGAAGCTGAATGCTCAAACGCCCGTGTATGGGATAGCCACTCAGTCAATGAATACATTCTCAAAGTTGGCTTTCCATTGAATTAAAGAGATAAGAAAAGAAGATGATCGACTGGAAACCAAATCCATATGCTGTAGCAGGACTCGCAATGCTCGCAGCGCCCATCTTTGCTCAAGCAAAAATTTATATCTCGAGTGAACAAGCGCAGCAAATTCTTTTTCCTAACAAAGCAATGAGTAAATCACCCATCATCA
This sequence comes from Polynucleobacter wuianus, assembly GCF_001659725.1. Classification (NCBI taxonomy): domain Bacteria; kingdom Pseudomonadati; phylum Pseudomonadota; class Betaproteobacteria; order Burkholderiales; family Burkholderiaceae; genus Polynucleobacter; species Polynucleobacter wuianus. The sequence continues at coordinate 336,161 of NZ_CP015922.1, read as the reverse complement.
TTAGCGATGATTTACAAGAAAGGATGCGGGCAGCATCTAGCATCCGCCATCCTTTCCAGGGTGATCGCATTTGGAGATCGGCGGATGGTGGTTGGCTCGTCATTGATGAGGTCGTAGGTAAGCACGAAATGATTACCTACGCCGTTGCCTTGAACGCTAAAGGTAGTATTTTGGGAATTGAGATTCTGGAGTATGTCGAATCTTATGGCTATGAAGTGGGTGAGCCGCAGTGGCGCAAACAGTTTGTTGGAAAGACGGTGAATGATCCTATCAAACTGAATCAAGATATTCAAAATATTGGTGGCGCAACACTTTCCTGTAAGCATCTCACCGATGGCGTAAAGCGGGTCACTGTTCTATATGACTTGGCACTCAAGAACACCCCCATCAAATCAAAATGAGCGCTGCATGATCACCCGCTGTAAGCCCTTGCTTGGAACCTTTGTTGAGATCTCTGTTGATCAGGAAGCTCAACAGACTGCCATAGGTTACGCCTTTAAAGCGATTGAACAAATTCAAGGCTTAATGGGTTTTCATAATCCGTCTAGCGAACTCAATTACATCAATCGCTATGCGCATCACAAAGCAGTAGATATTCATCCCTGGACAGCGCAGGTACTTCGCACTGCAAAACAGGTGAACCGTTACTCTAGGGGTCTCTTTAACTGTGGCATTGGTCATCGCCTGGTTGCTGCCGGGCTACTACCGCGTCATATTGACTTCACCAATCACAATCTTGGCGGTATCGAGGATATTTGCTTTCTTACGCCTGAACTGATTACCTCTTCGCGCCCACTCTGTTTGGATCTTGGAGGAATTGCGAAAGGATTTGCAGTAGATATGGCAGTGAAGATTCTGATCTCAGAAGGCGTGAGTTCTGGCGTTGTCAATGCAGGAGGCGACTTAAGGGTCTTTGGTGATCAGGTCTACCCTATTCATATTCGTAACCCAAATAACTATTCGGAGTTAATTGAAATTGGCAGCCTTCAAAATGCGGCCCTAGCAACTAGTAGCCTTTATTTTTCAAAAAGAGATGAACAAGAAAGTCATCTCATTAATCCTTTTGGTCAAGATGAGTCAGATATCTATATTCAATCCTCGGATTCTTATTCCATCATAGCGAAGGAGTGTGTGTATGCTGATGCGCTTACTAAGGTACTGGCTTTATCTAAACAAGCAAACCACCCTTGCTTTGCAAAATTTTCAGCGCAAGCGATTCGGATTGCCGCATGAGTCGCTTAGGAAAAATGCCCAACTGGCAAAAATGGTTTGTGATGTTTAGTGTTTTAAGTTGCTCTCTAAGCGGAAGCATTTACCTAGTAGGCCATGAATTTCAGGTTAAGCGATCCCTCTTGGGATCTCACGATATTTTGGCCATACATGGAGTTGCAGCAATGCTAGCCATACTTGCCCTAGGGTCTGTACTGCCCTTTCACCTCAAAGCCGGCCTAAAGTCCAAACGGAAAAGGCTTAGCGGCATAGGACAGTTGAGTTTTTTGGGCGCTCTGATTATTACCGGAGCGTTACTGTATTACGGCCCCGAAACGATAAGAGAAAGCGTAATCACTATTCACTGGATGGTTGGCCTACTCTTTTTTGCTATCTTTTTACTACATGTATTCAATGTCCGTGATCAGCAGGCATAACTGCAGGCGTAGTCATTTGATGAGGAGAGCTTTGATAGCCTAGCAAGCTTGGATCTAGCATGCCACTAATCATTGCAATATGGCCGAATACCAAAAATAGAGCAACACAAATCGCATGAATTTTTAATTTACCTTCTGGATTGAGCTGCTTATTCACCAAGCCAAACTCTTGCAAGGCAATCCAAATCAGAGGTAGCCCGCCAATTAAATAAGAAGCGACTGCCACGACATCAATCAATGTTCTCCACTCACCAGATTTGGTAATCGGAATTACCGCAGTCGTCATGAGGTAGACGATGATGCCGATGAAGTAAAGCCCAACTGCCGTTCCAGAGAAGCGATTTAAGTTCCAGATCGGCCCCTGAAATTTTCGAGTAAATAGTATGTAAAGCTCAGTGATGGCTAATGTTTCAGCCAGCACTATTGGAATAGCCATAAAGATCATGAGATTCCAGGGCTGGTTATCGGCCAATAACTGCATGTAATGGGTCATATTCATATAAAGCTCCAAATAGATCTAAAAATGACTATATCTTGAGCATACTCTCTCAAGATAAAATGACTCGAAATGGATAGCTCAATACTCCTCAGCCCCGCTTTAGGCATTTGCGTCGGAATTCTGATGGGTTTGACTGGCGCAGGCGGCGGAATTTTGTCTGTTCCGCTTCTGGTTTTTGCTCTTCACATGAAAATGGTGGATGCTAGCCCCATTTCTCTATCGGCAATTGCTCTTGCTGCCAGTGTTGGTGCATTAATAGGACTCAAAAATAAACTTTTGCGATACAAGGCTGCCTTCTTCATGGCAATCTTTGGAGTGATTTTTGCTCCTGCTGGTTTTTGGTTGGCAAATCAGATTCCCAATGGTCCTCTTCTACTCATTTTTAGCGCAGCTCTCTTTTACTCTGCATTCAATCAATATAGACAGGCTCGAAAAACATCTTTCGGAATTGTTGATTCACCAAGAAAACCACCCCCTTGTTTAATAGATCCCTCAATTGGAAAGCTATATTGGAATGTGCCCTGTGCCAGAGCGCTTGCCCTTACTGGCGGATTGGCTGGCTTCTTATCAGGACTTCTAGGGGTTGGTGGTGGCTTCATTATCATTCCTGCATTAAAACGCTATACCAATTTAACTGCGCAGTCGATCATTGTGACCTCCTTAGGTGTGCAGGCCCTGATCTCCGGAGGAAGCGTAATCTTTTCTGCGGCAACAGGTGGATTTAATTTCTTAGTAGCCGCACCATTTTCTCTTGGTGCATTGGCAGGGCTACTCGTAGGCCTAGCAATTAGCAAAAAGCTAAGTGGGCCTCGCTTACAACAAGTATTTGCAATCATGGTGCTTGGTGTAGCAGTCAGCCTCACCATTAAAGGTCTCAATGGTCTATGAAAAGCCCGCTACTCTCACTTCTTTATATTCTTATATTAAGCCTTATGGGAGTTCTGCTGATGTCAGTTACTAAACCAAGCACTTTTTTATCCACCTCAATCAGTGCCGTATCTGGCACCGTGAGCAATCTGAATAAGTCACTCTTGGAATACGTTAACCCCGAGAAGCCAACACACGATCATTCTTCGGTGTATTACAAACGCTTCTTTGTTTCTCAATTTAACTTAGGAGATAAAACAATTGAGGCCAAATTTTCTACGCCTATGATTATTGCTGATGGCGATAGCGTTATTGTTTCTGGTTATCCAAAAGACAATGTTTTTCAGGTGCTGGCATACACTAATCAAACCCAACAAGTAAGCAAGCATGAGAATTGGATTGTGCTGATTCTCGGCGCAATCTTCTTTTTTGCAGTTGCGATAGGCTTGCTCATTAGCCAACTCGTCATCGAGGGTGCTTTGATTCCGAAGCTGTTCTTATTTGGATTTACCTTAGTAGGTATTTATATGGGCTATCGCGCCCTACTCATTCGAGAAGCGATCAAACTGATTTCAGAATCCTAGTAGGGATGCATTGCTAGAAAAGAAAAAGCCCTTAAAAAGGGCTTTTTTCATTCACCAACGGTAATTGCTTAGTGACCGCCAGCACCGCCCAAGTATGCCGCCTTAACAGCTGGATCATCTTTGAGTTTTGTAGCTGGGCCATGAGTAGCGATCTTGCCATTCTCTAGAACATAGCCATAGTCAGCAACGTTCAAGGCTGCAGCAGCGAACTGCTCCACCAACAACATGGTCACGCCTTGTGATTTGAGATTAGAAATAATCTTAAATACTTCCTCAACCAAAATTGGTGCAAGACCCATTGATGGCTCATCCAAAAGAATGATTTCGGGGTTGAGCATTACGGCACGAGCCATTGCTAACATCTGTTGCTCACCACCGGACAAGGTACCTGCCAACTGATTGCGACGCTCTTTTAAGCGCGGGAACATTTCGAGAGACTTTTCTAAGTCATTCTTAATATCACCCTTAGGACGACTTCCGGTAAAACGTGGAAATGCGCCAAGCAATAGATTGTCAGTGACCGACATGGTTGTGAACACGCGGCGTCCTTCAGGGCTGTGTGCCAAACCCAAGCGTGCGATCTTATGAGAGTCGTAACCATCAATTTTTTCGCCACCCAAGATCACTTCACCAGCGGTTGGCTTGATCATGCCGGTGATAGCACGCATAGTAGTCGTTTTGCCAGCGCCGTTAGAGCCAATCAACGTAATTACTTGTCCCTTAGGAACATCAATATTGATGCCGTGGAGGACTTTGACTTTGCCGTAGCCTGCTTCAAGATTCTTAATAGATAACATGGTATTTACCGATTCAATATTGTTCTAGTGATTAAGTACCCAAGTAGGCATGAATCACCTTCTCGTCTGCCTGAACTTCAGCTGGCTTGCCTTCTGCAATCTTCTGACCGAAGTCCAAGACAGAAACGGTATCGCAAACTGACATCACCACGTCCATATGGTGCTCAATCAGGATGAATGTAATGCCGTTATCGCGAATCTTACGAATAATGCGCAAGAGTTCTTTGATATCTGGAGCAGTCAAACCTGCAGCTGGCTCATCCAAGAGGAGCAACTCTGGATCAAGCGCCAAGGCACGAGCAATTTCCAACAGACGTTGCTTACCATATGGCAAGTTACGCGCCTCTTCGTTAGCTAAATCATCTAAGCCTACGAACTTGAGCAACGCCATTGCACGAGCATATGCATCAGCTTCTTCTTTCTTGTAGCGTGGCAAATGCAGAGCAATCTCCAACATATTGGATTTGAAGGTGTGGTGCAGGCCAACCAAAATGTTTTGGATCGCCGTCATTTCACCGAAGAGCTGTACGTTTTGGAAGGTACGCGCAATGCCAGATAGAGCAATGTCAGAAGAAGTCTTCCCAACAACACTTTCGCCTGCATAGAGAACGTTACCAGCGGTCGGCGTGTAAATGCCTGTCAACACGTTCATCATGGTGCTTTTACCAGAACCATTAGGACCGATCAGACCATGAATAGTGCCGCGCTTAATGCTGAGATCTACATTGTTCAATGCTTTCAAACCACCGAATTGCATCAAGATGGAATCCACTTTGAGGAGCTCTGAACCAGCATTTTGATTTCCAACAGCACTAATGAAGCTAATTGAATCATCGACCACTTCAGCATCACCACCGCGTGTGGTTTTTACTTTACCAAAAATTGACTGATAGAAACTCTTCGCAAAACCAACGATACCGTTTTGCAGGTAGTACACCACCAACAAAATCATAAAACCGAAAATACTTAAGCGCCAGTCAGAGATGCTATTGAGCCAGAATGAGAATGCTGCCAAGCCCACTACACCGGCAATCGGAATAGCTACACGTCTTGGAGTAGTGACTTTCTTGGATAGCGCCATACCAGCACCTACCACTACGACGATCGCAATGATTGAGGCAACGATACGGAAGAGATGAATGTCGTCCAACAATTTTGGCAGCAACACAATAATGGCTGCACCAATCACTGCGCCTAAACGTGACTTACGTCCGCCCATAATGATGCCGAGCAAGAATAAAACTGCGAGCTCATTGTTATAGGTATTTGGGGAGATATATTGCTCTGAGTATGCGTACAAGCAGCCAGCCAAACCAGCAAAAGCTGCGCTGATCACAAATGCGATCACCTTAAAGCGATATACCGACACACCCATACAGTCACAAGCAATCGGGCTATCACGCAAGGCTTCGAATGCACGGCCAATCTGTGACTTCACGAAACGATCAACGACGATCAAAGACAGGATCAAGATGGCAGACACCATCCAGAAGTACTCCGCCTTGGTCATTGGCACGCCCATCAGTTCTGGCTTTGGAATCTTGATACCCAATGGACCTTCAGTCATCCAAGTCATCTCATTAATGAGAATCTGAGCAATCGTTCCGAAGGCTAATGTCACCATCGCCAAATACGGTCCGATGACCTTGAGCGCAGGCAAGGCCAATATGCCGCCGAAGATCGAGGTCACGACAATTGATGCAGGAATAGTTCCCCAGATGGTCCAGCCAAAATGGAAGTACAAGACACCAGCAGTGTATGAACCAATCCCGAAAAGGGCTGCGTGACCCAAAGAGACCTGACCTACATAACCCACCACGATATCCAAACCATATAACAAGATGGTGTAGATCAGAATCGTTTCAACTAAGTGAATGTAATACGGATTATGAATAAACAACGGCAGGGCAAAGAGCGCCGCAATCGCAATTAATATCGGTAATAGAGACTTCAATTTCATCATTAAACTTTCTTAATTGCAGATTTGCCGAAGAGACCAGATGGTTTGTATGCCAACACGAGCAATAACAAGATCAAACCTGGAACATCTTTGTAACCAGTAGAAATATAAAAACCGGTAGCTGTTTCGACAATACCCAAAATCAAACCACCCACAATAATTCCGAGACCACTAGAGAGGCCACCAATAATCGCAACAGCGAAAGCCTTCAAACCTAGAGCGCCGCCCATGGTTGCACCAGTCAGTGTCAATGGTGCAATCAATACACCAGCAAATGCCGCTGTTAATGAAGACAATGCGTAAGAGAAAGTAATGACAACGCTGGTATTGATACCCATCAAGCCAGCAGCATCACGATCGTTTGCTGTAGCTACCACCGCTTTACCGTAAATAGTTTTGCGGTTAAAGAACTCAACTAACAACATCATGACCAATGCACCTACAACCACCAAGATTTCCATCGGGAGAATATTCGCACCTAAGAAACTCATTGGCTCCATTGGCAATGGTGATGGAAATGGCAATGCATCACGACCCCAAATATTTTCAGCAGCGTTCTTGAAAATAATGCCGAGTGCGATGGTGGACATAATCCAACCGAACTCTGATTTAATTTTGATTGCAGGACGCACACCAATCAACTCAACAAAGCTACCCTGCAACATGCCGAATAAACACACCACGGGAATCATGACCCAGTAGTTCATTCCAAAGGTATCCACGCATGTCAAACCGACTAGAGCACCCAACATGAGGGCCTCACCCTGTCCGAAGTTCAGTGTGCCCGAGGTAGCAAAAGTGAGTTGGAAACCGAAAGCGATTACCGCATAGATCATCCCCACCGCGATACCGCTTGAGAGGATTTGTGCAAGCATGTCCATTTTGTTGGCCTAAATATACTTAAAACTGTTTTATTAACGAATCCGACATTGTAAGCAAAACGCCGCTTTTTGGGCGGCGCTTTGCTTTATCAATTGTTGCAGTGCAAAATAATTTATTGCCTGCAGATTGAGAATGAATTACTTCTTCTTAGGGGTTGCGTCCTCAGCGTTCAAGAACTCAACACGGCCGTTCTCAACTACACCCATCACCACATCTTTAGCTTTGATAGCTTCGTGATCAGTTGCTGAGAATGGCTTGTTGTAAGTAATCACAACACCATCAACTGGAGCCTTAAGGTCTTGCAATGCCGCCAAGATCTTTGGTCCTTCAGTGCTGTTAGCTTGCTTGATCGCTGCAGCCAAGAGGTATACAGAATCGTAACCTTGAGCAGCAGAAACTGGTGAAGCAATATTGTTATTTTTTGGCTTGAACTCTTTTACGTAAGCATCTTGGAAGGCCTTACGCTTAGAAGTTGTAGAGGGAGACTGAATGTAAGTTTGTGGCATTGTTGCGCCGTCACCATTCTTACCAGCAGTATCAATAAAGCTAGCCATGGACAATGTCCAGCTACCAATGATTGGCTTCTTCCAGCCCAACTTAGCCATGCCGTTGGCAATTTGTGCCAACTCAGGTCCGATTGCATAAGTCAATACAACATCAGCGCCAGCATTTTTTGCTTTGAGCAATTGTGAAGTCATATCAACGTCACCAATGTTGAACTTTTCAGTTGCCACTGGGGTTACGCCATAGGTCTTCAATGCCTTCTCTAAGTCCTCACGACCCAATTGGCCGTAGTTTGTAGAGTCGGCCAAAATTGCTACTTTCTTCAAGCCACGCTTTTCAACTGCTTCTTTAGCAACCATTGGCGCTTGAATGTTGTCAGCCGCAGCATTACGGAAAACATAGTTTTCTGGTGCATTAGGAAATTGCTTGGTAATGATGGAACCGGTTGCAACGTTATTCAATACTGGAATCTTGGCATCTTGATAGAAACGTTGTGAAGCCAATGCAACACCAGTGTTGATATAGCCGAGGGTTGCAACGACTTTTTCATTGTTGATCAACTCTTGTGCAATTTGCACGCCACGCTCATTTTTTGCTTCATCGTCACGCTCGATCAATACAATCTTATTACCGTTGATACCACCAGCAGCATTGATTTCTTTTGTAGCAAGGCGAACACCGTCACGCATACTGACACCCATTGAGGATGAACCGCCAGTAAACGGACCTGCAACACCTACTTTGATATCGGCAGCGTTAGCGCCTGTTGCGAGCAATGCAGCAGCAGCTACTGCAAAAATGTGATGACGAATCTTCATAAAGTCTCCATGACTAAAAGTGCTATTGAATAAATATTTTTATAGGTACTACGGATAACGAATAGCTATCTTACTGTTAATGCAGGGGCAAAAAAAGGGGCATCTATTAGGGTTTTACATTAGCTCTAGGGGACCAGAAATTTCTCAAGAAAAACGGTGTTTGAGCTGCTTAGCAATGCTTGGCCAAAATAAATTGACTACCAAGCCAGTAATCACTAACCCTGCAGCCAAAATCTTCCATAGAGGCAGTGGTTCGCCAAGGAAATAAGCAGCGGCTGCCATGCCAAAAATAGGCACCAACAAGGGTGCGGGAGCCACTACCGCTGCAGGATGCTTAGAAAGTAACCATGCCCAGGCACCATACCCAAAGATGGTATTTCCCCAAGACTGCCAAAGCACCCCAAACCAAGCCCCTATTGGTGCAGAGGTTAAGGAAGCCTCCATCGATCCCCAGCCGCCCTCAAAAACCCAGGAGATTACAAATAGTGGGGGGATGGCAAAAACGCTGGCCCAAACCACATAAGAGAGCATATTAATCGCACCAGCACGGCGACTGGTCGTATTGGCTATTCCCCAAGAAAAGCCCGCAAACACCACTAAGGCCAAACCTAGAAAAGTCGTTGTCGTATCTGTGTGCACTGCAATAATTCCAAGACCAGTCATGGCAATAATTACTGCAATCGCTTGATAAAGCTTGAGTCTTTCCTTAGCAAAGAGCATGGCAAAGCCGATCGTGAAAAACACCTGGGTCTGAATTACTAGAGAAGCCAAGCCAGGAGAAATATTCCCATTAATTGCGTAATACAACACTCCGAACTGCCCCACCCCAACGGCCAGACCATAAACACAGAGATTGATCCATGAAACTTTGGGTCTTGATAAAAACAATGCAGCAGGCAAAAAAGCGAACAAGTAACGTAAACCAGCAAACAAAAATGGTGGAAAGCTATCTAAAGAGATTTTGATCACAACAAAATTAGTACCCCACACTGCCACAATTGCCAGTGCTAGTAGCAAATGGCTGATTGGTAGCTGGTAACTCAGCGGCTTACTCAGTTGCTTATTTGCTGAGCCACTTTCTTGATTGAGTGAACTATTCACGCGTGAGCAATTCCGCTACGCGCTCTGCGATCATCATGGTGGGGGCTGCAGTATTACCCGAGGTAATCGTAGGCATGGCAGATGCATCGACTACGCGCAAGTGATGAATGCCTCTCACGCGCAATTGAGAATCAAGAACCGCCATCGGATCATCATCGCGTCCCATCTTGCAAGTCCCTACAGGATGAAAAATGGTTGTGCCAATATCTCCCGCTGCCTTAGCCAACTCTTCATCAGTTTGATATTGCATGCCGGGTTTATATTCTTCAGGCATGTATGGAGCAAGCGCGGACTGCTTCACAATATTGCGCGTTAAGCGTAAGGACTCTGCCGCTACTTTGCGATCTTCATCGGTAGATAAATAATTTGGGTTAATTGCAGGAGGTGCCTCAGGATGAGTTGAAGTGATATGTACGTTGCCACGCGATGTTGGACGCAAGTTACAAACGCTTGCAGTAAATGCGTTGAATGAATGTAAATCTTCACCAAATTTTTCTAGCGACAGAGGCTGTACGTGATACTCCACGTTAGCACTCTGTTGATCGGGAGAGCTATAAGCAAATGCACCTAGCTGTGAAGGTGCCATCGACATCGGGCCAGAGCGTTTTAATAGATACTCCAAGCCAATCATCATCTTGCCAAACAAAGAATTAGCTTTGGTATTGAGTGTCTTAATGCCGTTCACTTTATAGATCATGCGCAATTGCAAATGATCTTGCAGGTTCTCACCAACGCCTGGTAAATCAGCGATCACTGGAATGCCCAACTTGTTTAAATGTGCTGCAGCACCAATACCAGAACGCTCCAGAATTTGCACACTACCAATTGCGCCAGCACTCAGAATTACCTCGCCCGTTGAATCGATTACCGCCTCAGTACTTATTCCATTCTGGCGGTATACAACGCCAGAACAATTTTTTGTGACTGGATCGATTTTGAGTTTTGTCACCATTGCTTCTGTGAGCACGGTCAAATTACTTCGCTTAACAGCATCTTTTAAGAATGCTTTTGAAGTATTTAATCTCCAGCCCTTGCGCTGACTCACATCAAAGTAACCTACGCCAAAATTGTCACCACGATTAAAGTCATCAGATGATGGAATGCCCGCCTCTACTGCGGCATCCCTAAATTTATCCATGATGGGCCAACGCAAGCGTTGCTTCGATACGGTCCACTCGCCACCTTTGCCATGCCATTGGTTGGCATCACCGTGATAGTCCTCAAAAGACTTGTAACGCTTGAGTGCATTTTCCCAAGACCAGGCTTCATCTCCAGTGGCTTGTACCCAAGATTCATAGTCGCCCGCTTGACCACGCATATAGATCATGCCGTTAATAGAGGAGCATCCGCCAAGCACACGACCACGGGGATATAACAGTGAACGGCCATTAAGGCCTTTTTCCGCAACAGTCTTAAAACGCCAATCCGCCCTTGGGTTATCAATGCAATAAAGATACCCCACCGGAATGTGAATCCAAATGTAGTTATCGCTCTTGCCTGCCTCAATCAGCAAAACCTTCTTTTGAGGATTTTCAGTCAAACGCTTAGCCAACATACAGCCGGCGCTACCGGCACCAATGATGATGTAATCGTAGGTATTTGCTTGATTCATGGTCTATGCATCAGATAAAAAGAGCTGCCTTGGAATGTTTTCTGTCTTATTCATCAATCGCTCTATTATTCACCAAACTCCACAATTGATCATCTCGGTAATTCAAGCTCAATACCCGTCTAAAATAGTGCAATGCATATTAATGAGAAAAATCGCACTCCCAAGCTTGCTGAAGAAGATGAAGGCCCAAGCAAGTCTGAGTTAAAGCGCCAAATGACCGAACGCCAGAAATTAGCGGAAGTATTGGCGGCCTTGAGTAGCGACGCCCTCAAAACTATTCCTCTTGATGAAGCTATCAAGACTGCTATTTCAGAAACCAATAAGATTAAGAGTTTTGAAGCAATTCGTCGCCATAAGCAGTACTTAGGAAAACTGATGCGCTTTCTGGACGAAGAAGAACTCGAAGCAATCCAAAAACGCTTGGATGCGATTCAAGGAGTGAGCAAGGCGGAGACTGCAAAGCTGCATTTCTTGGAGAGTTATCGCGATCGGCTTATCGCTAATGATGAAGCCTTTACCAAAATGATTGAGCAATATCCCGATATGGATATTCAGAATATGCGAACACTGATTCGTAATGCGCGTAAAGAAAAAGAGCAAAACAAACCGCCTAAGGCTTATCGAGAAATCTTTCGCGTCTTAAAGGATATGGGTCTTTAAAGTTTCAAGTTACGTGAAGGTACTTCAACCCAGCGATAGAGCAAAGTCGCTGCAACCCAGCTAGTCGCGATCGCCACCAACATCAAAGCAATTGCCAACACACCATTGTGAAGATGATTCATGCCCCAAGCAATATATACAGTGTTGGCTAGCAAGATAAACGAGAAGTGAATTAAAAAAGCGCAATACGATCTTCTACTGCCCCAAAGGATTGCATTGACTAACTTATGTGCCTTGTGATGCTTCTGATCTTTATAAGCCCAATCTCCGAAAAAAATCAGAGCTATGGCAACGCTATAAGCCAGGATGTTTCGCAACCAAAATTGATGGAAGCTTGATACAACTATCACAAGACCAATCATAACCATCAATATTTTGGCAAAACGGTTAACCGAAGGATCTGGATAGTTTTTACAGAGCTGAGCCAATATACCCAAGCCATAAGCACCGATAAAGTAAATGAAATAGTTCTCATACGATCCATCTCGATTGAAATACAGCAAGGATGTAACACAGAGGACTAGCATCATCCAGATGAGAGATCGAAGGCCTGGGAACATGCTCAACATGATTGTCAGAATCGCATAGAGCTGCCAATCAATTGCCACATACCACACACCAGCCGATATGGAATCTAGGCCTAAGATCCCTTGCAAGAAAAACAAGTGCGCTAAAAATTGACTCAGGGTTTCTGATTCACCTATGAATTCATCTTGCACCCAAAAGCGCGCCACCCAAGCGCAAACGATAGTCACTAGCAAAGCCACAACATAGGGGGCAAACAATCGCAGGTAGCGATTAAAAATCGTTTTCAGAGCAGTTTGGGGATTTTTTAAGTCACTAGTGCGCGTCAGAGACTGAGCCGCTAAGTAACCACCCATCACCAAAAAGATCTGTACTGCATAACGCCCATACTCAAACAGCCAGGTCATGATCCCCGGCAACAGATTTCGAGCATCTTCAGCAATCTGACCGTAGCTCGAAAAATGATGAAGAATGATTGTTAAAGCGGCAAAAGTCTTTAAAAAATCAACGAGAAGGAAATGGTTTTTTGACTGCAAAGAGGCAACTTACTGAAGGGTTCAAAGGATGACTAAGTGCTAGTTTAATGAAGCGGCGTAAGCAGCAATTGCCTCGATGTCCTCGTCACTTAAACCACGCGCCGCGCTACCCATTGTGCCATCCATATCCACGCGACTACCAGATCGAATATTTTTAAGTTGCGTCACGATGTACTCAGACGACTGACCAGCCAAGCGGGCAATGTGCTTCTGGCCCTGTAACTGTGCCCCATGACAAGAATTGCAGTACTGGGCACTTGAGATCTGTTGACCTTTTGCAATCTTTTCTGCATTACCAGATTTTGCTGGTGGCGGGGGCAGAAAAGCGTAGTAAGCAGCAATATCGCGCATGTCCTGATCGCTCAGAGGCATTGCCAATGCTTCCATTGCACCGCCCTTACGCTGTTGTCCTCTGAACTGAATCAATTGATAAGTAATCGACAAAGCTGGCTGCGCCGCAAGATTCGGGATCTCCGGTGCAATGCCAATACCGTTTTCACCATGACAGGTAAAACACGTTTGTGCTTTTGCTTTGCCTGCGACTGCATCAGGTGGAGCAGCATTACTATTGCATGACAGAAAGAGAGAAGTAAAAAAGGCCACCCTGAGGATGGCCTTAGTGCTAGAGATCAATTTCATTTGCCGTAAGAAACGCGGAAGATAGCGCCAGTCTCATCATCTGAAACCAACATAGAACCATCTTTGAGCATTTGTACATCAACTGGACGACCCCAGAAATTCTCGCCATCTAACCAACCAGTAACAAATGGCTCGGCTTTCACGACTTTGTTATTGGAATCGAGCACTACGCGCACCACTTGATAGCCAACACGTTTTGTTTTATTCCAAGAACCGTGCTCAGCAATAAAGATGTTGCCTTTGTATTCAGCCGGGAATTGCTTGCCGTTATAAAAGCGCATACCCAATGCAGCAACGTGAGCGCCCAAGTTGTAAACAGGCTTGTCAAACTCATCGCATGAACGGCCTTTTCCAAACTCAGGATCCAAGAAGTCGCCTTGATGGCAATGAGGGTAACCAAAATTCATACCTTTTGGACGCACCAAGCGATTCAAGGTATCACTTGGCTTATCTTCTGCAACCCAGTCACGGCCATTATTGGTGAACCACAGTTCTTTTGTGCCAGGCTGGAAGTCCATGCCAACACTGTTACGAACACCGGTTGCCACAGTTTCCAAAATATTGGTTTTGAGGTTCAAGCGAACAATCGTCGCATGAGTTGATGGTGGCACAACAATGTTCGCTGGTGTACCAATCTGAAAATACAAATACTGCCCATCAGGACTGAGCTTCATAAACTTCCAACCATGTGGCTCATCTTTAGGGAGTGCATCAAAGACTACTACCGGTGCAGGTGGGTTATCTAAGTTCTGCTCAATATTGTCGTAACGAATGATGCGAGAGAGTTCAGCAACATAAAGCGAGCCATTGGTGAACGCAACGCCATTTGGGCGATGCAAACCTTTAGCAATCGTTTTCACTTCGCGCTTACCGTCTTTAGTAATGACCGCATACACATTACCTGTAAAACGAGTACCGACAAACACAGTACCGTTTGGAGATTCAGTCATAGAGCGACCGTTTGGCATACCCGATGCCCACAACTCAATCTTGAAGCCAGCTGGCACTTTTAACTTGCTGACAGGAATTTCATCTGCAGGCATCGCAGAAATACCAGGAGGATTTGGTGCCAAGGATGGATTCATACCATCCGGTGTTCTACCCTGCGCCCAGGTTGGCGGAATTGCCGGCGCTGCAGCTGGTGCCGGAGCAGGGGCTTGAGCGCTTGCCAAAGTAGCAACGGCCATACCTGCAGCGAACATTAAAGAATGAATTGTTTTTAATTTCATGGATACGTCTCCCAGTGTTGTTTTTATTGCGCTATTAATAGCTTCTTCTTATTTGCTATGAACTGCATTTTGTTAAATCCTAAAGCATTTTTAATACATTCACACCAAACCCGAACTACTGCACTGCACCAAATCCTAGAAAGTCACTCGCGCGCCCACGGTAATTGCCTGAGGCATGCCAGCTTGATAAGCGGTTGCCTGAGAGGCAATATTAAATGTGACATATTGGCGATTAAATAAGTTCACCACCGAAGCAAAGACGGAAGCTTGCGGAGTTACTTGGTAATTCGCCTTTAAGCCAACCACTGCATATGCGGGAACCGGCAAAGATCCGGTTGCCATCCAAGAATTCCCCACATAGCGAACTGTAGTGGTCAGACTTGCCTGTGGCACAGGGTAATAAGTAATTGCGGCATTAGCCATATTCATCGGAACGCCACCAACCTGAGTATTGGTTGGATCTGTAGTTGCACTCCAGGTCAATACGGTACGAGTGTATGCATAACCGCCATCTAAAGCCCAATTAGCGTTGACATCTTGGTGATACTGCAACTCAATACCACGGCTTAATAAGTTTTGTTGGTTAGTGTAATAACTGACGTTGGTAAATCCGCCAGAAGTGGAGCATCCCTGCGCAGAAATAGGAATACCGCTGGCGCTACAAAGACCATATGCAAATGCAGAATTAGCACTTGTGATTTTGTAGCTAGTAATTGCGTTCTGGATGTAATTATTAAATGCCGTTAGCTGTGCAAAGCCACTCTTCCAGCGATAATCTGTCCCTATTTCATAACCCGTCATAGTCTCCGGCGTTAAATTTGGGTTTGAAATAGAGTAACCAGTAGTATTGTTTCCATAGCTACGCAAAGTATTGTTCATGCTAGGCGCGTGAAATGCTTGATAAGCCGCAGTACGCAAATTGAGATCATCCGTTGCTTTATAAACCAAGCCTAGTGATGGGCTGAGCTGAGTCTTACTCTTATTTGGGATTGACTGATAAAGCGGATTTGCGCCATTGGACCCAGCGTTATATAAGGTTGGCGTCTGACTATTCCACACATCCACTCTTGCACCTAAAGTTGTCTCCAAAGGAATAGCACTGGCATTGGATTTGATCTGTCCCAACAACCCATAAAAGTTTTGCTGTCCCTGTGCATAATTCACAGAGTTGACTGCACCACTAGACAATAAATTATTGGTTGTATTAGAAGCTGAGATATTTCTAGCATCAACTCCCACAATATATTGATCAATCCCAGCGGCCTTGAGATCTTGCGTATATTGAGCAGAAGCTCCTATGGTTGAATAAGGGTCGGTGTAATTGGCATTGATATAAGTGCCAGCACTATTTGCCGTTTGCTTATAAAAATTGGTTGCCTGATAGTAAGCATTGATCTGCACTTTTTTATCTATATCCAAGTTGGTAGTCGATCCGCCCGCCACATCTGCTGTTTGAATTAAATTAGGCGCAATAGCAAAGTTATTACTCAAGTCAGCCATAGTGCTGTAACCCATTCTCAAGAATGCATTGGTATCTTGAGTGGGCTTGAAATAGTTTTGTAGGCGAATATTAGAGTTTTTCGTAACATCTGTAGTCATACCCTTGGTATTACTTGGTGATGCGGGATAAATCGTGGCGTAGTTCTGAAAGCCTTCACTTGAAAAGTAGTCAGCAGAAAGTCGCATTTGCATTACATCAGAAACGATTAAGTCTTTTGATGCTGCCACATTACCAGTGCCAAATGAGCCTATGCTGGCAGAGACATCTTGAGAACTATTTTTAGGAGTCTTGGTATTGATATTAATCACACCGCCCATGCCATAGTTGCCATACAAGCTAGAAACACCACCACGCACAAACTCCACTGATTCAATCGATGACATGGGAACCAAATTCCATTGCACCGTTCCGTAAAAAGCATCGTTGGCAGGCAAGCCATCAATCAGCACTAAAGTGCGGCCATAACCCAAACCACGCACGTTAATACTCTGACCTGTAGGATCTTTTTGATAGTAAGGTACGTCATTCAAAAATACGCCTGGTACGTTTTTGAGCACCTGATCAATTGTCTGATCAGGGGAGGACTCCAATACCTCTTTTGTCAAAATTGTCGTATTGAGTGACATTTCATCTAGAGGCGTTCCCGAGCGGGTGGCATTCACCACCATATCGTTTAGTTTTTGATCGTAATTCGGAGGCGGCGCAATTTGCGCCCAAGCGTGGCCTGTTAGCAGAAGAAATAAGGGGATTAAGGCATGAGCGAACCGTTGTAGCCACTCATTGCGCAGGTTCTTACACATGACCATTATTGAGGGTGCACTGCCTGCATTACTTCTGATTGCTTACTTTTTCTTAGGTCTGCTTTTGCCCATCAAAGAAGCGAGCATC
The DNA here is from genome assembly GCF_001659725.1 of Polynucleobacter wuianus. Taxonomy (NCBI): domain Bacteria; kingdom Pseudomonadati; phylum Pseudomonadota; class Betaproteobacteria; order Burkholderiales; family Burkholderiaceae; genus Polynucleobacter; species Polynucleobacter wuianus. The sequence continues at coordinate 318,913 of NZ_CP015922.1, read as the reverse complement.
GGGTTTGCCTCTGCAAGCTCTTTTTTGGTTTTGGCATGCGCTTCAGCGACACCGGGTTTAGGCGTCTTGGCAGCATTCTTCATACGCTGAGCAGTAGTCAAGGCCAAATTCTTATAGAGATCTGTTTTTTTCATTGCCATGACTATTGCTCTTTATTTGTATGGTTTTTATTTAGTTAGTGATTTGGCAGCAAAGCCTAAGAACAATAAAGACCAGCCCTGCAATAACAATTCAATAGCGATCAATAAGCCTGGCAACCATAAGCTTGATGATGGGAAGTTATTCATGATGAGCACGCCCATCAAGATAGAAATTGCAGCAGATAAGGCAAGCCAGAACCACTCAGCAAAATGGCGATGCTGAAATGCGGATACCAAGCGCAAGAAACCCGTAATAAAGAAGATTGCCGCAAGCCATAAAGTGATAGCCTCTAACGCTGGAATCGGAAATGCCCAAACGTAGATGGCAGCACCGATATATAAAACCGCAAAGATGAGCTGAACAGTAACGCTTTTCCAGCCGGTTGATTTGAAAGCATGAGCACCTTGAAGCACGCCACCCGCAAACAAGAAGATACCAAGAACGTTTACTGACACTAGCGAGAAAAGAACCTGACCAGCAACGCCAATCATTCCAAGAATGATGAACAAGATGCCAAGGCCAATAAGAGCTCCCGGGACTTTTGCAGCAGCACCTAATACATTAGCGCGAATTGCTTTAATTTGATCTACAGATAAATCGGCCATATAAAACCCCTCTAGTTATAAAAATGGGAACCACTTCGTTGCTACTGCATTACAAACGATCATCTACTGAATCAATAAACTCTCGCACCGCCTGATTAAATCGTGCGGGCTGCTCAATATTGGATAAATGAGCAGCATCTTCAATAATAACCATCTGTGAGCCATCAATCAGGCGATTGAGCACAATCCCCTGATCTACGGTGCATGCAGGATCATGGCGACCAGATAACACTAAGGTTGGCGCCTTAATCTTGAGTAGCATCGTACTTTGCGCCATATCGCGCACTGCACTACCGCATCCAATATAACCATCAACATTGGTAGCCAGAATCATTTGACGCACTTTTTCAATATCTTGTGGAGCTCGCTCAATAAATGGTGTAGTAAACCAACGCGCAATCGTGCCATCAACTAATCCTACAAGGCCTTTAGTACGGGCAGTTTGAAAACGATCTTCCCACAAACTCCGTGGCGGCATTTCGCTAGCGGTATTACAAAGGGAGAGGGACAGAATACGTTCCGGATAGCGAGCGCCTAATTGCTGACCAATCATGCCACCGATGGATAGCCCCATGAAATGGGCTTTCTTAATCTTGAGAGCATCTAATAAACTAGCTGCATCGTCTGCTAATTGAGCAATGCTATAGAGGCCTGGAGCAACGCCCGACTTACCATGTCCTCTCTTGTCGTAACGGAGCACGCGGTAACGGTCAGTAAAAGCAGGTATATTCCAATCCCACATACTGCCATTCGCCATCAAACTATTGGCTACCAAAAGTACTGGACCATCCTCGGGACCATCAAATCGATGGGCAATATCAACGCCATTCACATTGACAGTTTTTGCATCTTGTAATTGAGTCATTTGTCTCCGCCTTGTTTCTTATATGTACCTAGTGGCCTCTATTTATCTATTTTTAAGACCGTGTTAGATTATCCATTGAAACGCTGCATAACGCATTCATACAAAACCATAAAAAACGCTTATTAAAAGCATAGGAGACGTGATGTTTACATCAAAGATTCAGGGCAGACTCATGCTCATCTTCAGCCTCGTATTTGGGACAAGCCTGGCAATTGCCCAAAGCTACCCCAATCGCACCGTCAAAATGATCGTACCCTTAACGACTGGTTCAGGAGCTGATATCGCCGGTCGCGTTGTTGCCAAGAGCCTTACCGAAACCTGGAAGCAACCCGTCATTATTGAAAACCGTCCGGGTGCTGGCGGACTGATTGGGACAGGTGTTGTGGTGAACTCGGATCCAGATGGTTACACCTTGCTTGTGCAATCAGCATCTTATGCAGCCAATCCTGCTATCTATAAAAAATTGCCTTATGACCCTCTCAAGAGTTTGATTGATGTTGCGATTCTTGGGCAAACCCCTTATGTGATGATTACCGCCGCCGATGGTCCCTATCAAACGATTCGTGATTTAGTGATTGCCGCAAAATCCAAACCCGGTGAAATTACCTTCGCTTCAGCGGGTGTTGGCAGTTCTACACACTTAGCTGCTGAGTACTTTAACCAGATGATGGGCATTAAGTTAATCCACGTTCCCTACAAAGGTTCACCAGAAGCGATTCAAGACACCATGTCTGGCCGCACTGCTTTTTATATGGCGCCACTTGATACTGCTATTGGACAACTTAGAGGTGGCAAGGTACGTGCATTAGGTGTCACTAGCAAGACTCGAAACGCGGCAGTCCCTGAAATTGCTAGCGTCGCTGAACAAGGCTATCCGAATTTTGAAATTGGGCTTTGGTTTGGTGTTTGGGCGCCCGCAGGAACACCTGCTGCAGTGGTGAAAAAAATTAACACTGATATCAATCAATCGATGCAAGATCCTGAAGTGAAAAATGCTTATGAAACTAAAGGCATCAAAGCGACACCGATGAGCCCATCAGAATTTAGCAAATTTGTACGCGAGGAAATGGCGAAGTATCAAAAGATTGCTAAAGAAGCCAACATTGAACCGCAGTAATCTGCAGTCCTAATGCCTCATCCTCAAGCGCCACTGTGCCAAGCCCCAGATCCAGAAATTCGGTCACCAAAGATTGCATTTCCAGCTGGGGCTATAGATTGTCACGCACACATTTGCGGGCCAGCAACTCAATTTCCCTATGCACATGAGCGAATCTATACACCACCTGACGCTACCCTAGAGAATTATGAGTCTTTACTCGCTATGCTTGGCGTTGATCGTGCAGTATTAGTACAACCTAGTGTGTACGGCACCGATAATCAAGCGATGTTGGCAGCACTCAAAGCGCGACCAGAAAAGTTTCGCGGTGTTGCAGTCATCTCTAATGATGTCAATCAAATTAACGAAAAAGAATTAGAACAACTCCATAATTCTGGAGTACGAGGCATTCGTTGCAATATTGTCGATGTTACAGATAAGTCTGCTGGACTGCCAATTCAAAATCTCAAAGCTTTAGCAGAACGTATCAAACCTTTTGGCTGGCATCTCGAACTCCTCATGCATGTCAATGAATATCCCAACTTAGCCAAAGTGTTTGAAAACTTTCCGGTAGATTTGGTATTTGGGCATTTTGGCTATAGCCATGCAAAATATGGGATCAGTGATGCAGGTTTTCAGGGGCTATTAGAG